>NZ_JBJHAC010000027.1:0-58285 GCF_054050835.1 Blastococcus sp. SYSU DS0510 | reverse complement strand
GGCGGGCCACCTGCGCGGCCAGCCGGTTGGACGCGGTGAGCAGCGCACCCAGCTGCTCGATCAGCTGCGGGCCGAACGCGCCGTCGAGCCGTTCGGCGGCCAGGTCGTCCAGCGCGGCGCCCAGCCGTGCCACCGCGCCCTCCGCACCTGTCGAACACATGTGCGAATAATACCGCCGATCGGCCTCCGCCGCTGCATGAATCTGCAGGTCAGCGACCTGTCCACAGATGCCGGGATCAACTTGACGGGGACGGCGATCGGTCCTCGGGGGAGGGCGCGGGAACACGTGAGGGGGCTCCGGCGCTGGTCGGTAGCGTGGCAGGCGTGAAGAAGGTGGCGGTCCTCGACTACGGCTCGGGCAACCTGCGCTCCGCGGAGCGCGCCCTGCAGCGGGTCGGCGCCGAGGTCACGGTGACCTCCGACGCGCAGACGGCGCTGGACGCCGACGGCCTCGTCGTCCCCGGCGTCGGCGCGTTCGCCGCCTGCATGGCGGGGCTGGACGCCGTCGACGGCCGCCGCATCATCGGCCGCCGGCTCGCGGGCAGCCGGCCGGTGCTGGGAATCTGCGTCGGCATGCAGATCCTCTTCGAGCGAGGCGTCGAGCACGGCGTGGACGCCGAGGGCTGCGGCGAGTGGCCCGGCGTCGTCGAGCCGCTCGAGGCGCCGGTGCTGCCGCACATGGGGTGGAACACCGTCCAGGCGCCGCGGGACAGCGTGCTGTTCGCCGGTCTTGCCGACCAGCGCTTCTACTTTGTCCACTCCTACGGCGTGCGCAACTTCCCGCTCGGTCAGGACGGCGTCCCCTCGCCGCTGGCCAAGCCGAAGGTGACCTGGGCCGAGCACGGCGACCGGTTCGTCGCGGGTGTGGAGAACGCCGCCCTCTCGGCCACCCAGTTCCACCCCGAGAAGAGCGGGGACGCCGGGGCCCAACTGCTCACCAACTGGCTGCACAGCCTCGACTGAGGTGGCTCAGCTGCGCAGGTAGCTGGCCCCGTTGACGTCGATGATCGTGCCGGTCGAGAAGCGGGCCTCCGGAGACGCCAGCCAGAGCACCGCGGCGGCGACCTCCTCGGGCCGCGCCACCCGGCCGTAGGGCGACTGCGCCCGCACCGCGTCGCCGCCCGGGCCGTCGAGGACGTCGCGCGCCATCTCCGTCTGCACGAACCCCGGTGCGACGCTGCCCACGCTGATCCCGTGCGGGGCGAGCGCCTGGGCCATCGACTGCCCGAACGCGTTGAGGCCTGCCTTGGCGGCACCGTAGGCGGGGGTGGCCGGCTCGCCCCGGAACGCGCCGCGGCTGGTCACGTTGACGACCGCGCCGCCGCCGGCCGCGACCAGGTGCGGCACCGCCCGGAAGGTCGCGTGCATCGCGCCGACCAGGTTCACCTGCAGCGTGCGGGCCACCACCGCCTGCCAGTCGGCCCAGGAGGTCTCCAGAGGCGGGTGCGGGGTGAAGACGCCGGCGTTGTTGACCAGCACCTGCAGCCCGCCCAGGGCGGCGGCGGCCTCGTCGACCGCGGCTGCGACCGCCTCGGCGTCGGCGACGTCGGCCTGGACGACGGCGTGCCCGCGGCCGGGCAGCTCGGCGGCGACCCGCTCCGCGGCCTCCCGCGAGGTGCCGGAGTGCACGGCGACCCGGTCGCCACGGGCGGCGAAGGCGAGCGCGATGGCCCGCCCGATGCCGCGGGACGCGCCCGTGACGAGGACGGCGCGGGACTCCGGGGCGCTGGTCATGGCGGCAGTCAACCAGCCGCGTCGGCCGCGCCTGCCCCGCCGGGGTGCGCCCGCGCCCTAGGGTGCGCGGGTCCCCGTCCGAGGAGGTCCCGTGCCCGCCGAGCGCCCGTCCCGCCCCGGCCGCCCGGTCGGGCTCGCCGTCGTGGCGCTGCTCCTGGCGCTCGCCGCCTGGACCGTCGCAGGGCTGCAGCCGCCGGATCCGCGCCCCGCCGACGCCCCGCCCACCGAGTTCAGCGCCGCCCGCGCCGTCGCGCACGTCGAGCGCATCGCGGCCGAGCCGCGCGTGGCGGGCAGCCCCGCGAGCGACGCGGTGGTGGCCGACCTGGTGGCCACGCTGACCGACCTCGGCCTGGACACCCGCGTGCAGAACGCCGTCGGCAGCCGGCCCGGCGGGGCGGGGGAGGCGCGCATGGCCCGGGTCCGCAACGTCGTCGCCGTCCTCCCCGGTGCCGACCCCACCGGCCGGCTCTACCTCGTGGCGCACCACGACTCGGTGGAGGGCGGCCCGGGCGCGGCCGACGACGCCGCCGGGGTCGCCACGCTGCTGGAGTCGGTCCGCGCGCTGACGGAGGGCCCGTCGCTGCGCAACGACGTCGTCGTCGTCCTCACCGACGCCGAGGAGGCCTGCCTCTGCGGGGCCGAGGCGTTCACCGCCTCGCACCCGCTGGCCGGCGGCGGCGTGGCGCTCAACGTCGAGGCCCGCGGCACCGGCGGGCCGCCGATCATGTTCGAGACCTCGCGCGGGAACGCCGGCCTCGCCGCGGTGTACGCCGACGCCGCGCCGCACCCGGTCGCGAGCAGCGTTGCCGTCGAGGTCTACCGGGCGCTCCCCAACGACACCGACTTCAGCGTCCTCCTCGAGGACGGCGGCTTCACCGGCATGAACACCGCCTTCGTCGAGGGCGCGGCCGCCTACCACTCGCCGCAGGACACCCCGGACCGGCTCGACCGCGGCACGCTGCAGGCCCTCGGCGACAACACCCTGGCGCTGGCCCGCGAGCTCGGGGGCCGCGACCTGGCCGAGCTCGCCGGGCCCGCGGCCGAGGACGCCACCTACTTCCCCCTCCCGGGCCTGCTGGTCCGCTACCCGGGCTCGCTGGTGTGGCCGCTGGCCGGTGCGGCGCTGGCGGCGGCCGCCGGGCTGGCCTGGGCGCTGCACGCCCGCGGGCTCGGCTCGCTGCGGCGCACGGCCGTCGCGGCTGCGCTGGCGACCGTCCCGCTGGTGGCGGCGCCGCTCGCCGCGCAGGGCCTGTGGGCGGCGCTCGTCGCGGTCCGCCCCGGCTACGCCACGATGCTCGACCCCTGGCGGCCGGGCTGGTTCCGGCTGGCCGCGGTGGCGCTGGTGCTGGCCGTGGTCCTGGTCTGGTACGCCCTGCTGCGCCGGCGGGTCGGCGCCGCACCGCTGGCCGCGGGTGCGCTCCTCTGGCTCGCCGTGGTGGCGCTCGTGCTCGCCGCCGTGGCGCCCGGCGGCTCCTACCTGGCCGCGTGGCCGGCGCTGGTCGGCGGGCTCACCGGCACCGTCGCCGTCCTCGTGCCGGGCCGGGTCGTCCGCGTCCTGGCCGCGCTGCTCACCGGTGCGGCCGCGGTGCTCGTCCTCGCACCGACCGCCGCGCTCTTCTTCCCGGCCCTCGGGCTGTCCCAGGCGTTCGCGCCGTCGGTCGTCGTCGCCCTCGCCGCGCTGGCCCTGCTGCCGGCGTTCGACCTCCTCTTCCCCGACCCCGCGGGCAGGGCCCGGCTCGGGTCGGCCGTCGTGCCCGTGGTGGCGCTGGCCACCGCGGGGGCGTGCGCCGCGGTCGGGCTGGCGGTCGACCGGTTCGACGCGGACCACCCGATGCCCAGCCGGCTGGCGTACGTGCTCGACACCGAGCAGGACCAGGCCCGCTGGGTGACGACCGAGACGACGCCGGGGGAGTGGACCGCCCGCTTCGTCGACGGCCGCGGCACGCTCGGCGCCGACCTGCCCTACCTCGCCGGCCGCGACCTGCTGACCGGACCGGCCGAGGTCGCCGACCTCCCGGCGCCGGCGGTCACCGTGGTCTCCGACGAGGTCCTCGGCGGGCGGCGGGAGATCGCCGTGCGGGTGGCGCCGCAGCGGAGCGGCGTCCGGCTGGTCGACCTCGAGCTGACCGTCGACGGCGGCAGCGTCGTCCGCGCCCGGCTCGCCGGCCGGGACGTGCCCGAAGGGTCGCTGGGCGGCAGCGCCCTGCGGATCACCTTCCACGCGCCGCCTGCTGACGGGCTGCAGGCCGCGTTCACGGTGGAGGGCGACGGCCCGGTGCGGCTGCGCGCCACCGACGGCAGCGATGGGCTGCAGGAGCTCCCCGGGTTCGATCCTCGGCCCGAGGGGGTCGACGTCGCCGGCACGCACGGCGCGGACCTGGTGCTCGTCACGGGGGTCACCGAGCTCGGCTGACCTCATCCGGCGGCGGAGCGCCGCGCCGTGCAGCCGGCCCACTGCTCGGCGAGGGCCAGCCGGGCCTCGGTCGCCGCGGCCCATCCCGGCTGCTGCACCCGGAAGGGGCCGGTGGCCAGACCGACGAGCACGCCCGCCACCCGGGTCTCCAGCTGGCCCAGGGGCCAGCGCCCCGCGAGCAGGCCGGCCACCCGGTCGCGGTAGGCCGTGATCGGCGCCGGGTCGACGGCCAGGTGCTCCAGCAGGACCAGGTGGCCCAGCAGGGTGGCCCAGTCGTCGATCCGGGCCCCCGGACCGGCGGTGTCCACGTCGAGCAGGCCGACGACCGCCCCGGCGTCGTCCACGAGCAGTTGCGCCTCGTAGAAGTCACCGTGCACCGGCACGACGGGGTGCCGGCCGGCGCCGGCCGCCACCGCGGCGGTGACCCGCTCCAGCCGGGGCAGGAGGGCGGGGGACACCGTTCCGAGCACCGCCGCGTGCGCCCGCAGGGCGGGCAGCGGGTCGCCGGGCGCGCCGCGCCTCTTCCGCGCCGCCACGGCCGGGAGCCGGTCGAGCAGGAGGTCGAGTGCCTGCGGGTCGGGCAGCCGCGCGGGGTCCCCGGTCAGCGCCTCCCGCAGGGGCGTGCCGGGCAGGCCGGGCAGCACGACCACGCCGTCGGCGGTGCTCGCCAGCACGGGCGGGACCGGGACGGCCGGGGCCAGGGCGGTGTGGCGGTGCACGAGGTCAGCGACCGCCGACGGGCGGACGACCTTGAGGAACCAGCGACCGGCGGGCGAGGTCACCTCCACGACCGCGCGCCGGCCGGGCCGGTAGGCGCGCAGCCGCAGCCGGGGGGCGGGGACGTCGATGCCGAGCGCGGCCAGCCGCCCGGCCACCCCGGCGGCCGAGGTCGCCCAGGCCAGCCCGGGCAGCGCGGGGTCCAGCGGCCACCGCCAGAGACCCACGGCGAGCGGTGCACCCCCGGCCTCGCCCTCGACGACGGCGGCCCCCGGTGGGATCGCGGTGCCCGTCGTCGCCGCGAGGTGCTCGCGGGTGGTGCGCCCGTCGCCCCACTCGACGACGGCGGTGTGGCGGACGGTGGCCGCCCCGTCGGGGCGCAGGGACACCGACGTCGCCGCGAGGGTCCGGAGCCGGCCGGACAGCGGCCCCAGCACGGCCGACCAGAGATCGCCGGCCGGCTCGCCGAGCAGGAGCTGCAGCGAGGGGGGCCACCACGGGGGGACCCGCACCGGGCAGAGCGGGCCGCTGTCCACCCCGCCAGCCTCGGTGGCGGCGGTGAACCGCGCGTGAGAGCCCGATGAGGGAGCTCTCACCAGCGGCCCCGGTGCACCACCTCGTCGACGCCCCGCCGGCCGCGGCGCAGCGACGGCGACCGGCGGTCCTCCGCGCCGGGGTAGCCGACCGAGACGCAGCCGACCGGCCGGTACTCCTCCGGCACCCCGAACGCCGACCGGAACGCGCCGACCCGCTCGGCCGGGACGCCGAAGAAGCAGGCGCCGAGCCCCTCGTCCACCGCGGTGAGCAGCATCAGCAGCGAGGCCATCCCGGCGTCGACGTCCCAGTAGGGCACCGGCCAGCGGGCCTCGTCGCGGTCGGTCCAGCCCTTGTCCGGCTCGGCGTAGCGGTCGAGGTAGGCGCTCTTGTTGGCGAGCGGCACGACCAGCAGCGGGGCCCGCCGCATGCGCGTCAGCCAGCCGTCCGGGTGGGTGGGGGCCGGCGCAGTCGCCGACCAGAATCGGTCGCGCTCCTCCGGTGTCTCCAGCACGAGGAACGCCCAGCCCTGGCTGAACCCGGCCGACGGCGCCCGGATGGCGTGCTCGAGCAGCCTCTCCCGCACCTCGGGGGGCACCGGGCGGTCGGGGTCGTAGTCGCGCACCATGCGGCGACGGCGGACGACGTCAGCGAACTCCACGGCAGCACTCCACGCCGTCAGCCTGCCGCACGGGGACGACGCCGGGTCAGGCCCTCCGGCCGAGCCGGGCCAGCGCCCGCGTCGTCCGGTCGGCGTCGCCGGGCACCTCCAGGGCCGGGCGGCAGATGCCGTCCATGTGCAGGGCGGGGCCGAAGGCGTCCGCCCCCGCCTCGATCCGGTCCAGCTCCTCGTCGGTCAGGCCGGCGTCGGCGCCGACGGCGCGGGCGACGTCCCAGCGGTGCACGACCAGGTCCCAGACGTAGAACTGCACGAAGGCGGCGCCGACCGTGGTGCGGCCGAAGAAGCCCTCGAACTCCCGGGCGGCGACGGCGTCGTCCGACACCGCCTCGGCAGCGCGCTTGGCGTGCTCGCGCCAGGCGGTCGCGGGGTCGGCGGCGACGTCCGGGGCCTCGCCGAGGTCGACGCCGTGCGTGGTGAGGAAGTCGCGTTGGGTGCCGATCACGTGCCCGACGACGTCGGCGGCGTCCCAGCCCTCGCAGGGGGACGGGCGGGCCCAGCCGGCCGGGGGGACGGCGTCGAGCAGCGCGGTGAAGGGGCGTTCGGCGGCCTGGAAGCTCGCGGCGGTGGAGGTCATGCCCCGGAACGTAGGAGCGTGCGGCAGGCTCGGTCTTGATGAAACCCGACAGGGCCGGTGGGGCGATGGACCACGTCGAGCGCGCCCACCTCAAGGACCCGGACGACACCTCGCACGTCATCCACCGCTATCCCGCGGCGCCGGAGTTCGACGGCCTGCTGCAGCGGTTCTGGATCCCGGTGTGGTCGGTCCCGCCCGGCCGGGAGGCCCCGCAGCGGGTGCTGCAGTACCCGGTCGCGCTGCTGGTCGTCTCGGGGGGCTACGCCCGGTTCTACGGCGTCGTGAGCGGGCTGTCGGAGACGACGCTGACCGGCGACGGCTGGGCGGTGGGCGTCATGTGCGCTCCCGCCGCGGGCGCGCTGGTCGCCGGGGGGCCGATGAGCGGGTACACCGACCGGTACGTCGACGTCGCCGAGGTGCTGGGGCCCGAGGGGGAGCGGCTGACCACGCGCGTCCACGCCGCCATGGCGCGGGACCCGCACGCCCCGGAAGCGCACGCCGCGGCGATGGCCGCGTTCGGCGACGCGCTGCGTCCGTTCCTCCCGGTCGACGACGACGGCCGGCTGGTCAACGAGGTGGTGGCGTTCGTCGAGGGCGACCGCGAGGTGGTCCGCGTCGCGCAGGTGTGCGCGCGCTTCGGGCTCTCCGAACGGGCGCTGCAGCGGCTGGTGCACCGCCGCCTCGGGCTCACGCCCAAGTGGCTGATCCAGCGGCGCCGGCTCCAGGAGGCGGCCGAGCGGCTGCGCGGTAACCCGTCGAGCATCGGCGAGGTGGCGGCGGTGCTGGGCTACGCCGACCAGGCGCACTTCACCCGCGACTTCTCCCGCGTGACCGCGATGACCCCCGGGCGGTTCGCCGCCCGGCACGCGGCCGGGAGCTGACGCCGGGCGCGCCGGAGGCGGTCCCTAGGCTGGCACCGTGCCGAAGCTGCAGCTGCTCCCCGCCGTCGACGTCGCCGACGGCCAGGCCGTCCGTCTGGTCCAGGGGGAGGCCGGGAGCGAGACCTCCTACGGCGATCCCCTCGAGGCGGCCATGCAGTGGCAGCGCGACGGCGCCGAGTGGGTGCACCTGGTCGACCTCGACGCCGCCTTCGGCCGCGGCAGCAACCGCGAGCTGCTGGCCCGCGTCGTCGGCGAGCTGGACGTCGACGTGGAGCTCTCCGGCGGCATCCGCGACGACGCCTCACTGGAGGCCGCGCTCGCCACCGGCTGCCGCCGGGTCAACCTCGGCACCGCCGCCCTGGAGTCGCCCGAGTGGTGCGCCCGGGCCATCGCCGAGCACGGCGACCGCATCGCCGTCGGCCTCGACGTCCGCGGCACCCGCCTGGCCGCCCGTGGCTGGACCCAGGAGGGCGGGGAGCTGTACGAGACCCTCGCCCGCCTGGACGCCGAGGGCTGCGCCCGCTACGTGGTCACCGACATCACCAAGGACGGCACCCTCAAGGGGCCGAACCTGGAGCTGCTGCGCGAGGTCTGCGCCGCCACCCCGCGGCCGGTGATCGCCTCGGGCGGGGTCAGCTCGCTCGACGACATCCGCGCGCTCGCCGCGCTGACCGCCATCGGCGTCGAGGGCGCCATCGTCGGCAAGGCCCTCTACGCGGGTGCTTTCACGCTGCCGGAGGCCCTGCGGGTCACCGAGGAGCTGGCGTGACGGTGCTCAACCTCGGCTCGGCGAACCCGTGGGAGCCGGTGGTCGGCTACAGCCGGATCGTCGTCCGGGGCGACACCGCCTGGGTGAGCGGGACGACGGCGCTCGTCGACGGCGAGGTCGCGCACCCCGGGGACGCCGCGGCGCAGACCCGCCAGGTGCTCGCCACCATCGAGCGCTCCCTGGAGCGGGCGGGGTTCGCCCTCGCCGACGTCGTCCGCACCCGGATGTACGTCACCGACATCAGCCGCTGGGAGGAGGTCGGCCGCGCTCACGGCGAGGTCTTCGGCGGCATCCGGCCGGCGTCGACCATGGTCGAGGTGTCGGCGCTCATCGACCCCGAGCTGCTGGTGGAGATCGAGGCCGACGCCGTGCGGGAGCCCGCGGCGTGACGCTCGCCGTGCGGGTCATCCCGTGCCTCGACGTCGACGCCGGGCGCGTGGTCAAGGGCGTGAACTTCGTCGACCTCCGCGACGCCGGGGACCCGGTCGAGATGGCCCGGGTCTACGACGCCGAGGGCGCCGACGAGCTGACCTTCCTGGACATCACCGCCAGCTCCGGCAACCGCGAGACCACCTACGACGTCGTCCGCCGCACCGCCGAGAGCGTCTTCATCCCGCTGACCGTCGGCGGCGGCGTGCGCGGCGTCGAGGACGTCGACAAGCTGCTGCGCGCCGGCGCGGACAAGGTCGCGGTCAACACCGCCGCCGTGGCCCGGCCGGAGCTGATCGCCGAGATCGCCCACCGGTTCGGCAACCAGGTGCTGGTGCTGTCGCTGGACGCGCGCCGGACCCGCGACGGCGCGGTGACCGACTCCGGCTACGAGATCACCACCCACGGCGGCCGCCGGGGCACCGGCCGCGACGCCGTCGAGTGGTGCGTGCAGGCAGCGGAGCTCGGGGTCGGCGAGATCCTGCTCAACTCCATGGACGCCGACGGCACCCGCGCCGGCTTCGACACCGACCTCATCGCGCAGGTGCGCCGCGAGGTGAGCGTGCCGCTGATCGCCAGCGGTGGGGCGGGCGCGGTGGAGCACTTCCCGCCCGCCGTCGCGGCGGGCGCCGACGCGGTGCTGGCGGCGAGCGTCTTCCACTTCGGCCAGCTCCGCGTCGGCGACGTCAAGGCCGGGCTCGCCGCGGCCGGCGTGCCGATCCGCCAGGAGACCGACCAGCCACTCCCCTGACGGTTGCCGGAGCGCGCCGGAGCCGGCGTGCGCCGCGCGCGGTATCCCGCAAGCGGGACGAAGGTCCGTCGCGGGGGCCGCGAGCCGGGAGCACCATGGTCGCTCCCGACTCCAGGAGGCAGTCATGGCGACTCCCACGCTGCAGTCCGGCATCCGCGGCTTCCGCGGTGAGGTGCTCCGGCCCGGCGACCCCGGCTACGACGACGCCCGCCGGGTCTTCAACGGCATGGTCGACCGTTCGCCCGCACTGATCGCCCGGTGCACCGGCACGGACGACGTCGTGGCGGCGGTGGGGCACGCCCGCGACGCCGGTCTCCCGCTCGCGGTGCACGGCGGGGGGCACGGCGTCGTGGGACACGCCGTCTGCGACGGCGGGCTCATGCTGGACCTCCGCCCGATGAACCGCGTGCAGGTCCAGGTGTCCGACCGCTCGGTGCGCGCCGAGGGAGGGGCCACGTGGGCGCAGTTCGACGCCGCCACCCAGGAGCACGGGCTGGCGGTCACCGGCGGGCGGGTGTCGTCGACGGGCGTCGGCGGGCTCGCGCTCGGCAGCGGCAGCGGCTGGCTCGAGCGCACGCTGGGCTACACCTGCGACAGCCTCATCGGCGCCGAGGTCGTGACGGCCGCCGGCCAGGTGCTCGAGGTCGGCCCCGAGCAGGAGCCCGACCTGTTCTGGGCGCTGCGCGGTGGCGGGGGCAACTTCGGCGTCGTGACCCGGTTCGACTTCCGTGCTTCGCCGATGGGGCCGGTGCTCCTCGGCGGCATGGTGATGCACCCGCACGAGGCCGCCGTCGACGTGGTCCGCCACTACCGCGAGTTCATGGCCCAGGCGCCGGACGAGGTCAACGGTGCCGCCGCCTTCATCTCCGCCCCACCGGAGCCGTTCGTACCGGAACCCGTGCGGGGCCGTCCGGTGCTGGGGCTGGTCGTCGTGTACGCCGGCGACGTGGCGCAGGGGCAGGAGGTCCTGCGGCCACTGCTCGAGTACGGCTCCCCGATCGTCACGATGGTGCAGCCGATGCCCTACACGGCGATCCAGCAGATGCTCGACCTCGCCTGCCCGCGAGGCATGCGCAACTGGTGGACGGCGGACTTCCTGCGGGAGCTGCCCGACGACGGCATCGAGAGGATCGCCGAGCTGACCGGCCGCGTGCCCTCACCGATGACCCAGGTGATCCTCGCGCCCGGCGGCGGCGCGCTGGCGCGGGTCCCGCGCGAGGCCACGGCCTTCGACCTGCGGGACGCGCCCTGGAACATCCACTTCCTGAGCATGTGGCCCGACCCGGCCGACGACGAGCGCAACATCGGCTGGACCCGGGAGCTGGCCGCCTCCGTGAAGCCGTACGCCGCCGCCGGCGCCTACCTCAACTTCCTGGGCGACGAGGGGGTCGACCGGGTCCGTGCCGCCTTCGGCCCGGACAAGTACGACCGCCTGGTGGCGATCAAGGACCGCTACGACCCGGACAACCTGTTCTGCCTCAACCAGAACATCGCCCCGTCCAGCAGGCAGCCGGGGCCGCACCCGGGCAGCTGACCCCTCCGGGTGGCGGTCAGCCCACGTCGATGCGGGCGACGTCGCGCCGGCCCGCGGCCCAGAGCAGCAGCTCGAGCGGCTCGCCGGTGACCGTGCGCCCGCCGGCACCGAACCGCTTCTCCTCGCCGGCGGCGTCCGAGCGGCGGAGCACGAGGCCGCGGCGACCGGCGGCCCGCCGGGCGTGGAGCGCGGCGACCGACCACAGCTGGTCCTGCTCGGCCCGGGCGAGCGTGCGCGGCGCCCACCCGGGCTGGGCGCGACGGACGTCCTCGTGGTGGATGGCGAACTCCGACACGTTGATCGCCCGGGCCACGGCCGGCCAGGCCGTGGGCGCCCAGGACGGCGGGCCGGAGCGGACCTGGCCCACCACCTCGGCGTAGGGGGTGGACCCGCGCAGCCGGTCCTCCAGCCGGTGGGACCACCAGCCCAGCCGCTCACCGCCGGGCACCATCTCCAGGCCGTAGCCCGGGAGGGCGTCGGGCCGCCGGTCGCGGACGGCGAGGTGCGCGGCCAGGTGCGCCGTGGTCCACCCCTCGCAGCACGTCGGCGCCTCCGGCCCGAGCTCGTCGAGGAGGTCGGCCAGGGCGGCGCGCTCGCGGTCCTGCAGGGGCGGGGGAGAGGCGCTCATCGCACCTTCGTACCGGGCGGGTGCGTCCGGCGACACCCGGGCCCGGGAAGAAGTCGCGTGCGGGCGTGGTTGGCGCCGCTTAGCGTTCCTAACGACCGCGCACCCCGTCCCGGTCGCCCGACCCCCGAGGAGCCCTGTGTCCCGCCGCAGAGACGCCGTCGTGCGACGCGGGCTCCGCCACATCCGCCGGGCGGTCCGCGAGCAGCCCCGGATGTTCACCCTGGCCCTCCTGGCCAGCAGCCTCTACGGCGCGATGACCGTCGCCAGCGCGTGGGTGATCGGCGAGATCACCTCCCGCGTGCTGCTGCCCTCCTTCGAGGACGGCGCCACCACGGGCACGGCGCTCGCGCTGGCCTCGGTCGCCATCCTCGGCGTCGCGCTGCTGAAGATCCTGGGCATCCTGGGCCGTCGCCTGTTCGCCGGGATCATGAGCTACCGGCTGCAGGCGGAGTACCGGCGCCGCGTGACCGGCCAGTACCTGCGCCTGCCGCTGTCCTGGCACCAGCGCCACCCCACCGGCCAGCTGCTCTCCAACGCCAACTCCGACGTCGAGTCGGCTTGGTTCTTCGTCGCGCCGCTGCCCTTCGCCTGCGGCGCGCTGGTGATGATCGGGATCACCGTGGTGGCGCTGGTCCTCACCGATCCGCTGCTGGCGCTGGTGGGCCTCGTCGTCTTCCCGCTGGTGTTCGCCGCCAACGTCGTCTACTCGCAGGTCATGAGCCCCCGGATGCAGCGGGCCCAGCAGCTGCGCGCCGAGGTCAGCGAGATCGCCCACGAGAGCTTCGACGCAGCCCTCGTGGTGAAGACCCTCGGCCGCGAGGACACCGAGACCGAGCGCTTCGCCGACCGGGCCGAGCAGCTGCGCGACGGGCTGATCGCCGTCGGCCGGGTGCGCGGGCTGTTCGACCCGCTGATGGAGGCGCTGCCCAGCCTGGGCACGCTCGCCGTCCTGCTCATCGGCGCCGGCCGGGTCGCCGACGGCGCGACCGACGCCGGCGAGCTGGTCTCCATCGCCTACCTGTTCACCCTGCTGGCGCTGCCCATCCGCGCCATCGGCTGGGTGCTGGCCGACCTGCCCCGCGCCCTCGCCGGGTTCGACCGGGTCACGCCCGTCCTGGAGGCGACCGGCGAGACCCCCTACGGGCCGGACGACGCCGTCGCGGGCGCCGGGGGTGCCGGGGTGGCCCTGCGCGACGTCGCCTTCCGGTTCGACGGGAGCGCCCGGCCCACGCTGAGCGGGGTGACCTTCGACGTGCCGGCCGGCCGGACGGTGGCCGTCGTCGGCCCCACCGGCTCGGGCAAGTCCACGCTCGCCGGCCTGCTGGTGCGCCTGGTCGACCCGGCCGACGGCGGCGTGCTCCTCGACGGGGTCGACCTGCGCCGGCTGCGCGAGGGCGAGGTCAGCGGGCAGGTGGCGTTCGTCGCCCAGAGCGCCTTCCTCTTCGACGACACGGTGCGCGGCAACGTCACCCTCGGCGCCCCCTACGACGACGACGAGGTGTGGGCCGCCCTGCGCGTGGCCGCCGCCGACGACTTCGTGGGCGCGCTGCCCGAGGGGCTGGACACCCGCGTGGGCGAGCGGGGCGCGTCGCTGTCGGGCGGCCAGCGGCAGCGGCTGGCGCTGGCCCGCGCCGTCGTCCGCCGACCCCGCCTGCTGGTCCTCGACGACGCGACCAGCGCCGTCGACCCGGCGGTGGAGGCGCGCATCCTCGACGCGCTCCGCGGCAGCGGGACGCCGACGACCGTCGTCGTGGTCGCCTACCGGCAGGCGACGATCGCGCTGGCCGACGAGGTGGTCTGGCTGGCGGACGGGCGCGCCGTCGCCCGTGGCACCCACGAGGAGCTGCTGGCCGAGGTCCCGGGCTACGCGGCCCTCGTCCGCGCCTACTCGCAGGCGGAGGTGCCGGCGTGACCGCCGCTGCCCAGCTCGAGGACCGCGAGCACGAGGGCGCCCTGGCCACGCTGCGGCGGGGCCTGCGCATGATGCCGGAGTTCCGGCGCGGCCTGCCGGTCACCTTCGCCCTCGCGCTGGTCGCCACGGCCGGCCGGGTGGTCGTCCCCATCGCCGTGCAGCAGGTCATCGACCGCGGCCTGGGCTCGCCCGAGGGCCCCGACCTGGACTTCGTCGCGTGGGTGGTGGCGGCCTGCGCGGTCGTCGTCGTGCTCACCGCCGTTGCGGTCTACCGCATGAACGTGCGCCTGTTCCGCACCACCGAGACCGCGCTGGCCGGCCTGCGCGCACGGGCGTTCCGGCACGTGCACGACCTCTCCGTGCTGCACCAGCAGGGTCAGCGGCGCGGCTCGCTGGTCTCGCGGGTGACCAGCGACGTCGACCAGCTCTCGGTGTTCATGCAGTGGGGCGGCGTGCTCGGGCTGGTCAGCGTGGGCCAGCTCGTCGTCGCCACCGCCGTCATGTTCGTCTACTCCTGGCAGCTGACCCTGCTGGTGCTGGTCTGCTTCATCCCCCTGGTGTTCGCCGTCCGCTGGTTCGCCCAGCGGCTGGTGCAGGTCTACGCCGTGGTCCGCGAGCGGGTCGGCGACGTGCTGGCCGCGGTGGCCGAGTCGGTGGTCGGCGCCCCCACCGTGCGCGCCTACGGGGTCCGCGCCCGCACGGCCGAGCGGCTCGACGCCGCCATCGACCGGCACTACCGCGCGCAGGTCGACGCGCAGAAGGTGACCGCCGCCGTGTTCGTCAGCGGGGAGTTCGTCGCCGCCGTCGCCAACGCCGCCGTCGTGGTCGTCGGCGTGCTGCTCGGGCTCGCCGGCGACATCACCCCGGGCACGCTCGTGGCCTTCCTCTTCCTCGTCACCCTCTTCGTCGCCCCGGTGCAGACCGCCAGCGAGGTGCTCAACGAGGCGCAGAACGCCGTCGCCGGCTTCCGCCGGGTGCTCGACGTGCTCGACACCGAGCCCGACGTCCGCGACCCGGCCGTCGCCGCGCCCGGCCGGGTGCGCGAGCTGCCGGCCGGCCCTCTCGGTGTCCGGTTCGAGCACGTCACCTTCCGCTACGCGCCGGGTGCGCGGGCGGCGCTGGACGACGTCGAGCTGACCATCGCGCCGCGCGCCCGCGTCGCGATCGTGGGCGAGACCGGCTCGGGCAAGACCACCTTCGCCAAGCTCGTCACCCGGCTCATGGACCCCGTCGAGGGGCGGGTGCTGCTCGGCTCCGACGACGCCGGCTGGGTGCCGCTGTCCGAGGTCGCCTTCTCCTCGCTGCGCGCGCGGGTGGTGATGGTCCCGCAGGACGGGTTCCTCTTCGACGCCACGGTGGCCGACAACGTCCGCTACGGCCGGCCCGGCATGACCGACGACGAGGTCGTCGCCGCGTTCGACGACCTCGGCCTGGCGCCGTGGGTCGCCGGCCTGCCGGCGGGCGTGGGGACGGCGGTGGGCCAGCGCGGGGAGTCGCTGTCGGCGGGGGAGCGGCAGCTGGTCGCCGTCGCCCGCGCCTACGTGGCCGACCCCGACCTGCTGGTGCTCGACGAGGCGACCAGCGCCGTCGACCCGGCCACCGAGCAGCGGCTCACCCGCGCGCTGGACACCCTGACCGAGGGCCGGACGACGCTGACCATCGCGCACCGGCTCTCCACCGCGGAGCGGGCCGACGAGGTGCTGGTCGTCGACGCCGGCCGCGTCGTCCAGCGGGGCGCGCACGCCGACCTGGTCGACGCGGACGGGCCCTACGCGCGGCTGCACGCGTCGTGGCGCCGCTCGTCGGCGGGGGAGCCGGAACCCGCGCGCTGAGCGGCCGGCGTTGTCTAGCCTGCCGGGATGGGCTCTGCACCGCGGGCGCGCGGGGACACCGGCACCCCCTCCCCGCGGATCCCCGGCATCGCGCTGGCCGCCGCGGCCATCGGGATCGTCGGCGCGATGCCCTCGGTGCTGCTGGCCCTCATCGTCCTGGGCCTGGAGGGGTGGCAGGCGGTCACCTCCGGGCTCTCGTGGACGTGGCTGCTGCTGATCGCCCCGGTGGTGCAGCTGCTCGCCGCGTTCTGGTTGCTGGCCCGGCGTGGCTGGCTGCCGCTGGCGCTGGCCTGGGTGCCGATCGCCCTCTTCATCGGCGCCGTCGCAGTGGTCGGCGCCGACGCTCCCGAGGGCGGCGCGGCGGCCCTTGCGCTGCTCCAGCTCGCCCTCCCGGTCCTCGCCGCGGTGCTGGCCTCGACCCGGCGGGTCCGCCGCTGGACCGCGGGGTGACGGTGCCCCGGCCGGTCCCGGCGGCACCCGGGCGAGCGAGTCGCGCCCGCGCAGGGCGGCGCGCTTCGGCGACGGCCCGCTAGCGTCACGGTCGTGGACACCGAGAAGGCCGGCATGGAGGCAGACGTCGTCGTGGTGGGGGCAGGCCTGGCCGGCCTCGTCGCCACCGCCGAGCTCGCGGACGCCGGCAAGCGGGTGATCCTGGTCGACCAGGAGCCCGAGGCGTCCCTCGGCGGTCAGGCCTGGTGGTCCTTCGGCGGCCTCTTCCTCGTCGACTCCCCGGAGCAGCGCCGCCTGCGGGTGCGCGACTCCCTCGAGCTCGCCCGCCAGGACTGGTTCGGCACCGCCGGCTTCGACCGCGACAGCGACCACTGGCCCCGCCGGTGGGCCGAGGCCTACCTGCAGTTCGCGGCCGGTGAGAAGCGCGCCTGGCTCAAGGAGCAGGGCATCGGCTTCTTCCCGGTGGTGGGCTGGGCCGAGCGCGGCGGCTACACCGCCACCGGGCACGGCAACTCGGTGCCGCGCTTCCACATCGTCTGGGGCACCGGGCCCGGCATCGTCGCCCCGTTCGAGCGCCGGGTGCGGGCCGCCGTCGACGCCGGCCTGGTGCAGCTGCGGTTCCGCCACCGCGTCTCCGAGCTCGTGGTCGCCGACGGCACCGTGACCGGGGTGCGGGGTGCGGTGCTGGAGCCGAGCGCCGTCGCGCGCGGCGAGGCCAGCTCGCGCACCGAGGTCGGGGAGTTCGAGCTGCGGGCGCAGGCCGTCGTCGTCACCTCCGGCGGCATCGGCGGCAACCACGGGCTGGTCCGGAAGCACTGGCCGGCCCGCCTCGGTCCCGCCCCGCAGCGGCTGCTCTCCGGCGTCCCCGCGCACGTGGACGGGCACATGCAGGAGGCGGCGATCGCGGCGGGCGCCAGCCTGGTGAACGGCGACCGGATGTGGCACTACACCGAGGGCGTCGTCAACCACTCGCCGGTGTGGGACAAGCACGGCATCCGCATCCTCCCGGGGCCGTCGTCGCTGTGGCTCGACGCCACCGGCCAGCGGCTCCCGGTGCCGCTCTTCCCGGGCTTCGACACCCTCGGGACCCTGGCCCACATCGGGCAGACCGGCTACGAGCACACCTGGTTCGTCGCCACGCACAAGATCGTGGAGAAGGAGTTCGCGCTCTCGGGGTCCGAGCAGAACCCCGACCTCACGGGCAAGGACCTCCGGCTCCTGATGACCCGCGTGAAGGCCGGCGTCTCCGGCCCGGTCCAGGCGTTCCTGGACAAGGGGGAGGACTTCGTCGTCGCCCGCACGCTGCCCGAGCTGGTCGCGGGCATGAACCGCGTCACCGGCGGCACCCCCGAGCTGGACCTCGCCCAGGTCGAGCGGGAGATCGTCGCCCGCGACCGAGAGGTCGGCAACACCTTCACCAAGGACCTGCAGCTCACCGCCATCCGGGGCGCCCGCAACTACCTCGGCGACAAGCTCATCCGGGTCGCGCCGCCGCACCGGCTGCTCGACCCCGATGCCGGGCCGCTCGTCGCGGTGCGGCTCAACCTGCTCACCCGCAAGAGCCTCGGCGGGCTGGAGACCGACCTCTCCGGCCGCGTGCTCCGACCCGGTGGCGAGGTGTTCCGGGGCCTGTACGCGGCCGGTGAGGTGGCCGGCTTCGGCGGGGGTGGCGTGCACGGCTACCGCTCGCTCGAGGGCACGTTCCTCGGCGGCTGCCTCTTCTCGGGCCGGGGCGCGGGGCGCGCGCTCGCGGCCGCGCTGTGACGGGGCAGCGGTGAGCGCACCACGCGACCCCTGGTCGGACCCGACGACCCCGACCGAGCCGGGGCCGGTCTACACCGGTCCGCCGCCCACGCTGCCGCCGCCCTCGCCGTACGGCGCACCGCCGTACGGTGTGCCGCCGTACGGCCACCCCGGCCCGTACGGCTACGCCGGCCCCTGGGGGGCGGCGCCGTTCCCCGGTGGCCCGGTCCCGCCCCGGGCCGGGCGTCGCCCGGGCCAGGTCGTCGGGGCCGCGGTGCTGAGCTTCGTCCAGGCGCTGCTGGTGCTGATCGCCTCGCTGTACGTGTGGTTCTTCGCCTCGCTGGCGCAGATGGCGATCGAGCAGAGCCCGACCGCCGCCCCCACCCAGGCGTACGAGTTCGCCCGCGAGGGAGGCGTGCTCTCGATCGTCCAGGTGGTCTCGGTGGTGCTGCTGGTGACCGCCGGCATCCTCGCGCTGACCCGGCGCACCCGGGTGGCCTGGCTGGCGCTGCTGGCCGCGCACGGCGCCCAGCTGCTGCTCGCCGCCTACTGGTGGGCCGAGCTCACCGACCTGCTCGGCCCGGCCGCGGCCACCGAGGACGTCGGCGGCGTGGTGGCGGCGTTCAGCCTGTTCTTCGCCGCGGCCCCGCTGGTCGCCCTCGGGCTGGTGCTGTTCGGCGGCGGTCGCAGCTGGTTCACCGCCCCGCAGGGTTGAGGCGCCCGCACGGCACACTGGGCGGCATGCCCGCGACCGACCCCTCCGTCCCCGCGCCGGCCCCCGAGGTCGCCGCCCTGCTGCGCCGCGACCCGGCCGGCCTGGTCGCCGCCGTCGTCCAGCAGCACGACACCCGCGAGGTGCTCATGGTGGCCTGGATGGACGACGAGGCCGTGCAGCGCACGCTGACCACCGGGCGGGCCACCTACTGGTCGCGCAGCCGGCAGGAGTACTGGGTCAAGGGGGAGACCTCCGGGCACCGCCAGTGGGTGCGGGAGGTCCGGCTCGACTGCGACGGCGACGCGCTGCTGCTGCTCGTCGACCAGGAGGGCGCCGCCTGCCACACCGGCGAGCGCAGCTGCTTCCACCGGGTGCTGCCCGCCGTGCAGGGGGTCGCGCCGTGAGGTTCGGGGTCACCGCGCCCTCGCGCGCGGAGTTCGCGGCGTCGGACGCTGCGGTCGTGCCGGTCACCCGCCGCCTGCTGGCCGACGGCGAGACCGCGGTCGGCGTCTACCGCAAGCTCGCCGGCAACCGCCCGGGCACGGTGCTGCTCGAGTCGGCCGAGCAGGGCAAGCGGTGGGCCCGCTACAGCTTCGTCGGCGTCCGGAGCGCCGGCGTGCTGACCGAGCGCGACGGGCGCACCCAGTGGCTCGGTGACCACGTGCCCGGGCTCACCGACGACCTCCCCGAGGACCCGCTGGAGGCGGTGCGGGTGCTCGCTCGGCGGCTGCGCTCGCCCCGAGGCGCGGGTCTGCCCCCGCTCACCGGCGGGCTCGTGGGCTACCTCGGCTACGACGTCGTCCGCCGGCTGGAGCGGCTGCCGAGCACGAGCACCGACGACCTCGGCATGCCGGAGCTGGCGATGATGCTGGTCACCGACCTGGCCGTGCTCGACCACAGCGACGGGTCGGTGCTGCTCATCGCCAACGCCCTGCCCGGGCGGGGGGCCGGCTCGGCGGACGCCGCCTACGACGACGCCGTCGCCCGCCTGGACGCCATGGCCGCCGCGCTGGTCCGGCCGGCCCCGTCGGCGGTCGCCGTCTTCGAGCCCGCCGACGTCCCGGCGTCGGTGCGCAGCAACCTGGCGCCCGGCGTCTTCCGGGACGGCGTCGAGGAGGTGCGCGAGCACATCCGCGCCGGCGACGCCTTCCAGGTGGTGCTGGCGCAGCGGTTCGAGCTCGTGACCGACGTCGCCGCGCTCGACCTCTACCGCGTGCTGCGGGCGACCAACCCGTCGCCGTACATGTACCTGCTCCGGTTCGCCGGACGGGAGAGCCCGTTCGACATCGTGGGCTCCTCCCCGGAGGCGCTGGTGACCGTGTCCGGCAGCTCGGCCGTCGTCCACCCGCCGGCCGGCACCCGCCCCCGCGGGGCGACCCCCGAGGAGGACGTGCGCCTCGCCGAGGGGCTGCTGGCCGACCCCAAGGAGCGCGCCGAGCACGTCATGCTCGTCGACCTCGCCCGCAACGACCTGGGCCGGGTCTGCGTCCCGGGCAGCGTCGAGGTCCCCGACTTCATGCGGGTCGAGCACTACAGCCACGTGATGCACCTGGTCTCGACCGTCGCCGGCGAGGTGCGGCCGGGGTGCGACGCCCTCGACGTCTTCGACGCCACGTTCCCCGCGGGCACCGTCTCCGGCGCGCCGAAGCCCAGCGCCATGACGATCATCGAGTCGCTGGAGCCGACCCGGCGCGCGCTGTACGCGGGCACCGTCGGCTACGTCGACGCCAGCGGGGACATGGACATGGCGATCGCCATCCGCACCGCGGTCCTGCACCAGGGTCGCGCCTACGTGCAGGCCGGCGCGGGGATCGTGGCCGACAGCGACGCCGCCAGCGAGGAGGCCGAGACCCGGCACAAGGCGCGCGCGGTGCTCGCGGCGATCGCGACGGCGGAGAGGCTGCGGGAGCTGGCGTGAGCGGCGCGACGGGCGGCGGTCGGCCCGGCGGGGCGCGGCGGGAGCTGACGGCCGCCGTCGTCGGCGCTGCTGCCGCCGGGGCGCTGGCGCTGTCGGCCGCGAGCCAGCGCTGGGCGGAGGTGACCGCCGAACGGCGGCCGCCCCTGCCCCCGGTGTCCGGGACGCTCACCGGCGGCGCCGCGGCACCGCTGGTGACCGCCGCCGGCCTGGTGCTGCTGGCCGCCGCCGTCGCGCTGCTGGCCGTGCGGGGCGCCGGCCGGCTGGCCGTGGGGCTGCTGGTCGCCGCCTGCGGTGGCGCCGTGGCCTGGTCCGGTGCCCGGGTGCTGGCCGGGGGAGTGGCCGACGCCGCCGCCGACCTGCCGGGCGTGAGCGGCACCAGCGTCACCGCGACGACGGTCGAGGTCGCCGCGGTCTGGCCCGGGCTCGCCGTCGTCGCCGGAGTGCTGGCGGCCCTCGCCGGGGTGCTCACCGTCCTGCGCGGGGCGTCCTGGCCGGCGATGGGGCAGCGCTACGAGCGCGACGCCGGGCCGGTGCGGGCGCGGTCGGACGAGGACCGCGCGGACGACGCCTGGAAGGCCCTGGACCGCGGGGAGGACCCGACCGAGCCCCCGCCGGCGCCGCGGTCCGACCGCACCACGTAGCGGAACGGGTCAGGGCCGCCTCGGCCGCCCCCGGGCCGGGGGGCGTCCGGCCCGCCTCTAGAGTGGGCCCACCCATCCGCCCGGGATCGACGTACGAGAGGCAGTGGCGCAGATGAACGACCACGGGACCTCGGCCGAGGCTGCGACCACGCCGTGAACGTGCTCGACGAGATCATCGAGGGCGTCCGCGCCGACCTCGCCGTCCGCGAGGCCGCGACGCCGCTGGACGAGGTGAAGGCCGCCGCGCAGGCGGCCCGGCCGGCGCGCGACGCGCTGGCGGCCCTGCGCGCTCCCGGCGTCGGCGTGATCGCCGAGGTCAAGCGGCGCAGCCCCTCCAAGGGCGACCTGGCCGACATCGCCGACCCGGCCTCCCTGGCGCAGCAGTACGCCGCCGGGGGCGCCCGCGTCATCTCGGTGCTCACCGAGGGGCGCCGCTTCGGGGGGTCGCACGCCGACCTCGCCGCCGTCCGCGCCGTCGTGGACGTCCCGGTGCTGTGCAAGGACTTCGTCGTCAGCAGCTACCAGGTGCACGAGGCCCGCGCGCACGGCGCCGACGTCGTCCTGCTGATCGTGGCGGCGCTGGAGCAGAACGTGCTGGTCGGCCTGCTCGAGCGGGTCGAGTCCCTGGGCATGACGGCGCTGGTCGAGGTGCACACGGAGGCCGAGGCCGACCGCGCGATGGCGGCCGGCGCCTCGGTGATCGGGGTGAACGCCCGCGACCTGACCACGCTGCAGGTCGACCGGTCCACCTTCGAGCGGATCGCCCCCGGGCTGCCGTCGGAGGTCGTGAAGGTCGCCGAGTCGGGCGTCCGTGGCCCGCACGACCTGATCAGCTACGCCGCCGCCGGGGCCGACGCCGTGCTCGTGGGCGAGGGCCTGGTCACCGCCGGGGACGCCCGCCAGGCGGTCGCGGACCTGGTGACGGCGGGCAGCCACCCCGCCACCCCGCGCACCACCCGCTGACCGGTCCCGGCCTCTCGACCCGGTCTGACGCGGTGAGCCCCCGGCGTGACCGCCGGTCCAGGCGCTGACCTGCGGGAAGTGTCGTACCGCCGGCTTAGCCTGCGGTTGTGTCGGTGGTCGGGTTCGCGGTCGGGGTGACGGTTGGGCCGGTGTCCGACGCGCCCTCGCCCTGGGAGCTGGCCGATCCGGAGCCGCGGCGGTTCGACGAGCCGCTGTCGGCGTGGCTGCCCGCCCGCCGCAGCGCCGGGGAGGTCGCGGATCTGCTGGGGCAGATCGTGGCCGCCGAGGCGCGGCTGGCGGCGCTGCGGGTGGAGCTGGTGATGGACCTGGCGGCGGCCCGCCTGGCCCCGGCCGATCCGCTGCCCGGCGGGGAGCGGGCCGGAACGGTGGGGCCCGCGGGTGTGAGTGAGTTCGTGCCCGATGAGCTGGCGGCGGTGCACAACTGCAGCCGGGCGGCGGCGGTCACGCTGCTGGAGCACGTCGAGGTCTCACCACCCGGCTGCCGGCCACCTTCGCCCGGCTGCGGCTGGGGCTGCTGGACTGGCCCCGGGCCCGGGCGATCGCCGCGGAGGTCGCCGCGGCTGGGGCCGACACCGATCCGGCGGTGATCGCCGCCGCGGAGGCCGCGGTGCTGCCCGGCGCCACCGGGCTCGGGGTGGGCCGGCTGCGCGAAGCCATGCGCGCGGAGCTGGTGGCCCGCGACGCCGCCGCGGCCGACCGGCGCCGGGAGATCCGCCGGCGCGGCGCGGACGTGTCGGTGCGGCCGGTCGGGGACGGGATGAGCGAGCTGCGCGCCCTGCTCCCGCATCCCGACGCCCGGGCCTGCCGGGCGGCGGTCGACGCGCACGCCCGGGCGGCGAAGGAGGCCGGGGACGAGCGGCCGATCGGCATGCTGCGCGCCGGCGCCCTGGCCGATCTGCTGCTGCGCCCCTGGCAGGACGCCCCGGCGGTGACCGCGCAGCTGACCGTGATCGCCCCGCTGGGCGCGCTCACCCCGGCCGGCTTCCTCGCCGCCGGCAACCCGCTGCCGGCCGCCTTCACCGCACCCGGGGTTCCCGAGCCGGTGGGGGAGGTGGACGGTGAGCCGATCACCGCCGCGCACCTGCGCGAACTGCTCGCCCAGCTCGACGCCTGCACCCTGCAAGCCCCGCCCGGCGGCAGCCTGGACATCGCCATCACCGACGACACCGGGGCGCTGCGGGCCGTCACCGGCCGGGCGGAGCTGGCGCGGCTGGCGGCCCGTGGCTGCCCGACCCACCCCGACGCCGCCTGCGGCTGCCCGCTGCTGGGCCCGCCGCCGGCGGTGGACCGCTACCGGCCCTCGGCCGCCCAGCAGCGGTTCCTGCGGGTCCGCGACCGCACCTGCCGCCACCCCGGCTGCACCGTGCCCGCGGGCTGGGCCGACCTGGACCACGTTCTCGCCCACGCCGACGGCGGCCAGACCGCCTGCCACAACCTGTGCTGCCTGTGCCGCCGCCACCACCGGCTCAAGACCTTCGCCCGCGGCTGGCAGCACACCATGAGCGATGACGGCGTGCTCACCGTCACCACCCCGAGCGGGGTCACCCGCACCACCCGACCACCCGGCTACCGCGTCCTGACCCAGCGACCCGGACCACCACCAGACCCGGAACCGGACCCGGACCCCGGCCCGGAACCGGACCCGGACCCCGGCCCGGAACCGGCGGAGGACGACCCGCCACCTTTCTGACCGCATGCGGCTGCGCTGGTCCGATCCGGTGACGTCGCGCGCCCCCCTGCACCGCTCGCGGCGCCCGGCGCGGGACACTGTGCGCATGACGACGACCAGCCCACCGCAGACCGGAGACCTCTCGCTCCCGGCGCGACCGGGCTGGCCCGACGCCACCGGGCACTTCGGGGTGTTCGGCGGCCGCTTCGTCCCGGAGGCGCTGATCGCCGCGCTCGACGAGCTGACCGAGGCCTACGAGGCCATGCGGGTCGACCCGGCCTTCCTGACCGAGTTCGCCCGCCTGCAGCGCGACTACACCGGCCGGCCGAGCCCGGTCACCGAGGTGCCGAAGTTCGCCGCCCACGCCGGCGGGGCGCGGATCCTGCTCAAGCGCGAGGACCTGAACCACACCGGCTCCCACAAGATCAACAACGTGCTGGGCCAGGCGCTGCTCACGAAGCGGATCGGCAAGACCCGCGTCATCGCCGAGACCGGCGCCGGCCAGCACGGCGTCGCGACGGCGACCGCGGCGGCGCTCATGGGGCTGTCCTGCACCGTCTACATGGGCGAGGAGGACACCCGCCGCCAGGCGCTCAACGTCGCCCGCATGCGGCTGCTCGGCGCCGAGGTGATCCCGGTGACCACCGGCTCGCGCACCCTCAAGGACGCGATCAACGAGGCCTTCCGCGACTGGGTGACCAACGTGGAGACGACCAACTACGTCTTCGGCACCGTCGCCGGCCCGCACCCGTTCCCCGCGATGGTCCGGGACTTCCAGCGGGTCATCGGCGACGAGGCCCGCGCCCAGGTGCTCGAGCGGGAGGGGCGGCTGCCCGACGCCGTCCTCGCCTGCGTCGGCGGCGGCTCGAACGCGATCGGCATCTTCACCGCCTTCGTGCCCGACGAGGGCGTGCGGCTGGTCGGCCTGGAGGCGGGCGGCGACGGCGTCGGCACCGGCCGGCACGCGGCGACGATCACCGGGGGGACCCCGGGCGTGCTGCACGGCGCCCGCTCGTTCCTCCTCCAGGACGAGAACGGCCAGACCGTGGAGTCCCACTCCATCAGCGCCGGCCTGGACTACCCGGGCGTCGGCCCGGAGCACTCCTACCTCCACCACATCGGGCGGGCCGAGTACCGGCCGGTCACCGATGCCGAGGCCATGGAGGCGTTCGCTCTCCTCTGCCGGACCGAGGGCATCATCCCGGCGATCGAGTCCGCCCACGCCCTCGCCGGCGCGCTCGTGCTCGGCAAGGAGCTCGGGCCGGACACGCTGCTCCTGGTGAACCTCTCCGGGCGGGGCGACAAGGACGTCGAGACGGCGTCCCGCTGGTTCGGGCTGGGCGACCGTCAGGAGGTCGACCCGGGCCCGGGTCTGGACACCGACCAGCGGCCCACCGAGGGTGCGGTCAGCAACGCCGAGGCCGTCGCCGGCCAGGACGCGGGGGAGACGGCGTGAGCGCGCTGCAGGAACGGATCGACGCGGCGAAGGCGGAGGGCCGCGCCGCCCTGATCGCCTACCTCCCGGTCGGCTACCCGGACGTCGAGGGCTCGATCGAGGCCATGGTGGCCGCGGTCGAGGCCGGTGCCGACGTCGTCGAGATCGGCGTCCCCTACAGCGACCCGGGCATGGACGGGCCGGTGATCCAGGAGGCCGTGGAGGTCGCCGTGCGCGCCGGGGTCGGCATGCCGGACGTCCTCCGCGCCGTGGCGGCCGTCGCTGCCGCGGGCGCCGTCCCGGTCGTGATGAGCTACTGGAACCCGATCGAGCGCTACGGCGTCGCCCGGTTCGCCGCGGACCTGGCCGCGGCCGGGGGAGCGGGCGCCATCACGCCCGACCTCATCCCCGACGAGGCCGGGGAGTGGCTGGCCGGGGCGGAGGAGCACGGCCTGGACCGGGTGTTCCTCGTCGCGCCGTCGTCGACCGACGCGCGCCTGCGCTCGACCACCGCCGCCTGCCGCGGGTTCGTCTACGCGGCCTCGACGATGGGGGTCACCGGCACGCGGGCCACGGTCGGCGACGCTGCCGAGAAGCTCGTGGCCCGCACCCGGGAGGCCGCGCCCGGCCTGCCGGTCTGCGTCGGCCTGGGCGTCTCGGACGGCGGCCAGGCGGCCGAGGTCGCCGCGTTCGCCGACGGGGTCATCGTGGGCTCCGCCTACGTCCGCGAGCTGCTGGAGGGCCGGGGGGTGGAGGGCGTCCGCGCGCTCACCCGGGACCTCGCCGCCGGTGTCCGCCGGGCGGGGGTGCCGGCGTGACGGTGCTCGCCGCCATCCCGAGCCCCACCCAGGGCGTCTGGGAGCTCGGGCCGCTGCCGATCCGGGGCTATGCGCTGTGCATCGTCGCCGGCATCGTCGCGGCCGTCCTGATCACCGAGCGGCGCTGGGTCGCTCGCGGCGGAGCGCCCGGGGACGTGCTGGACATCGCCGTGTGGGCGGTGCCTTTCGGCATCGTCGGCGGGCGCATCTACCACGTGATCTCCAGCCCGCGGCCGTACTTCGGCGAGGACGGCGCCCCGCTGCGGGCCTTCGCCATCTGGGAGGGCGGCCTCGGCATCTGGGGCGCCATCGCGCTCGGCGGCGTGGGGGCCTGGATCGCCTGCCGGCGGCGTGGCATCCCGCTGCCCGCGTTCGCCGACGCCCTGGCGCCGGGGCTCCTGGTGGCGCAGGCGATCGGCCGGCTGGGCAACTGGTTCAACAACGAGCTCTACGGCGGCCCCACCGACCTGCCCTGGGCGCTGACGATCTACGAGTGGAGCGGGGGCCGGGCGGTCACCGGCGCCGACGGCGAACCGGTGGTGCTCGGCACCTTCCACCCGACGTTCCTCTACGAGCTGCTGTGGAACCTCGCCGCGGCGGTGCTGGTCGTCTGGGCCGACCGCCGCTTCCGCCTCGGGCACGGCCGGGCGTTCGCGCTCTACGTGGCCTCCTACTGCGCCGGCCGGCTCTGGATCGAGCTGCTGCGCACCGACCCGGCCGAGACCTTCTTCGGCGTCCGGGTCAACGTCTTCACCTCGATCGTCGTCGGGCTGCTGGCGGTGGCCTACTTCGTCTGGCAGCGCGGCCGCCCCCGCGAGGTCATCGACCGCGGCGACGCGGCCACCTCCGGCGAGCCGGCCGCGCCGGGGTCCCCGGCATCCACCGAGGCGTCCGCCGGGCCCTCCTCCGGGGCGACGGCGGCCGGGGCGCGTGAGGACGATCACCGGCCGTCGTCCGGGAGCTGACCGGGGGCTCGCCGGGCGGCCCGCGCCTGAGCGTGTGCACCGTCACGGATCGGCTTCAGCCGTGTCAGGACGGCGTTACGGCTGTGTACGCTTCCGCCTGACCCACCCAGCGATCCTGGCGGGGTCGTAGTGTCGGACCGGGCCAGCGCTGCCCCGCGGACGACGGCTCGCCGGCACCAACCGGTGGGCTCGCGCGCGTCAGCCGGTCGGGGCCACCTGTGCCCGCCCGGTACCCCGCGATCCGCACGTGCCGCCATCTCCGCCGCCCTTGACCTCCGGCCCGGGCCCCCGCCCCCGTCCCGCCCTCGCCCCCGAGGGACGACGGTGCGCCGACGACGGGAGTGACATGACCGACCTTCCCGCCCCCGCCACCGCGGCAGCCACCACCACCGCCGTGCCGCCGGCCGTGCCGTTCTCGGCCGTGCCCGCGCCGTCCGGCCTGTACGACCCGGCCAACGACAAGGACGCCTGCGGCGTCGCCTTCGTCGCCGACGCCCGCGGCCGCCGCAGCCGCCGCATCGTCCAGGCCGGCCTCACCGCGCTGCACAACCTGGACCACCGCGGCGCCGCCGGGTCCGAGCCGAACTCCGGCGACGGCGCCGGCATCCTCACCCAGATCCCCGACGCGCTGCTGCGCGCCGAGGTCGACTTCGACCTCCCCCCGCTGGGCGAGTACTCCGTCGGCATCGCGTTCCTGCCGACCGACGCGGCCGAGCGCGCCGCCCGCCACGAGGACGTCGCCCGCCTGGCCGAGGAGGAGGGGCTCACCGTCCTGGGCTGGCGCGACGTGCCGGTCGACCCCGACGGCGCCGACCTCGGTCCCACGGCGCGGGCGGTCATGCCGCACTTCGCGCAGGTCTTCGTCGCCGAGACCATGGGCGGCCGGGCCGACGAGAAGGCCTTCGGCGGGAACATCGTCTGCAACGGCGTGACCCGGCTGGAGCGCCGCTCGTTCGTGCTGCGCAAGCGCGCCGAGCGGGCCGCGGTGGACGCGGGCAGCTCCCTGTACATCACCTCGCTGTCGTCGCGCACGATCACCTACAAGGGCATGCTGACCACCGACCAGCTGCCGCTCTTCTTCCCCGACCTGCGCGACGAGCGCTACGAGTCGGCGATCGCGCTGGTGCACAGCCGCTTCTCGACCAACACCTTCCCGAGCTGGCCGCTGGCGCACCCGTTCCGCTTCATCGCGCACAACGGCGAGATCAACACCATCAAGGGCAACCGCAACCGCATGCGGGCGCGCGAGGCCAAGCTCGACACCCAGCTCTTCGACGGCCCGGCCGGCCCCGCCTCCGAGCTCGGGCTGGACCGGATCTTCCCGGTCACCGCGAGCGACTTCAGCGACTCGGCCACCTTCGACGAGGTGCTCGAGCTGCTGCACCTGTCGGGCCGCTCGCTGCCGCACGCGGTGCTGATGATGATCCCGGAGGCGTGGGAGAACCACGACGAGATGGACCCGGCCCGCCGGGCCTTCTACCGGTTCCACTCCTCGATCATGGAGCCCTGGGACGGCCCCGCGGCCGTCTGCTTCACCGACGGCACGCTCATCGGCGCGGTCCTGGACCGCAACGGGCTGCGCCCGGGCCGCTGGTGGCACACCCGCGACGACCTGGTCGTCATGGCCAGCGAGGTCGGCGTGCTCGACATCCCGGCCGCCGACGTCGTCGCCAAGGGCCGGCTGCAGCCGGGCCGGATGTTCCTCGTCGACACCGCCTCCGGGCGGATCGTCTCGGACGAGGAGGTCAAGGGCGCCCTGGCCGCGGAGCACCCCTACGAGGACTGGCTGCACGCCGGCCTGGTGCACCTGCCGCAGCTGCCCGAGCGCCGCCGCTCGCGTCCGAGCCACGAGTCCGTCGTCCGCCGGCAGATGCTCTTCGGGTACACCGAGGAGGACCTGCGCATGCTGGTCACCCCGATGGCCGCCAGCGGCGCCGAGCCGATCGGCTCCATGGGCACCGACACCCCGATCGCGGCGCTGTCGGACCGCTCCCGGCTGCTCTACGACTACTTCGGGCAGCTGTTCGCCCAGGTGACCAACCCGCCGCTGGACGCCATCCGCGAGGAGCTGGTGACCAGCCTGGGCCGCACCTTCGGCCCGGAGCAGAACCTGCTGACCGCCACGCCGGCGTCCTGCCGGCAGGTGCACCTGCCGTTCCCGGTCATCGACAACGACGAGCTGGCCAAGATCCTGCACATCGACGACGACGGCGACCTGCCCGGTTACGCCGCCGTCCGGATCACCGGCCACTTCGACGTCAACGGCGGCGGCACCGCCCTGGCCGAGGCCGTCGAGCAGCTGCGGACCAAGGTCTCGAAGGCGATCTCGGCCGGCGCCCGGATCATCGTGCTCTCCGACCGCGACTGCGACGAGAAGCGCGCGCCGATCCCGTCGCTGCTGATGACCGCGGCGGTGCACCACCACCTGGTGCGGGAGAAGACCCGCATGGAGGTCGGGCTCGTCGTCGAGTCCGGCGACTGCCGCGAGGTCCACCACGTCGCCCTGCTGCTGGGCTACGGCGCCGCGGCGGTCAACCCGTACCTGGCGTTCGAGTCCATCGAGGACCTGATCCGCGACGGCGCCCTGACCGGCGTGGAGCCGGCGCAGGCCGTCCGCAACATGGTCAAGGCGCTGGGCAAGGGCGTCCTCAAGGTCATGAGCAAGATGGGCATCAGCACCGTCGGCTCGTACACGATGGCGCAGATCTTCGAGGCGGTCGGCCTCTCCCAGGAGCTCGTCGACGAGTACTTCACCGGCACCTCCTGCCCGCTGGGCGGCGTCGGCATCGACGTGCTCGCCGAGGAGGTGGCCATGCGCCACCGCCGCGCCTACCCGGAGAACCCGACGGAGCGTGCGCACCGCCGGCTGGAGACCGGCGGGGAGTACCAGTGGCGCCGCGAGGGCGAGGTGCACCTCTTCAGCCCCGAGACGGTGTTCCTGCTCCAGCACGCCACCCGGGCCCGGCAGTACGACGTCTTCGAGAAGTACACGCAGACGGTCGACAAGATGTCCGAGGAGGCCGCGACCCTGCGCGGGCTCTTCACGCTGAAGACGGGCGTGCGGCCGCCCGTGCCGCTCGACGAGGTCGAGCCGGTCAGCGAGATCGTCAAGCGCTTCAACACCGGTGCGATGAGCTACGGCTCGATCTCGCAGGAGGCGCACGAGACCCTCGCCATCGCGATGAACCGCCTGGGCGGGCGGTCGAACACCGGTGAGGGCGGCGAGGACCCCGACCGGTTCACCGCCGACCCGAACGGGGACCTGCGCCGCTCGGCGATCAAGCAGGTGGCGTCCGGCCGCTTCGGCGTCACCAGCGAGTACCTGGTCAACGCCGACGACATCCAGATCAAGATGGCGCAGGGCGCCAAGCCCGGCGAGGGCGGGCAGCTCCCCGGCGGCAAGGTGTACCCGTGGGTGGCGCGCACCCGGCACTCGACGCCGGGCGTGGGCCTGATCAGCCCGCCGCCGCACCACGACATCTACTCGATCGAGGACCTCAAGCAGCTCATCCACGACCTGAAGAACGCCAACGACGCGGCGAGGATCCACGTCAAGCTGGTCGCCGAGGTCGGCGTCGGGACGGTCGCGGCCGGGGTGAGCAAGGCGCACGCCGACGTCGTCCTGATCTCCGGGATGGACGGCGGCACGGGTGCGGCGCCTCTGACGTCGCTCAAGCACGCCGGCTCCCCCTGGGAGCTGGGGCTCGCCGAGACCCAGCAGACGCTCCTGGCCAACGGTCTGCGCGACCGGATCGTGGTGCAGGTCGACGGCCAGATGAAGACCGGCCGCGACGTCGTCGTGGCGGCGCTGCTCGGCGCCGAGGAGTTCGGCTTCGCCACCGCGCCGCTGGTCGTCTCCGGCTGCGTGATGATGCGGGTCTGCCACCTCGACACCTGCCCGGTGGGCGTGGCCACGCAGAACCCGGAGCTGCGCAAGCGCTTCACCGGCCGGCCGGAGTTCGTCGTCACCTTCTTCGAGTTCCTCGCCGAACAGGTGCGGCACTACCTGGCCGAGCTGGGTTTCCGGTCCATCGACGAGGCAGTCGGCCACGCCGAGCTGCTCGACACCCGCCAGGCCGTCGACCACTGGAAGGCGCAGGGGCTGGACCTCTCGCCGGTCCTCGTCGTCCCCGAGCTGCCCGAGGGCACCCCGCGGCGCGCGGTCCGCGGTCAGGACCACGGCCTGGACGTCGCCCTGGACCAGACGCTGATCCAGCTGTGCGAGGGGGCGCTGCTCGACGCGCGGCCGGTCAGCCTCGAGCTGCCGGTGCGCAACGTCAACCGGACCGTCGGCACGATGCTGGGCTCGATGGTCACCCGCCGCTTCGGGGGCGAGGGGCTGCCCGACGGCACGATCGACCTCACCTTCGGCGGGTCGGCCGGCCAGTCCTTCGGCGCCTTCCTGCCCCGGGGCATCACCATGCGGCTCTTCGGCGACGCCAACGACTACGTCGGCAAGGGCCTGTCGGGCGGGCGGATCATCGTGCGGCCCTCACGGGAGGCGCCGTTCCTCGCCGAGGACAACGTCATCGCCGGCAACGTCATCGGCTACGGCGCGACCAGCGGGGAGATCTTCCTGCGCGGCCGGGTCGGCGAGCGCTTCTGCGTGCGCAACTCCGGCGCGCTGGCGGTCGTCGAGGGCGTCGGTGACCACGCGCTGGAGTACATGACCGGCGGGCGCGCGGTGATCCTCGGGGCCACCGGCCGCAACATCGCGGCCGGCATGTCGGGTGGGATCGGCTACGTGCTCGACCTCGCGCGGCACCGGGTGAACCCCGAGATGGTCGACGTCGAGCCGCTGGACGTCGAGTCGGCGCAGTGGCTGCGCGACGTGCTCGTGCGCTACGCCGCGGACACGGAGTCCAGCGTGGCCGCCGCGCTGCTGGCCGACTGGGGTCGCTGGTCGGAGCGGTTCAGCGTGATCATGCCGCGCGACTACCGGCGGGCGCTGGAGGCCCGGCGCGCCGCCGAGGCCGCCGGCACCGACGTGGATCGAGCAGTGATGGAGGCAGCACGTGGCTGACCAGACCGGTTTCCTCAAGTACGAGCGCGCGCTGCCGCCGCGCCGGCCCGTGGAGGTCCGCCTCCTGGACTGGAAGGACGTCTACAGCCGGCGGGAGAACGGGGAGGACCCGCTCTTCCCGACGGCCGAGGTGCGCACCCAGGCGGCCCGCTGCATGGACTGCGGCATCCCGTTCTGCCACCACGCGTGCCCGGTGGCGAACCTGATCCCGGAGTGGAACGACCTGGCCCGCCGCGACGACTGGCAGGACGCCATCGAGCGCCTGCACGCGACGAACAACTTCCCGGAGTTCACCGGGAAGCTCTGCCCGGCGCCGTGCGAGGGCTCCTGCGTGCTGAACCTGCAGGAGTCGCCGGTCACCATCAAGCAGATCGAGTGGGAGATCATCGACCGCGCCTGGGACGAGGGCTGGGTCAGCCCCCAGACCCCGGCCGAGCGCACCGGCAAGAAGGTCGCCGTCGTCGGCTCCGGCCCCGCCGGGCTCGCCGCCGCCCAGCAGCTCACCCGCGCCGGGCACGACGTCACCGTCTACGAGCGGGCGGACCGCATCGGCGGCCTGCTCCGGTACGGCATCCCCGAGTTCAAGATGGAGAAGTCCGTCCTGGACCGGCGGCTGGACCAGATGCGCGCCGAGGGCACCCGGTTCGTCACCGGGGTCGACGTGGGCAGCGGCCGGGACGGCGACGTGACCGTCGAGCAGCTGCGCGGCGACTTCGACGCCGTCGTGCTCGCCGGCGGCGCGACCATCGGCCGCGACCTGCCCGCGCCCGGCCGGGAGCTGGCCGGCATCCACCTGGCCATGGAGTACCTGCCCTACGGCAACCGGCAGGCGCTCGGCGAGCTCGACGACCCGCCGATCAACGCGCACGGCAAGCACGTCGTGATCATCGGCGGTGGCGACACCGGCGCCGACTGCCTCGGCACCGCGCACCGGCAGGGCGCCGCCTCGGTCACCCAGCTCGAGATCATGCCGGCGCCGCCGGACCGGCGGGACCAGGGCAGCAACCCGTGGCCGACCTACCCGATGATCATGCGCGTCTCCAGCGCCCACGAGGAGGGCGGCGAGCGGCTCTACTCGGTCAACACCGAGCGCTTCGTCGGCGACCACTCCGGTCACGTGCGCGCCCTGCTGCTGCACGAGGTGGAGCGGGTCGACGGCCGGTTCCAGAAGATCGAGGGCACCGAGCGCGAGCTCCCCGCCGACCTGGTCTTCCTGGCCATGGGCTTCACCGGGGCCCAGCGGGAGGGGCTGGTCGACTCCCTCGGCGTGGAGGTCGACGGCCGCGGCAACGTGGTCCGCGACGACGAGTTCATGTCGACCGTCCCCGGCGTCTTCGTCGCCGGTGACATGGGGCGCGGCCAGTCGCTGATCGTCTGGGCCATCGCCGAGGGCCGGGCCGCGGCGGCCGGCGTCGACACCTGGCTCACGGGGGAGTCGGCGCTGCCCCGGCCGGTCACCCCCACCGCGGTCGCCCTGAGGTAGCCGAGACGCCGTCCTGCCACCGAGCACGCCCGAGGTGGACCGGTCGCGGGGCCCGGAGGGTCCCCGGCCGGTCCACGGGAAGCGGCTCAGCGGCAGTGGGGAACGGCACGAGGCCGTGGTGCGGTCCGGAGGATCGCGATGCCATAGCGTTATCGCCATGTCCCGCCGCGCGAAGATCGTCTGCACCCTCGGTCCGGCCACCAGCTCCCCCGAGCAGGTCACCGCCCTCGTCGAGTCGGGCATGGACGTCGCCCGGCTCAACTTCAGCCACGGCGCGCACGAGGACCACGCCGCCGCGTACCACCTGGTGCGGAAGGCCTCGGACAGCACCGGGCACGCCGTCGCCATCCTGGCCGACCTGCAGGGCCCCAAGATCCGCCTCGGCACGTTCGCCGACGGGCCGGTCACCTGGGCCACCGGCAGCCAGGTCTGCATCACCGTCGAGGACGTCGAGGGCACCGCCGAGCGGGTCTCGACCACCTACAAGGACCTCGCCAACGACGTCCGCGTCGGCGACCGGCTCCTGGTGGACGACGGCAACCTCTCGCTCAGCGTCGTCCGCGTCGAGGGGCCCGACGTCTTCTGCCTGGTCGTCGAGGGCGGCACGGTGTCGAACAACAAGGGGCTCTCGCTGCCCGGCGTCTCGGTGAGCGTGCCGGCGCTGTCGGACAAGGACGAGCGGGACCTGCGCTTCGCGCTGCACCTGGGCGTGGACTTCATCGCGCTCTCCTTCGTGCGCTCGCCCACCGACGTCGCCCTGGTCCGCGACATCATGCGCCAGGAGGACATCTCCGTCCCCGTCATCGCGAAGCTGGAGAAGCCGGAGGCGGTCCGCAACCTCGACGCGATCGTCGAGGCGTTCGACGGGATCATGGTCGCCCGCGGCGACCTCGGCGTGGAGCTGGCCCTGGAGCAGGTGCCGCTGGTGCAGAAGCGCGCCATCCAGGCCGCCCGCGAGCGGAACAAGCCCGTCATCGTGGCCACCCAGATGCTCGAGTCGATGATCACGAACTCGCGGCCGACCCGGGCGGAGGCCTCCGACGTCGCCAACGCCGTCCTCGACGGCGCCGACGCCGTCATGCTGTCGGGGGAGACCTCGGTGGGGCAGTACCCCATCGGCGCGGTCCGGACGATGGACCGGATCATCGAGGCCGTCGAGAGCGACCACCTGTGGGTGCCCGAGCTCGCGCGCCGCTCGCGCTCGCGGTCGGGGGCGATCGTGCGCGCCGCCCGGGACATCGGGGAGTCCCTCGACGTCAAGGCGCTGGCGACCTTCACGCAGACCGGGGAGACCGCCCGCCGGCTGGCCGCCCTGCACCCCCGGCAGCCGCTGCTCGCGTTCACGGTCGACGCCCGCGTCCGGAGCCTGCTGGCCCTCTCCTGGGGTGTCGAGACCTTCCTGGTGCCCGCGGTCGAGCACACCGACGACATGGTCGCCCAGGTGGACTTCTCGCTGCTGTCCATCGGCCGCCTGCAGGTGGGCGACCGCGTCGTCGTGGTCGCCGGCAGCCCGCCGAACACCGTCGGGTCCACCAACCTCATCCGGGTGCACGAGGTGGGTACCGACTCGTGAGCGGCGGGGCGGAGGACACCCAGGCGGCGGCGCTGCTGTCGGTGCTGGACCTGACCGAGCGGGAGCCCGACGTCTTCGTCGGCAAGACGCCGAGCAGCGAGCGGCAGCGCATCTTCGGCGGCCAGGTCGCCGGCCAGGCGCTCGTGGCCGCGGGGCGCACCGTACCGGCCGGGCGGGGCGTGCACTCGCTGCACTCCTACTTCCTCCGGCCCGGCGACCCCTCGGAGGAGATCCGCTACTCCGTCGACCGCATCCGGGACGGACGCTCCTTCTCGACGCGGCGGGTGATCGCCTGCCAGCGGCGCAAGGGCGAGGACGTCGCGATCTTCGCGCTCACCGCGGACTTCCACGTCGGCGAGCCGGCCGTGGCCGAGCACTCCCTCCCGATGCCGCAGGTGGCCGGTCCCGCGGAGATGATCGGCACCGAGGAGATCGTCGCCCGGCACGGCGCCCGGGCCGCCTTCATGGCCGCCATGGGACGGGTCGTCGAGCAGCGCTTCCTGCACGACCCGTTCGCGGCGCCGCCCAAGTCACCGCCGCACACGCAGTCCTGGACCTGGTTCCGGGTGGCCGGCGAGCTGCACGACGACCCCGTGGTGCAGGCGGCCGCGCTGACCTTCGTGAGCGACCTGACGCTGCTCTCGGCCGGGTTCGCGCGCCTCGGCGGCGGCTGGCCAGACTTCATCGGCGCGAGCCTCGACCACGCCGTGTGGTTCCACCGCCCCGTGCGCGCGGACGACTGGCTGCTCTACGAGACCGACAGCCCGGCGGCCTCGGCCGGCCGGGCGCTGTGCTTCGGCCAGATCTGGTCCGCCGACGGCACGCACGTGGCGACCGTCGCCCAGGAGGGGCTGATCCGGTCCCCGGAGCGCTGAGCGCCGCTCCGGGGACCGTGCCGGTGCCCCGGCCGATCAGACGGGGTGCGCGGCGTCCTCGCCGGCCGGCTCGGTGACCGGCTCCTCCGTCGGCCGGCCCGGGGCCTGCTCGTCGTCGGCCTGCGCCTGCTCGCGCTCGGCCCGCTCCCGCTCCGCGTGCTCCCGCTCCGCGTGCTCCCGCTCCGCGCGCTCGCGCTCCGCGCGCTCGCGCTCCGCGCGCTCGCGCTCGGCGGCGCGGGCCGCGGCCTGCTCCTCGGCCTGCGCGGCGAAGTCGGCGGCGAGCCAGTCGTGGCCCTCGACGAGGAGCGCCCACGCCCGCTCGACGTGCGCCCGCGTGGTCGCAGGCGAGCCGATCGCCACGCGGAGGACCGCTTCCCGCCGGACCGTGGTGTGGGTCAGGAAGACCTCGCCGCCGTCGTTGAGGCGGTCCAGCAGCGTCATCGTCGCGACGTCGGCGTCCACCCCGGCCGGCCACCGCGGCTTGAGGCAGACCAGCGAGAGCGGGTGCGGGGCGACGACGTCGAACCGCTCGTCGGCCGCGGCCCAGCCGGCGAGCTCCTGGGCGAGGGCGACGTGGCCGCGCACGTGGGCGCGCAGCCCCTCGGCGCCGTACCAGCGGAGCACGAACCAGAGCTTGAGCGCGCGGAACCGGCGGCCCAGCTCGATCTGCCAGTCGCGGTAGTCGACCACGGCGCCGGCATCGGTGGCGGCGTTGCGGAGGTAGTCGGGGAGGATCGCCAGCGCGCCGGTGAGGGCCGCGCGGTCGGCGACCCAGAACAGCGTGGCGTCGAAGCCGGTGAGCAGCCACTTGTGGGCGTCGGTGGTGTAGCTGTCGGCCCACTCGACCCCGGCCTGCAGCTGGCGCAGCTCGGGCGCGACCGCGCTGACCCCGGCGTACGCGGCGTCGACGTGCAGCCAGACCCCGAAGCGCTGGCAGATCGGCCCGATCGCGGCGAGGGGGTCGACCGCGGTGGTGGAGGTGCTGCCCACCGTGGCGCAGACCAGCACGGGCCGGTACCCGCGGGCGACGTCGCGCTCGAGCCGTGCGGCGAGCGCGGCGGGGTTCATGGCGAGCTCGCCGTCGACCTCGACGATCCGGACCGCCTCGGTCCCGAGCCCGGCGATGCGGACGGCCTTCTCCATGGAGGAGTGCGTCTCGCTGGAGACGTAGACGGTGGCGCGGTCCGGCTGCACGCCCTGGCGGACGGTCGCCCCGCCGCTGGCCCGGTGCAGCGCGGCGAGCAGGGCCACGAGGTTGGCCCCGGAGCTGGAGTCCTGGACGACGCCGCCGCCGGTGCCGGTGGAGAGGAACGAGTCGGGGAGCCCGAGGAGCCCGGCGAACCAGTCCATGACGTGCTGCTCGAGCTCGGTGGCCGCGGGGCTGGTCACCCACGACATGCCCTGCACCCCGAGGCCGGCGGAGACCAGGTCGCCCAGCACCGAGGGGCCGGAGGTGTTCGCCGGGAAGTAGCCGAGGAAGCCGGGGTGCTGCCAGTGGGTCACGCCCGGGAGGACGACCCGGTCGAGGTCGGCGAGCACCGCGGCGAAGGGCTCGCCCTGCTCCGGCGGCTGCTCCGGCAGCATGGCCCGGACGTCGCCGGGGGAGACCTGCGAGCGCACCGGGAAGGAGCCGATGCGCGCCCAGTAGTCGGCGATCCAGTCGACCACCTCGTGGCCGTGCTGCCGGAACTGCTCGGGCGTCATGTGCGGCGCGGGCTCGGTCACAGGGCCACGGTAGGGGGATCGTGGCGAGTGGGGCCCGGAGGGTCCCGCGTCGCCGCGATGGACGCGCTCGTCGCAGCGGGGGAGCGGCACGTGGGCGCGGTGTCGTCCGGAGGACGACGGATCACGAGGACGACGGATCACGAGGACGACGGATCACACGGTGCCCCCGGTGCGACTCGAACGCACACTGCGCGGGTTTTGAATCCGCTCCCTCTGCCGATTGGGGTACGGGGGCGTGCCGGGTGCGACCGGCGCCCGAGAAGAGTAGCCGGGCGGTGCTCCCCGGCTGACGCCGATAGGCTCCACCCCCGTGAGCAGCGAGCCGATCCGTGTCCTGATCGCCGAGGACGAGGCACTCATCCGTCTGGACCTCAAGGAGATGCTCGAGGAGGAGGGGTACAGCGTCGTCGCGGAGGTCGGCGACGGGCAGCAGGCCGTGGAACGCGCCGAGGAGCTGCGCCCCGACCTGGTGATCCTCGACATCCAGATGCCGGTGCTCGACGGCCTGTCGGCCGCGGAGCGGATCGCCTCGGCCCGCACCGCGCCGGTCATCGTGCTCACGGCCTTCAGCCAGCGCGAGCTGGTGGAGCGGGCCCGCGACGCCGGCGCCATGGCCTACCTGGTCAAGCCGTTCTCCAAGAACGACCTCGTGCCGGCCATCGAGGTGGCGCGCGGCCGGTTCGCCGAGATGACCGCGCTCGACGGCGAGGTGCGCACGCTGGAGGAGCGCCTGGAGACGCGCAAGGTCGTCGAGCGGGCGAAGGGCCGGCTCATGGCCGAGCAGGGCATGACCGAGGCCGAGGCCTTCCGCTGGATCCAGCGCACCGCCATGAACCAGCGGACGAGCATGAAGGCTCTGGCGGAGTCGGTCCTGGCGGCGGCGACGGCCGACGACGGCCCTGCCTGAACCCCCGATCGCCTCCGCGCTGCGCCCGCCGGGCGGCAGCGTCGTCCGGCCCTCACGCGGTGTGTTTCCTGGTCCACGGTGCGGACGGCGAGGTCACGACCTCATCACGGTCGTTGCGCATGAGGGTGCAACCCCCAGTGCGGAAGCTAGGTTCTGCGCACTGATCGGCGCCCGGTCGGTGGTCGTCGCGTACGCGCGCCGGCGCCCGGGTGCACTGATGACACTGGGAGTTGCTTGATGCGCACTGGCACTACTGCCCGCAGCATCGCCGTCACCGGTGCTGCCCTGCTGGCGCTGACCGCCTGCGGTGGCGGCGACGAGGGCGGCACGTCGGCCGAAGGTGGCGGCGGCGGCGAAGGCGAGAGGCAGGTCAACGTCTACGGCACCGACGGCAACATGGGCAACGCGCTCGGGGAGTCGTTCTCGGAGCAGGGTGCCCTCGCCGGTATGCGGGGCACCACGCCGCTCACCGAGCTGGGCACGGAGTTCACCGACCGGCTGCTGGAGATCGACCCGGACCTCCAGGACTTCAACTACGCCGGCGAGACCTATGACGCGATCATGATCTCCGCGATCGCCGCGCAGCTGGCCGGCAGCACCGACCCGGCCGTCTTCGCCCCCTACATCAACGGGGTCACCTTCGGCGGCGAGGCCTGCGAGGACTTCGCCTCCTGCAAGGAGATCGTCGACGGCGGGGGCAACCCCGACTACGAGGGCGTCTCCGGTCCGCTGGCCTTCGCCGAGCCCGGTGAGCCGTCGGTCGCCAGCTTCGGCATCCTGCAGTTCGGCGAGGACAACACGATCGCCGCCGACGAGACGCAGTACGTGCTCGCCGGTGACGAGGCCAACGCCGCGTCCGACGAGGGGCCGGCCCCGGCCGCTCCCGGCGCCACCGCGACCGACCCGCTGGTCATCGGCACGCTGCTGCCGCAGACCGGTGACCTGGCCTTCCTCGGCCCTCCGGAGATCGCCGGCGCCGACCTGGCCGTCCAGGAGATCAACGAGGCCGGTGGGGTCCTCGGCCAGCCGGTGCAGCTGATCCAGCGCGACTCCGGTGACACCTCGACCGACATCGCCACCCAGTCGGTCGACGCGCTGCTGCAGCAGAACGTCGACGTCATCGTCGGTGCGGCCTCCTCGGCCGTCACCCGCACGGTCATCGACAAGATCACCGGCGCCGGTGTCGTGCAGATCTCGCCGGCCAACACGTCGGACGAGTTCACGTCGTACAACGACAACGGGCTGTACTTCCGCACCGCCCCGCCGGACACGCTGCAGTCGCGTGCCCTGGCCGACCTCATCATCGAGGACGGCGCGAACACGGTGGGCATCCTGGCCCGCAACGACTCCTACGGCACCGGCCTGGCGGAGAACACCGTCGAGAACCTGGTGAGCAGCGGGCTCTCGGAGGACAGCATCGAGCTGGTCATCTACGACCCCACGGCGTCCAACTACGACGCCGAGATCCAGGACATGGTGGAGCTGAACCCCGACGCGATCGTGGTCATCGGCTTCGACGAGTCGGCGCGGATCATCGAGGGTCTGAACTCGCAGGGCATCGGCCCGGCGCGCGGCTGACCCGGCCGGCGGATCGCTGATCCGCTCACGGCCAGCAGGAGCCCGGCACCGCATCGCGGTGCCGGGCTCCTGCGCGTCCGCCCGCCGCCGGCCACGGCCGCACCCCGGCGCTGCGCAGGACGACGACGGCGCCGGCAACCCCGTGGGGGGTCACCGGCGCCGTCGTCGTGCGCGCGGGAGGTGCTAGTGCGCCTTGGCGAGGGTCCCCAGGTAGAGCTCGATGACCTTGGGGTCGTGCATGAGCGACTCGCCGGTCGCGGTGTAGGCGTTGCGGCCCTGGTCCAGGACGTAGCCGCGGTCGCAGATCTGCAGGCAGCGCCGGGCGTTCTGCTCGACCATGATGATCGAGACCCCGGTCGCGTTGATCCGGCGGCACCGGATGAAGACCTCGTCCTGGTAGGCGGGGGAGAGGCCCGCCGAGGGCTCGTCGAGCAGCAGCACCGACGGCTCCATCATCAGCGCCCGCCCCATGGCGACCATCTGACGCTCACCGCCCGAGAGCGAGCCGGCCTTGATGCGGCGACGCTCGCCGAGCATGGGGAACAGCTCGGCGACGTAGTCGAACCGCTCCCTGAACGCCTTGGGGCGCAGGTAGGCGCCCATCTGCATGTTCTCCTCGATGGTGAGCGAGGGGAACACGTTGTTGTTCTGCGGCACGTACCCGACGCCCAGGGACACCAGCCGGTGCGCGGGTGCGGAGGTGATGTCCTCCCCGCGCAGCGTGACCGCGCCCGACCGGACCGGGATCAACCCGAAGAGGGTCTTGAGCAGTGTCGACTTCCCGGCCCCGTTCGGGCCGATGATGCCGACGAGCTCGCCCTCCTGCAGGTAGAAGTCGCACCCGTTGAGGATGTTGACGCCGGGCACGTAGCCCGCGACGAGCTCGTCGGCGCGCACCAGCGCGCCCTCCGCGAGCCTGGTGTGCTCGGGGCGGGTCGCGGCGAGCTCGGCGGGGGAGAGGCCGGCGGTCGCGCCGTCGCGGTCGCCCGCGGCGTCGGTGGCCGCCGGGGCGTCGCCGCCCTGGTCGACCGGACGGTCGAACTCGTACTCGGGGTTCGTGCTGGTGCGGGGGTCCTTGCCCGCCCCCGGATCGATCGTCATCGGTCGCCGCCCTTCCGGTGCGTGCCCTCGGAGCCCAGGACGTCCCCGTCCCGGGTGTTCTGCCGCGCGATCGCCTCCTCGGCCTCCGCGAGCTGCGCCTCCTCCTCCTCGACGGTGAGGGGGGCGTCGTGGTGGGCGCCGAGGTAGGCGTCGACCACGGCCTGGTTCTGGCTGATCGACTCCGGCGGGCCCTCGGCGATCACGTTGCCCGCGGCCATCACGACGACCCAGTCGCTGATGTCGCGGACGACGTCCATGTCGTGCTCCACGAAGATGACCGTCATGCCCTGCTCGCGCAGGTCCTTGACGTGGCCGAGCAGGCTCTGCGTCAGGGCGGGGTTCACCCCGGCCATCGGCTCGTCCAGCATGACCACCTTCGGGTCGCTCATCAGCGCCCGGGCCATCTCCAGCAGCTTGCGCTGTCCACCGGAGAGAGTGCCGGCGAACTCGTCCTTCTTGGTGTCGAGCTTGAAGCGGCGCAGCAGCTCGAGCGCCTTCTCGGTGTTGGCCTTCTCCTGCGCCCGCCACAGGCCGGGCACCAGCGCGGAGAAGAAACCCTCACCCTTCTGCCCCTGGGCCCCGAGCAGCATGTTCTGCAGCACGGTGAGCCGGGACAGCGCCTTGGTGAGCTGGAAGGTGCGGACGACGCCGAGGCGGGCGACCTGGTGCGAGGGCAGCTTGCCCAGCGGGCGGCCGTCGAAGGACCAGGTGCCGCCGTCGGGCTGGTCGAACCCGGTGAGCAGGTTGAACAGCGTGGTCTTGCCGGCGCCGTTCGGGCCGATCAGCCCGGTGATGCCGCCGCGCTGGATCTCCAGGTGGTCGACCGAGACGGCGGTCAGGCCGCCGAAGGTGCGGGTCACCCCGTCGACGACGATCGTCGGGTCCGGCTTGGCGACGCCGATCTCCCACGGGATGTCCCGCAGGGCTGCCTGGGCGAGCCGCTGCGGCGCGGCGCCGGTGGACGCGGCGTGCGCGCCGGTGGGGATGGGCTCAGCGGGCATCGAGCATCACCTCTCGTCGGTCACCGAAGATGCCCTGCGGCCGGAACACCAGCAGCAGGATCAGCCCGAGACCGATGATGACGAAGCGGATCTGTGCGACGTCGGTCGTCGAGAGCAGGCCCTCGGGGATGACGCCGGTCTGGATGAGGCTCCGGAGACCGGAGTCGGCGAACTGGATGATGAAGTACATCAGCATGGCGCCGGCGACGGGACCGAGCACGCGCGCCGCGCCACCGAGGATGAGCGCGCCGTAGGCGAGGAACGTGTTGGCGTTCTGGTACTGGTCCGGCGTGGCCGAGCCCGTGCCGAGGGCGTAGATCATGCCGCCCAGGGCCCCGAAGACGCCACCGAGGACCAGCGCCTGCATCTTGTAGACGTACACGTTCTTGCCGAGGGCGCGGACGGCGTCCTCGTCCTCGCGGATCGACTTCACGACCCGGCCCCACGGGCTGCGGACCAGGCCCCAGATGAGCAGGCAGGCCAGGGCGACCAGGGTCCAGCCCACCGCGGTCACCCACAGGTCCGCGCCGCTCCAGAAGGTGCCCAGCAGCCGGTACCGGCGGCTGGTGTCCCACGGGGCGAGCTGGACGAAGGCGTTGTTGAAGCCGGAGATGCCGCGGGAGCCGTTCGTGACCGGTGTCGCGGAGACCGATCGGAAGAGCAGGCGGAGCCCCTCCGCCGTCGCGATGGTCGCGATGGCCAGGTAGTCGGCGCGCAGCCGCAGCGTGGGCAACCCGAGCAGCAGGGCGAGGAGGACGGCGCCGGCGATGCCGATGGCCACGCCGACCCAGAAGTTGAGCCCCCACTGGCTGACCGAGACCGCGATGCCGTAGGCGCCGACCATCGCGAAGGCGATCTGGCCGAAGTTGAGCAGCCCGGTGTACCCGAACTGCATGTTGATGCCGAGCGCCAGCAGGGCCAGGAACACGGCTTGGAAGCCGAGGCCCGCCTTGACGGCGATCGCCAGTGCGTCGATGAACTCACCCATTGCTCAACCCACCCGAACCCGGCTGCCGAGGATGCCCTGCGGCCGCACCATGAGGATCACGATCAGCAGCAGGAGCCCGCCGACGTACTTGATGTCGTTCGGGATGACCAGCGTGGACATCTGCACGAAGACGCCGACGACGATGCTGCCGACCAGGGCGCCGTAGGCCGTGCCGAGCCCGCCCAGGGTGACGCCGGCGAACATCAGGAGCAGCAGGCGGAAGCCCATGTCCCACTGCACCTCGTCCGAGAGGCCGAGCAGCACGCCGCCCAGGGCCGCGAGCGCGCCGCCCATCATCCAGACGACCAGGATCACCCGGTTGACGTCGATGCCGGAGGAGGCCGCGAGGTCGCGGTTGTCGGCGACGGCGCGCATCGCCTTGCCGATGCTGGTGCGCTGCAGCATGAGCGCGACCAGCACGAGCACGACGAGGGCGATGACGATCGAGTAGAGGTCCTTGTCCGTCAGGTTGAAGGGGCCGTAGTCGACCGCCCGCTGGCCCCGGTAGTCGGCGTAGGCCTCGGAGCTGCCGCCGAAGAAGATCTGGTAGCCGTAGCGGAGCAGCAGCGACAGGCCGATGGAGATGACCAGCGCGGCCACCAGCCCGGTGCCCCGCCGCCGCAGCGGCCGCCACAGCAGCCGCTCGTTGGCCGCGCCGATGAGGGCGCCGATGAGCATCGCCAGGAGGGCGGCCGGGATGAGCGGCACCCCGCCGTCGACGTTGATGAACCAGGCGACGATCGCCCCGATGGTGACCAGCTCGCCGTGCGCGAAGTTGGTGAGCCCCGTGGTGCCGAAGATGAGCGAGAGGCCGACGGCGGCCATGGCGATCAGCAGCCCGAAGCGCAGGCCGTCGACCAGGAGCTGGATCCAGAGGACCGTGCCGCCCCCGGAGTTCCGGCTGCCGTCGTCCAGGCCGATGATGACGCCCTGGTTGCGGCCGGCGTCGACGGTGACGGTGCGGCTGTTGCCCGCGGCGAACTCCACGCCCTCGGGCAGCGCGTCCTCGGGGACGGTGACCGTGTACTCACCGGGGCCGGGCACCTCCACGGAGAAGCGGCCGTTCTCGTCGGTCTCGTCGGTGCCGACCTCGTCACCGGCGGGGGTCGTGACGACGACCTCGACCCCTTCGATCGGTCCGCTGAGGCTGGTGCGCAGGGTGCCCGAGACGGATTCCCCCTGGGCGTGCGCGACACCGGGGGTCAGCGTGGCCAGGCCGGCGGTGAACAGCGCGACCAGCAGCAGGTGCAGGGCGGTGAGGCCCCTGCGGCGCGCTGCACCGGCCGGCGTCCGAGACCCTGCTCGCGCGGGCCTGCTTCGTCGACCGTGCCGGCGGACACGGCCCGTCGGGTGCGTCACTCGACCTCCTCGGCGGATTCGTTGAGGTCGGAACCTAACGCAGTTGCCGGGCCCTGCCGCCACCATGCGCCGAGCTGTGACCTTTCCGCGACACGCCGTGGCGTCAGGGTCGCGCACAGTGGTGAAGACCCGGCGCGGTCGGGTGACGGGTGGCTCAGCCCGCGTCGCGGCCGGCCGGGCGCCGCGCGGCGAGCGTCATGCAGGTCAGCCGCGCGGTGGCGGTGCGCCGTCCCTGGTCGTCGGTGACGTCGATGAGGAAGGTGGAGAGCGTGCGGCCCCGGCGCACCGGCGTGCAGACGGCGGTCACCGTGCCCGCGGTCGCCGCGCGGAGGTAGCTGACGTTGAGCTCGATGCCGACGACCTGCCGGTCCGGCCCGGCGCCCACGGCCGCGGCCATCGACCCGATCGTCTCCGCGAGCGTGCAGGTGGCGCCGCCGTGCAGGAGGCCGAAGGGCTGCTCGTTGCCCGCGACCGGCATCGTCGCGACCAGCCGGTCGGGGTTCCAGTCGGTGATCCGCACGCCGAGCTTGTCGTCGAGGGGGCTGCTGATGCCGTCGGGCAGCCAGTCCGGGGGAGGGGTGCTCACGGCACGGCACGGTAGTGGCCCCGTCGCAGGGACCCGCGGCGAGCGTGCGAGTCGTGGGAGGCGACGGGGTCCTTTCACTACGATCGGCGGCGATGTCCGCTCCGGTCTCCACCTCCGCGCCCGCCGCCCCTCCGAGCTCGGGCACCCGCCCGCGGCTGCTGCTCCTCGACGGGCACTCGCTGGCCTACCGGGCGTTCTTCGCGCTGCCGGTGGAGAACTTCTCGACCACCACGGGCCAGCCGACGAACGCCGTCTACGGCTTCACGTCGATGCTGATCAACATCCTGCGCGACGAGCAGCCCACGCACCTCGCCGTCGCCTTCGACGTCGGCCGGAAGACGTTCCGGAGCGAGATCTTCGCCGAGTACAAGGCCAACCGCGCCGAGAGCCCGACCGACTTCCGCGGGCAGGTAAGCCTCGTGCAGGAGGTCCTCGGCGCGCTGCGCGTCCCGGTCATCACCGCCGAGGGCTACGAGGCCGACGACGTCATCGCCACGCTCACCGTGCAGGCCGTCGAGCAGGGCATGGACGTGCTGATCGCCACCGGCGACCGCGACGCCCTGCAGCTGGTCAACGACCACGTCACCGTGCTGTACCCGCGCAAGGGCGTCTCGGACATGACGCGCTTCACGCCAGAGGAGGTCGAGACCAAGTACGGCCTGTCGCCCGCGCAGTACCCCGACTTCGCGGCGCTGCGGGGCGACCCCAGCGACAACCTGCCCAGCATCCCGAGCGTCGGCGAGAAGACCGCCGCCAAGTGGGTGCGCGAGTACGGCTCGCTGGACGCCCTCGTCGACCAGGTGGACACCGTCAAGGGCAAGGTGGGGGAGAAGCTGCGCGAGCACCTCTCCTCCGTGCTGCAGAACCGGCGGCTCACCGAGCTGGACCGGCAGGTGCCGCTGGAGGTGGGGCCGGCCGACCTCGCCGTCCAGCCGTGGGACCGCAACGAGGTGCACACCCTCTTCGACAACCTGCAGTTCCGCGTGCTCCGCGACCGGCTCTTCGCCACCCTCACCAGCGCCGAGCCCGAGGTCGAGGGCGGCTTCGACGTCACCGTCGACGAGGTGCCGGCCGGCGGGCTGGGCGCCTGGCTCGACGCGCACGCCCGCACCGGCCGCACCGGTCTGATCTTCCGCGGCACCTGGGGGCGCGGCGCCGGCGAGCTGACCGGCCTGGCCCTGGCGGCGGCGGACGACCACACCGCCTTCGTCGACCTGGGCCCGGCCCTGGACATCGCGGACGAGCAGGCGCTGGCCGCCTGGCTCGCCGACGCCGACCGGCCGAAGGTGGTGCACGAGGTCAAGGGCCCGCTGCTGGCGATCTGGGCCCGCGGCTGGGAGCTCGCCGGGGTGGTCAGCGACACCGCGCTCGCCGCCTACCTCGCGTTGCCGGGGCAGCGCTCCTTCGACCTCGGCGACCTGGCGGTCCGCTACCTGCGCCGGGAGCTCAAGGACGCCGCCGAGCCCGAGGAGCAGCTGACCCTCGACGGCCTGGGCCCCAGCGAGGACGACGTCGCCGCCGAGGCCGCGAAGGCCGACGTCCTCAAGGCCGTGGCGGTCAACGACCTCTCCGACGCGCTCGAGCAGGTGCTCGGCCAGCGCGGCGGCGGCCACCTGCTCGGCGAGATCGAGCTGCCGCTGACGTTCGTGCTGGGCCGCATGGAGCACCGGGGAATCGCCGCCGACCTGGACTTCCTGCACGAGCTGCAGCGGGAGTTCGCCGAGGGGGTCGCCGCCGCGGCGGCCGAGTGCTACGCCGTCATCGGCCGCGAGGTGAACCTCGGCTCGCCCAAGCAGCTGCAGATCGTGCTCTTCGACGAGCTCGGCCTGCCCAAGACGAAGAAGAACAAGACCGGCTACACCACCGACGCCGAGGCGCTGACCAACCTGCTCGCCCAGACCGGGCACCCGTTCCTCGAGCACCTCATGCGCCACCGCGACGTCACCCGGCTGCGCACCGTCATCGACGGGCTGATCCCCATGGTCGACGACGCCGGGCGGATCCACACCACCTTCCAGCAGACCATCGCGGCGACCGGGCGGCTCTCCTCGACCGACCCGAACCTGCAGAACATCCCGATCCGCACCGCCGAGGGCCGACGGATCCGCCAGGCCTTCGTCGTCGGGCAGGGCTACGAGTCGCTGATGACGGCCGACTACAGCCAGATCGAGATGCGGATCATGGCGCACCTCTCGGGCGACGAGGGGCTCATCGAGGCCTTCATGTCGGGGGAGGACCTGCACTCCTTCGTCGCCTCGCGCGCGTTCGACATCCCGATCGAGGAGGTCGACCCGGAGATGCGCCGCCGGATCAAGGCGATGAGCTACGGGCTGGCCTACGGGCTCTCCGCCTACGGGCTGTCCGGGCAGCTGCGCATCTCCGTCGAGGAGGCGCGCGAGCAGATGCACGCCTACTTCGAGCGCTTCGGCGGCATCCGCGACTACCTCGACGGCGTCGTGGACGACGCCCGCCAGACCGGCTACACCGAGACGACGCTGGGCCGGCGGCGCTACCTGCCCGACCTCACCAGCGACAACGGGCAGCGCCGGCAGATGGCCGAGCGCATGGCGCTCAACGCCCCCATCCAGGGTTCCGCGGCCGACGTCATCAAGGTGGCGATGCTCAACGTGGAGAAGGCGATCGCGGCCGAGGGGCTGGCCTCGCGGATGCTGCTGCAGGTCCACGACGAGCTCGTGCTCGAGGTCGCGCCGGGGGAGAAGGAGGCCCTGGAAGAGCTGGTCCGCCGGGAGATGGCGGGCGCCGCGCAGCTGTCGGTGCCGCTCGAGGTCTCCGTCGGCGTCGGCGCGAGCTGGGACGCCGCGGCCCACTGACGGCGGGCCGGCGGGGCGTCACCAGCAGGCCGGGCCGCGCGTTACAGCCTGTTGTCGATTCCGGCCGGCGGGGCCGGAGGACGTGTCAGGCCCGGCGTCCCGGTCCACACCGGGTCCATGGGCTCTCCACCACCGACGGAACCGACCCGTCCCGCGGTCCCCGCCTGGCTGGCCACGTCCTCGGCCGTGGGCGGCCGGTTGCTCGTCCTCGCGGTGCTGCTGTGGCTCCTCGCCGGCTTCGCGGTCAAGGTGACCTTGCCGCTCGTGGCCGTCCTGGTCGCGCTGCTGGTCGCCGGGATCCTGGCGCCGCTGGTCGAGTGGGGGCACGGCCGCGGAGCCCCGCGCTGGCTGGCGGCCGGCTCCGCCGTGCTGCTCCTGGTGGCCGTCCTCGGCGGTGCGCTGCTCGCCATCGGCGCGCGGGTCGCCGGCCAGCTGCCCCAGCTCCGCGGGCAGTTCCAGCAAGCCTCCTCCGACCTCTCCCAGCGCTTCGGGATCGACCTGCCGAGCTTCGGCTCCGCCGGCTCCGGCGGGGGCGGATCGGGCGGTGGGACCACCGCCGGCGACCTGCTCGCCCCCGCGCGGACGGTGGCCGAGGTGGTGATCGGCGCCTTCCTGGTGGTCGCCCTGGCCTACCTCTTCCTGCACGGTGGCCCGGGGATCTGGCGCTGGCTGCTGGGGAAGTTCGGCGGCCGGCTGCGGGAGGACGTCGACGCCGGCGGCCGCGCGGCCTGGACCACCGTGGGCGGCTACGTCCGCGGCCTGACGATCGTGGCGCTCTTCGACGCGGTGGGCATCGGGGTCGGCCTGCTGGTCATCGGCGTCCCGCTGGCGCTGACCCTCGCGGCGCTGCAGTTCCTGGCGTCCTACATCCCGACGATCGGCGCCTTCGTCGCGGGGCTGGTCGCCGTCGTCGTCGCCTACGCCTCCGGGGGGCTGGCCACCGCCGCGCTGGTCCTGGGGCTGGTCGTGGTCGTGCAGCAGCTCGGCAACTCGTTCGTGGAGCCCTACGTGATGCGCAACCGGCTGCCCCTCAACGCCGCGACGGTGCTGCTCGCGGTCACCGTCGGCGGGGTGCTGTGGGGGATCGCCGGGGCGCTGCTGTTCGTGCCGCTGGCCGCCGCGATCTCCGCCGCCGCCCACGAACTGTGGGTGCGGCACGGGCGCCGGCCCGTCGCGGGCGGCTGACCCCTCACGCGGGCGCGCGGCAGACCAGGATCAGCGTGCCCGGGACCAGGGCGCCGCGCTCGGGGGACCACTGCCCCCAGTTCTCCGTGCGGCCGGGCGTCCACTCCGGCTCGACCAGGTCCTCCAGCACCAGCCCGGCGCCCACGACGGCGCGCACCCAGTCGCCCACGGTGCGGTGGTGCTCCACGTAGACGGCCCGGCCGTCGTCGTCGGTCTCCACGTAGGGGGTGCGGTCGAAGTAGGAGGAGACGATCCGCAGGTCCTCCGGGTCGGGGGAGTCGGGGAACGGCCAGCGCATCGGGTGGTTGACCGACGCGACGAAGCGCCCACCCGGTCGCAGCACCCGGGCCACCTCCCGCAGCGCCCCCTCGACGTCGGCGACGAACGGCAGCCCGCCGAACGCCGAGCAGGCCAGGTCGACGCTGGCACCGGCCAGCGGGAGCGCACCGGCGTCGGCCTGCAGCAGCGGGACGCCGATGCCGGTGGAGCGGTTGAGCTCGGCGGCGTGCGCGAGCATCCCGGCCGAGAGGTCCATCGCCACGACGTCGGCGCCCGCGGTCCGCAGCCACCGGGCGCACGGCGCCGAGCCGCAGCCGATCTCCAGCACCCGACGGCCGGCGACCTCGCCCAGCAGGTGCGCGTCCGCCTCGCGCAGGCCCTCGGGGCACCACAGGAAGTCGGCGTCACCGAGGTCGGAGCCGTGCTCGGCGAGGTACGCCGGCGCCGCCGCGTCCCACCACCGGCGGTTGGCCCGCGCCGACTCCTCGGTCCCGGCGGCGCGGCGGGCCACCCCGCCCGCCGCGGGGTAGCCGTCGCTGCCGAGGGGGAGGCCCGGGCCGGCGGAGGGTGCGCTCATGACACGCCGATCGTGACACGCCGCCGACCGGGGAAGACCGGTCGCACCCAGGTGGACCGCGCGCGCCCGGCGTCCGTACCATGGAGAGGCGCCAGAGGTCTGTCGTGCCCTTCCCCTCCGGGAATGCCCGCGCCGGTTCTCCCCGCTGTACCTCCCCGCGGTCCGACGGCCGCGGGTCGTCCTGTCCCTACGCATAAACCGTCCGGAGCAACCAACCACATGACCTCCACTCAGGTCCGTCCTTCCAGCACCCCCCAGGTCGCCATCAACGACATCGGCACCGCCGAGGACTTCCTCGCGGCGATCGACCAGACGATCAAGTACTTCAACGATGGCGACATCGTCGAGGGCGTCATCGTCAAGGTGGACCGGGACGAGGTGCTGCTGGACATCGGCTACAAGACCGAGGGCGTCATCCCCTCGCGCGAGCTGTCCATCAAGCACGACGTCGACCCCAACGAGGTCGTGAGCGTCGGCGACGAGGTGGAAGCCCTGGTCCTCCAGAAGGAGGACAAGGAAGGGCGGCTGATCCTCTCCAAGAAGCGTGCGCAGTACGAGCGCGCCTGGGGCACGATCGAGGCCAAGAAGGAAGCCGACGAGGTCGTCACCGGCACCGTCATCGAGGTCGTCAAGGGTGGCCTCATCCTCGACATCGGCCTGCGCGGGTTCCTCCCCGCCTCGCTGGTCGAGATGCGCCGCGTCCGCGACCTGCAGCCCTACGTGGGCCGCGAGCTCGAGGCGAAGATCATCGAGCTCGACAAGAACCGCAACAACGTCGTCCTCTCGCGCCGCCAGTGGCTGGAGCAGACGCAGTCCGAGGTGCGCAGCGAGTTCCTCAACAAGCTCGCCAAGGGCCAGGTGCGCTCGGGTGTCGTCTCCTCGATCGTCAACTTCGGTGCGTTCGTGGACCTGGGCGGCGTCGACGGCCTCGTGCACGTCTCCGAGCTGTCCTGGAAGCACATCGACCACCCGTCCGAGGTCGTCGAGGTGGGCCAGGAGGTCACCGTCGAGGTCCTCGACGTCGACCTGGACCGCGAGCGGGTCTCCCTGTCGCTGAAGGCGACGCAGGAGGACCCGTGGCGTCAGTTCGCCCGCACGCACCAGATCGGGCAGGTCGTGCCCGGCAAGGTCACCAAGCTGGTCCCCTTCGGTGCGTTCGTGCGCGTCGACGAGGGCATCGAGGGCCTGGTGCACATCTCCGAGCTGGCCGAGCGCCACGTGGAGATCCCGGAGCAGGTCGTGCAGGTCGGCGACGAGATCCTGGTCAAGGTCATCGACATCGACCTGGACCGCCGCCGGATCTCGCTGTCGCTCAAGCAGGCCAACGAGGGTGTCGTCGGCGACGAGGAGACCTTCGACCCGGCCGCCTACGGCATGGCCGCCTCCTACGACGAGCAGGGCAACTACATCTACCCCGAGGGCTTCGACGCCGAGACCGGCGAGTGGCTCGAGGGCTACGACGAGGCCCGCGAGACGTGGGAGCGGCAGTACGCCGAGGCCCAGGCCCGCTTCGAGGCGCACCGCAAGCAGATCGCGGCGGCCAAGGAGGCCGACGCCGAGGCTGCGGCCGGCGGCAGCTACTCCAGCGCCGAGCCCACGCCGGACGCCCCGAGCACCGGTGGCACGCTCGCCAGCGACGAGGCGCTCGCCGCGCTGCGCGCGAAGCTGGCCGGCGGCGAGTGATCTGAGGGTCTGAGACCCGCAGGCACCGCACGTCGGAGGCCCAGGACCCGGTGGTCCTGGGCCTCTGGCGTTTCCGGGCCCGGCGCCCCTGGGAGCGGCGGGTGCACCGAACTCCGCGAGCACGACGAAGGCCCGGGGACGGTGTCCACGGGCCTTCGTCGGAAGCCGGGTGCACGGCCCGCTCCTGTGCGCTGCCCCACCGCGAGGGCGGGGCGGGCGGGGCGGCTACAGGCTGAGGATGATGGCGAACGCCGTGCGGGGGCGCCCGCCGGAGCCCGCGAGGAAGCTCCAGGTGTGCCGGCCGGTGGTCGGCGTGGAGAACATCCAGCGCAGCAGCGAGCTGCGGTGGGCGACGGCGGGGCGCTGGTACTGCATGCGCTCCCGGACGGCCGGGATGTCGGCGCAGCGCACGCCCGTGGCAGAGCCGAGCCGGTGCCGGCCGGCGGCGCGGGACGACGGGGACGCAGCGGGCGTGTGACGGGACATGTTCTCGGTCCACCTCTCTCAGCGGGGAAGATCGCCGGGGCAGACGTTAACGGTGGTGCGCGTGTGACTGCTGCGACGCGCCCGGCGCGTCGCCGGCGTGTTACCTCGCCGTGATCTCCGGGAGGGATGGGTCGCTACTGTCCGTGCGTGCTGAGGATCGGACTGACGGGCGGGATCGGCTCGGGCAAGAGCACCGTGTCCAGGTTGCTGGCCGAACGTGGCGCCGTGGTGGTGGACGCCGACCTGATCGCCCGGGAGGTGCTCGAACCAGGGACGCCGGGCCTCGCCGCGGTCGTGAGGGAGTTCGGCGAGGGGGTGCTGGCCGAGGATGGCTCCCTGGACCGGGCGGCGCTGGCGGCCATCGTCTTCTCCGACGAGGAGGCGCGGCGGCGTCTCGACGCCCTGGTCCACCCGCTCGTGCGGCAGCGGTCGGCCGAGCTGGTCGCCGCGGCTCCCGAGGACGCCGTCGTCGTCAACGACGTGCCGCTGCTCGTGGAGACCGGGCAGGCGGGGAGCTACGACCTCGTCGTCGTCGTGGAGACGCGGCAGGAGATCCGCGTGGCCCGGCTGGTGGAGCGGGGCCTGACCGAGGCCGACGCGCGCGCCCGCATCGCCGCCCAGGCGACCGACGAGCAGCGGCGCGCTGTCGCCGACGTCGTCCTCGACAACAGCGGGAGCCTGCAGCACCTGGCCGAGCAGGTCGACCGGTTCTGGTCGGAGCGGGTCCAGCCGATCCGTGGCTGACGGGGACGCGCTGCTCCGTCGCCGCCGGCAGCTCCTGCTGTGCCTCGGCCCGGCCCTGGCCTCGCGGCGACGGTTGCGCCAGGAGGTGGCCCGCGAGGGGGCGGCCGCGTCGGCTCGGTCTCGCCATGCGGAGGACGGCGACCGTCTCGTCGGCGACCTCGACCTCCGCCGGTAGGCCGCCGGAACGACGAGGCCCCGGGCGCCTGTCGGCATCCCGGGGTCTTCGTGTGGTGGGCGATACTGGGTTCGAACCAGTGACCTCTTCCGTGTCAAGGAAGCGCGCTACCACTGCGCCAATCGCCCGATCCGGCCGGTGGGCCGGCTCCCTCCTCCGCGCTCGTGCCCCGCGAGGAAGCGACGAGGTGGAGACGGGATTTGAACCCGTGTAGACGGCTTTGCAGGCCGTTGCCTCGCCTCTCGGCCACTCCACCGCACGCGGGCACCAGTCTCTCGACCGGTGCCCGAGGTTCCGAGCGGACGACGGGATTCGAACCCGCGACCCTCACCTTGGCAAGGTGATGCTCTACCAACTGAGCCACGTCCGCGTTACGGGAAGAACTCTAGCGGACGCCCTGAGGGGGCGTGCAGGGGGGGTCCCCCACCCGTCCCCCCGGCGGCCTGCCGGAGCGTTTCCGCTGGTCAGCGCCCCGGTGCGTCGGGTCCGCCGTTGGACAGCAGGGCGTCGAGCTCCTGGTCGAGCTGCAGCAGCGCGCCCTCCGAACCCGACGGCACCAGGGCCTCGGTGTGCCGGAGGAAGGCCGAGACCGTCGCGCGGGAGAGCTCGAAGAGGGCCTCTCCCGACGGGGCGCGCAGGTGCAGGTAGAGCAGGTCCGACGTCGCGCGCGCCGGCCAGATCCGGACGTCGCCGTCGCCCGCGGGGTGCTCGAGACCGGCCTGGAGCAGCTCGCGGCTGACCAGCCAGGCGATGCCCTCCTCGCCGTCGACCGCGCCGTCCTGCTCGCCGGCGTCACCGAAGGCGATGCGCACCGCGTAGGGGTCGGTCGGGTCGTAGCACAGCAGCGCCGGGACCTCGGTCCACGACCGCGGGCCGACCAGCTGAAGAGTGATGGGCGAGATGTGGCCCGAGGTCCATCGGCTCGTCATGACAGTTCCAACGAGCGCGCTTGGCAGAAGTGACGTGCTGGGTCTCGTCGAGTCACAGCAGCATCATGCGTCACGGACGGGTGTTGCAAACCGGATGGGCGCGTCGCACCGAACTCCTCGTGTGACGATGGGCGCCGTGAGCCGACCGGTCCTCCGGCCGGAGGACGGCGTCGGCGACGTCGAGATCCTCCGGCGCATCCGTGCCGGGGACCGGGACGCCGTCGACGAGCTGTACCAGCGCTTCCGCCGGCCGGCGTTCGCCCTGGCGCGGCGCATCCTCGCCGACGACGGTCTGGCCGAGGACGTGCTGCAGGACGTGTTCCTCGGCGTGTGGCGGGACCCGGACGCCTACGACCAGGCCCGCGGCAGCTTCTCGTCCTGGCTGCTGGCCGTCGTCCACCACAAGGCGGTCGACGCCGTGCGCCGCGAGGAGTCGCAGCGCCGTCGTCAGCACCGGGCCGAGGACGAGGCGGCGCTCGAGGGGCCGGTGGCCGCCCGGGACGTCGAGGACGACGCCTGGTCCCGCGTGGTGTCCCAGCAGGTGCGCTCCGCGCTGGGCGAGCTGCCCGCGGCCCAGAAGGAGGCGCTGACGCTGGCCTACTACGGGGGCTACACGCAGCGGGAGGTGGCCGCCCTGACGGGGACGCCGCTCGGCACGGTCAAGACCAGGATGCTGGCCGGGATGCGCCGGCTCCGGTCGGAGCTCGGCGGGCTGGCCGGCCCGCCAGGGGGCAGTGCGCTGGAGGGCGGCTCGCCGGTGGACGGGACGACGCGATGAACGGCGAGCACGCGTACGACGAGCTCGCGGTCGGCTGGGCCCTGCACTCGCTCGAGCCGGAGGACGACGCCCGGTTCGCGCGGCACCTGTCCACCTGCGAGCGCTGCGCCCGCACGGTGGCCGAGACCTCGGAGCTCATGGCTGCCATGGCGCACGACCTGCCGGTCGCCGAACCCTCGCCGCAGCTCCGCGACCGCCTCCGGGCCGCCGTCGACGCGACCGAGCAGCTGCCGCCCCGGGCGGCCACCGAGGCGCCGGCTCCCGCACCCCTTCGCAAGGAGGCGCCTCCGGCGCCCCGCCCGGCACCGGGGCGGCGCAGGCTGCTGCCCCGGGCGCTGGTCGCGGCGGCGGTCGCCGGCGTCGTCGGGCTGGGCGTGTGGGTGGCCGCGCTGGACCGCGCCCGTGACGACCTGCGTTCCACGGTCGCCGCCCAGGAGGAGGTCGTGACCGAGCTGCTGCGCCCCGGCCGGGCCACGATCGCGCCGCTGACCGCCGAGGACGAGCGCCAGGTGGCGACCGTGGTGGTCCGGGAGGGGGTAGTCCAGGTGGTCACCGACGGGCTGGAGCGCAACGACACGTCGTCCACGACCTACGTGGTGTGGGGGCTCGGCGCCGGGGACCCGGTGGCGCTCGGGGAGTTCGACGTCGTGCGTTCGCAGATCGAGGTCCGGGCCGTAGGCTCCGAGGGGACCGGCCTCGACGACTTCCCCGCATACGGCATCAGCATCGAGCCCGGTCGGCAGGCTCCGTCGGCACCGACGGAGGTAGTGGCGACCGGGCAGGTGACCAGCTGAGCGCGCGAGAGACGACGACGGGACCCGTGGCTGAGGCGCGCCAGCAGCCGGAGACCCCGGGCGAGCGGCGGGCGCGGTACGACAACGACGACGTGCACAGCCTGCGCGAGCGCATCGCCGGGGCACGCTGGCGCCGGCGTCTTGCACTGCGCCGTGGCTTGAACCACAGCTACCGGGTGGGCGTCGGCATCGTCGGCAGCCTGATCGTCGCCATGGGCCTGCTCACCATCCCGCTGCCCGGCCCGGGCTGGCTCACCGTGCTCGCCGGCCTGTTCATCCTGGCCACGGAGTTCACCTGGGCCGAGCGGACGCTGGAGTTCACCAAGCGCCACGTCACCCGCTGGACCGAGTGGGTCGGCGCCCAACGGGTCTGGGTCCGGCTGCTCATCGGGCTCGCGACCGCCGCGTTCGTGTACGGCATCCTCGTCGTCTCGCTGCACCTCATGGGGGTGCCCGACTGGGTGCCGGGGTGGGTGCCGCTCTGGCGGTGAGCGTCTGGCACAATCGGATGCGCAACGGGCGATTGGCTCAGTGGTAGAGCGCTTCGTTCACACCGAAGAGGTCACTGGTTCGAACCCAGTATCGCCCACCGGCACGCAGGGCCAGGGAAACCCGGAGACGGGGGAACCTGGCCCTGCGTCGTCTCTCGGCGGGTGCGGGGGCGCGGATCGCGGGACCATGGACGGCGATGACCGCGCAGCCCGACCGCGCCGCCCGGCTCCAGCTGGTGCTGGACCGCGACGGCCCCACCTGCGTGTGGTGCGGGCGCACCTTCTCCCCGCTGGTCACCCCCACCACCGAGCACGTCGTGCCCCGCGTCAAGGGCGGGCCGTCGTGGCTGGAGAACGAGGTGGCGGCGTGCCGCCGGTGCAACGGGGAGCGGGGGCACCGCAGCCCGGTCGAGTGGCTGGAGGAGTGCCGCCGGCGGGGGTGGCCGGCCGACGCGACCCGCCTGGCCCGCGCCCTGGACGGCCTGGCCGTGGCGATCGCCCGCACCGGTGGCCAGCGGCGGGCCCGCCCCTACCTGGACGCCCAGCTCCGCCGCCTGCGCCGGTCCCGGCCGGCGGCCTAGGGTCGGTGCCGTGACGACGACCGGGCGCGTGGCGCGCATCTGGGTCTACCCCGTGAAGTCCCTCGGCGGCACCGCCCGGGAGAGCGTCCACGTGGACACGGCCGGTCCGGCGGGCGACCGCGCCTGGACCGTCGTCGACGCGGCGAGCGGCGAGGTCGTGCGCGGCAAGCACGCCCCGGGCCTGGCCGTGCTCACCCCGACCGGCGACCCCGACGCCGATGCCCGGGCGGTCACGGGGGCGCTCGGCCGCCCGGTGCGGATCGAGCCGGCGCCCGACGGCTCCGCGGCCGACGCCGCTCCCGTGCACCTGGTCTCCCGCCAGGCGATCGACCGGGCCGCGGCCGGCGACGTCCCCGAGGGCTGCTCGGTCGACGATCCGCGCGCCAACGTGCTGCTCGACCTGCCCGACGACGACGAGCGCACCTGGGTCGGCCGCGAGCTGCGCATCGGCACCGCCCGGCTGACCGTCGTCCGGACCCCCAAGCACTGCCTGGGCGTCTACGCCGAGGTCCGGCAGCCCGGCGAGATCTCCGTCGGCGACCCCGTGCTGCTCTAGCTCGTCGCCCATGCGTCGCTGGTGGGCCGCCGGGGCGGCCGCGCTCCTGCTGACCGGCTGCGGCAGCGAGGCGGGTGCGCCCGCCGAGCGGGCCGGGGACCCCGTCGCCACGGCCCCCGCCGGGACCCCGGAACCGCCGCCGGAGCCGGAGAGCTTCACGCTCGTGGCGACCGGCGACGTGCTGGTGCACCAGGGGCGGGCGCTGACCTCCGGCGCGCTCCGCCCCGACGGCTCCTACGACTTCAGCGGTGTGCTCGCGCCGGTCTCCGGGATCATCGGCGGGGCCGACCTGGCCATCTGCCACCTGGAGACGCCGGTGGCGCCGGAGGGCGGGCCGTACCGCGGCTACCCGAGCTTCAACGTCCAGCCCGAGATCCTCGAGGCGCTGGCCGGTGCGGGCTACGACGTGTGCTCGACGGCGTCCAACCACTCGCTGGACGCCGGCTTCGACGGGCTCACCCGCACCCTCGACGCCCTGGAGCAGGTGGGGATCGCGGCCACCGGCACGTACCGCACCGAGGGGGAGGGCGCGGAGCCGACGATCGTCGACGTGGACGGCGTGCGGGTGGGCCACGTCGCCGCGACGTTCAGCCTCAACGGGGTGCCGCTGCCCGCGGGCCGGGAGTGGTCGGTCGACGTCGTCGCGGTGCCGGACGTCTCCGGGATGCTGGCCGGGGCGGCGCGGGCGCGGGCCGCGGGCGCGGACGTCGTCGTCGCCAGCCTGCACTGCTGCCAGGAGTACGACCACGACCCGACGGAGGGCCAGGCCGCCGCGGCCCGTGCGCTGCTCGCCTCCCCGGACGTCGACCTGGTGCTGGGCCACCACGCGCACGTGGTGCAGCCCTTCGAGCGCATCGACGGCGAGTGGGTCGCCTACGGCCTGGGCAACCACATCGCCGAGCACGCCACCCGGGGCTACCCGACGGAGGACTCGGTGGCCGCGCGCTTCACCTTCACCCGCGGGGACGACGGCCGGTTCGCCGTCTCGGCGGCCGAAGCGGTGCCGCTGCGCATCGAGTTCGGCGCGGGCGTGCGGGTGGTGCCGGCCGACCCGGTCAGCTTCGCGCGGATCGTCGACGTCCTCGACGGTCGGGGCGCGGTCGCGGCCGGGCTGGAGGTCGTCCGGGACTGAGCCGGGCGCGCACTAGGCTCGGGACCGCAGAACGGGGGGGGGGGGGGGGCCCCCCCCCCCCCACCCCGCCACCCCCCCCGCGCCCCGCGCCCGGGTCGCCGTCGCCCCCCCCGCCCCCCCCCCCCCCCGCCACCACG
>NZ_JBJHAC010000026.1:0-65182 GCF_054050835.1 Blastococcus sp. SYSU DS0510 | reverse complement strand
TCCGAACCCGGAAGCTAAGCCTCTCAGCGCCGATGGTACTGCCCTGGAGACGGGGTGGGAGAGTAGGACGCCGCCGGACAACCATTCACGAAGGGCCCCAGCCACCAGGCTGGGGCCCTTCGTCGTACTGCCGGGCCAGTTCGAGGGAATGGGGCCGCAGGCGTGGCCGGGCGCGGCCCGACTGCGACGGCTCGACCGGCAGCCGGCGCGCTCCCGGCCGGTGGCCAGGCCTCGCCCTGCCGCAGCCGCCAGACTCCCTGTTCCGCCACGTGACGGAACAGGGGGCCCGGTGGCGGGGCTGGGCTCAGGGGACGACGCGGCGCAGTCCGAGCCACGAGAGGCCGGCGGGCGCCACTGCGAGCGGCAGCGGGGGTCCGGCGGCGAGCGTCGTGTTCGAGTGGTCCCCCAGCCACCGCCCCGGTAAGCCGCAAGCCTCCGGTCCGGTGCCCAGGACGGCGAGGCCGCGAGGACAGTGGAGCGGCTGCGGGCCGGTGTCAGAGCGCGGCGGCGAGCGTTTCCAGGTCCTCGGCCGTGGCGTCCAGGTGCGGGGAGACCCGGAGCACCGGCCCGGTCATCTCCCCCGGCGCGCGCTCGGGCCCGAAGGCGCTGAGCACGATGCCGTGCTCGCTCAGCAGGCGGGCGCGGGTTGCGACGACGTCGACGCCGTCCGGTGGGCGCAGCGTGGTGGTCGCGGTCGGCTCGTCCAGGGGCTCCACGACCCGCCAGCCGGAGACGCCGTCCAGGAGCTCCCGGGTGGCCCGCCCGAGCCCGGCCAGCCGGGCTCGGACCCGGCCGGGACCGGCGGCGAGGTGCTCGCCGACCGCCACCACGAGTCCGATCCGGCCGGCCACGTGCGCCTCGCCGGACTCGAAGGCCCGCATCGGCGGCACGTCGTCCGGCTCCGGGAGCACCGCCACGAGTTGCGCGGCGATCGCCGGGCGGGCCATCAGCACGCCCACGCCGCGCGGGCCGGCCAGCCACTTGCGCGACGTGCCGTAGACGACGTCGGCACCTAGGTCGGCGTCCACGTGGCCGAGGGACTGCGCGGCGTCGAGCACCAGCGGGACGCCGGCCGCGCGGCACAGCACCGCGATCTCCCGGGCCGGCTGCACGAGGCCCCGGTGGCTGGCGACGTGCGTCAGGTGCACCAAACGCGGCGGGTCGGTCGCCAGCAGCCGCTCCACGCCCTCGAGGTCGGCCCGGCCGAGCCCGTCGACGGGCAGCGGCTCGGGGCGCAGTCCGGCTCCCCGCAACTGGGCCACGTTCGGCGCGAACTCGCCGGGCAGGCAGGCCACCCGCGAGCCCGGGGGCAGCCGCCAGCCGGTCAGCAGGGCGACCAGCGCGGCCTGGGCGGACTCCACGAAGGCGACGTCGGCGGCGGCCATGCCGGCCAGCCCGCCGAGCACCGACCGCCCCTGCTGCAGCAGGTCGTCGGCGGTCGCCTCGGCGACGTAACCGCCCAGCTCGGCCTCGTGCCGCGCGTGGTGCGAGGCGGCCTCCAGCACCCGGTGGCTCTGCCGGCTGCACGCGGCGCTGTCGAGGTGCCGGCCGGCCGGGCGGGGCCTGGCCTTGCGCCAGTGCGCGCCGAGCTCCTCGCCGGGGAGCGTCACGCGTCCGGCCCCGTGCAGGGGCTCGTCGCGATCTCGCGGGTGGTGGGGCGCACGGGCTCCTTCTTCAGCTCTCCAGCACGCCGCGGGCCACGGAGACCCCCGAGTGCGTCGGGTCGCCGTCCAGCGGCTCCACCGAGATGTCGACGATCGGGTACTCCTCGAGGTCGAGCCCGGCCGGCAGCTCGAAGGTCTGGGTGCCCGGGCGCACGACGCCCAGCGGGACCATGTCCACGATCCCCGGCTCGATCAGCCAGATCTCGTAGTAGGCGTCCTCGACCGCCGGGGCGTCCAGGTCGACCTCCACGGCGCGGGAGCCGTCCGCGCGGACGACGACCTCGGCCCGGCCCGAGGCCGGCTGGCCCTCGAGCGGCTCGAGGGCGACGGTCGTGAGCGGCTCGACGCCGTCCTCCCCGGTCACCAGGGCCACCGCGCCGGCGCCCACGACCGCGCCGACGACCGCGGCGGCGGCCATCAGGAGCACCGGACGGCGGTTGCGGCGCAGCGGCACGACCTCGCCGGCGGGGACCGCCGGCGGAGGAGCGAGGACGGGGGCCGCGACCGGCGCCGGGGCGGCTGCCTGCGCCTCGGTCCGCGGCGTCGCCGAGACCCCGGTCGCCGCAGCGATGCCGGCCCACACCGAGGCGGGCGGCGGCACGGGCGGGCCGGGCTCGGCGAGCTCGGGGACGGCGACGGCGTCGACGGCGCGCCGGAGCGACGCGACCTCCGACCGGCACTGCCCGCAGGAGGCGAGGTGCGCGGCGTCGTCGGCCGGGAGGGGCTCGCGCAGCGCGGCGAGGGCGAGCTGCTCAGGCTGGCAGTGCTGCACCGTCCACCTCCAATCGTGTCCTCAGGCGTTCGAGAGTGCGGCGGATATGGGATTTCACCGTGCCCAGCGGGATCCCCGTGCGCTCGGCGATCTGGGCGTGGGTGAGGTCGGCGAAGAAGGCCAGCTCGATGATCCCGCGCTGCGGCTGGCCCAAGAGCTCCAGCTCCTCGAGCACGAGCATGCGGTCGGTCACAACGCTGTCCACGGCCGGCGTCGTCCCGCCGGCCGGTGTGGCCTGCGCCTCCGACATGGCCGCCTCGGCCTCGCGGCGCATCCGGTCGCGGCGGGCCCAGGCGTCGGCGATCTTGTGCCGGCAGACGCCGACCAGCCAGGCGGGCAGCGGGCCCTGCTCGGGCCGGTAGCGGGCGCGGCCGGTCCAGGCGGAGATGAAGGTCTGCTGGGTGACGTCCTCGGCGTCGGGGCCGGGGCCGAAGGCGCGCACCGCCATGCCGTGCAGCTGCCCGGCCCACCGCGCGTAGGCGATGGCGAGGGCCTGCTCGTCTCCGGCGGCGAACCGGCGGCCCACCTCGGCGTCGTCCGGCTCCGCGGAGCCGGGCGGCGCCGGTGCGGGGTCGGGGTTCACGGTGCCGACGCTACCCAGACGCGCGGCCCGGTCCAGGACCCCGGTCACGGCCCCGTGCCGGGAACCGGCTCCGCTACCACGATGACGTTGTCTCGATAGCTGCGGAACTCGGGGAGGAACGGGCCCCCGCAGGTGAGCACGACCAGCCGGGGCGGCCCGTCGCGGCGGAAGATCTCGTCGAGCGGGAGGACGTCCTTCTCGATCACCTCGCGGGACACCACGCGCCAGCGGGTGGTCTCCCCGGCGGCGTCGGTGACGGTGATCTCCTCGCCCGGTTCGGCCGTGCGCAGGGGGAACAGCGCGCCGGGCCCCTGCTCGCGGTCGTCCACGTGGCCGGCGATCACGGAGTTGCCGGCCACGCCGGGCTCCGGCCCGAAGCGGTACCAGCCGACCCGGGTGACGTCCTCGGGCAGCTCCATCTGGCCGTCGCCGGCGATCCCCACCGGGTCGACGGGTGCGGTCACGCCCAGCCCGGGCACCTCGATGCGCACGGGCGGGGCGACCGCGGGGGCCACGGTCGGCGCGGCGTCCCGGACGCTCACCGGGGGGAGCGGGGACGTCGGCGGTGCCGCGGTGGGAGGTGCGGGAGCGGCGGGGCGCTCCAGCACCTGGTCGACCGGCGGACCCGCCGCCGCGTCCGGCCGGGACAGGGCCCAGGCGGTCGGCGCACCGACAGCCAGGGCCAGCCCCAGCACGGCGCTGGCGGCGGCGGGTCGCACGGTCATCTCCTCGTGGTGCCGGGGATCAGCGGGAGGAGCGGGCCAGCCGGAAGGCACCGGCGGCGGCCAGGGCGACACCGGCGAGCGCCGCGGCACCGACCGGCAGAGGCAGGGCGGAGTCGTCGGCCAGGCCGGCGCTGCCACCCGGGACACCGGACGGCGCGGAGTGCTGACCGGAGATGCTCTGGACGGCGAGCTCGAAGCCGGCGTCCTGCGAGCCCCACGCGTAGACGATCGTCGTGGCGCCCTCGGCCAGGTCCAGGTCGGCCGGACCGATCGCGACGGTCTCGGTGCCCGCGAGCACGACGTCCGCGCTGACCGTGCCGGCCGGGACGGTGAGCGACTCCTCGTTCGGGTTGGTCAGCCCGTCGACGACGACCTGGCCACCGGCCCGCACGTCCACGGCGGGCGCGGCGGCGACGTGCCGCACGGTGACGCGCGCCTGGCCGGCGGGGATGTCGCCGACCTCGTTGACGAACGGGGTGAGCGCGGGCTCGCCCGCCTCGGTCAGGTGGGCGACCACGGTGGCGTTGGCGCCGACCGGGACGCTGACGCCGTCGGCCGAGAGCAGCGGGTCGCCGGAGCCGTCGGGGGCGTCGGCCGGGAAGAGCGCCAGGTCGTAGGAGCCGGCGGGCAGCTGCAGCGGGTCGGTGAGGGTGCCCGGCTGGAAGTCGTCGATCAGCCGCTCGCCGTTGGCGTAGACGTCGACGGGGAGGTCCGGGACGCCGTGCAGGACCGAGACGGTCGCGGTGTGGTTGTCGGCCAGGGCCGGCGTGGCGACCAGGACGAGGCCACCGGCAACGCCGATGGCGCCGGCGGTACGACCGAGGGTGCGGGCGGTGCTCATGGGGAGTTCCTCTCGTCGGGAGGTGCTGACACCCCTCCTTCCGGCGCGCCCGCGCCCGTGGATGCACGTGGGAGGGAACGGTTCGCCCGACGAGCTCCAGCGGCTCGGGCGGGGGAGGATGCCGTCGTGGCCGACCGCGACCGCGACGCCGAGGGGCGCGCCCGCAACGCCCGCCCGCGGGACGCCCTCGGGCGGCCGCTGCCGCGCGGCGCCGCGGGGGAGGAGCGCGCGCCCGAGGGCGTCGTCCGCGAGCCAGGGGTGGCGCTCGCCGAGGCGCAGGAGCTGCTCGACGCCGGCCGGCCCTTCCACGCCCACGAGGTGCTGGAGGACGCGTGGAAGTCCGCCCCCGAAGAGGAGCGCGGGCTGTGGCGGGGGCTGGCGCAGCTCGCCGTCGGGCTCACCCACGCCGCGCGGGGCAACGACCGGGGGGCCAGGACGTTGCTCGAGCGGGGCGCGGCGAGCATCGGTCCGTACGCCGACCGCCGTCCGCACGGCGTGGACGTGACCGGGCTCGTCCGCTGGGCGCGGACGCTGGCCGCTGCGCCGGTCACCGGCGCCGACCCGGCCACCGCCGCTCCCCGGCTGACCGGTTCGGCCCCTCGCCGCCCGGGCGCAGCGGGTCGATGACGAACGCGACGCCGCACGACGGGATCCGGGCCGCGGCCGTCGCGGTGGCCCTCGCCGTCCGCACCGTCGTCCGGCGGGACCCGGTGACGCTGCTGATCGGCTGACCGGCGAGGTCAGCGCCCGCGGACGCGGGCGTAGCGGTCCAGCGCCACCTGGCGCTCGTGCGCGTGGTCGATCACCGGCTCCGGGTAGCCGGCCGGGACGCCGCCCGGCGCCGTCCAGGGCTCGTGCACGTAGCGGGGGTCGAGGTGGCGCAGCTCGGGCACCCACCGCTTCACGTAGGCGCCGTCGGGGTCGAACTTCTTGCCCTGGGTGACCGGGTTGAAGACCCGGTAGTAGGGCGAGGCGTCGGTGCCGGTGCCCGCGACCCACTGCCACCCGTGGTTGTTGCTGGCCAGGTCGCCGTCGACCAGGTGCTTCATGAAGTGCCGTCGACCAGGTGCTTCATGAAGTACCGGGCGCCCCGCGTCCACTCCTGGTGCAGGTCCTTGACCAGGAACGACGCGACGATCATCCGCACCCGGTTGTGGACGTACGCCTCGCCCAGCAGCTGCCGCATGCCGGCGTCGACGATCGGGAACCCGGTGCGGCCGGTCTCCCAGGCCCGCACGAGCTCCTCGGCGTGCGGGCCGCTGTCGTAGCCCATCCCCTGCAGCTCCGGCTTGAGGTGCTCCCTGGCGGATTCCGGCCGGTGCCAGAGGACGTCGGCGTAGAAGTCGCGCCAGGCGAGCTCGTCGGTGTAGCGGCGCACCGACTCGGTCTGCTCCCCAGCCGCGAGGTCGGCCAGCAGCGTGCGCGGGTGGATGCAGCCGTACTTCAGGTAGGCCGACAGCCGGCTGGTGCCGTCGCCGCCGGGGGTGTTGCGCCCGTCGGCGTAGCCGAGCAGACGCTCGTCGCGGAAGCGCTCCCAGGCGGCCGACGCGGCGGCCTCCCCCGCCGGGGGCAGGGTGACGCCGGCGAGCTCCGGGGCCGGCGGGGGGTCCTCGGAGCGGACGCCGGTGCGCCACCGGGTGCCGTCGGGTGACGACGCCGGTGCGCGCCAGCCGTGCTCCCGCCAGGCCCGCGCGAACGGCGAGTAGACGCGGAAGGGTGTCCCGTCGGACTTGGTGACCCGGCCCGGCGTCACCGCGTACGGCGAGCCGGTGCGCACGAGCGGGACCTCGCCCAGCGCCCGTTCGACGGCCTGGTCACGGCGGCGGCCGTAGGGCCCGGCGTCGGCGCTGACGTGGACGGATGCCGCGCACGCCTCGGCGGCCAGCGCCGGCAGCACCCGCGCGGGGTCGCCGGATCGCAGCACCAGCGCGCCGCCGAGGTCGGCGTCCAGGGCGGCGAGGCAGTCGAGCAGGAAGCGGCGGCGCGGCGCGCCGGACGGGCCCCACAGCCGGTCGTCGAAGACGAACACCGGCAGGACGTCGCCGTCCGGGCCCGCCGCGTCGCGCGCGGCCAGCAGGGCGGGGTGGTCGCGCAGGCGCAGGCCGCGGCGGAACCAGAGCAGCGCGGTGGGCACCCGGCCGAGCCTAGGAGCGGCGCGACCGGACTGCGCCCCGAGCCGGGTGGCTCAGGCCGAGCGGTCCAGGTCCTCCTCCATCCCCAGCACCCGCCACAGGCCCGTCCGGCGGAGCAGCTCCAGGGTCCGGCGGTTGGCCCCGCGGACGACGACGCTGCCGCCCCGCGCCCGGCACGCCCGGTGCGCGGAGAGCAGGCTGGCCGCCGCGGGGCTGGACAGGTGCTCGACCTCCCGGACGTCGACGACCACCCGCCGCGCCCCCGCGAGCAGCGCGTCGTGCAGCAGCCACCGGATGTCGGCGACGCCGTCGGCGAGCATCTCCTCCGTCAGCCGCAGGACGACCTCACCGGAGCGCGTCTCGACAGCGTCGTCGGTACCGGGGTGGCGGTGGGCAGGGGGCACGGAGGTCTCCTCGGCGGTCGGTGTCCGCGCGGTCTGCCGAGGAGCCTCGCGGCCGGAGTTTGCGATATCCCCTGTCGCCGCATTGCGATCGGATGACGACGGCCCGCGGGCGCTGACCAGCGGTCGCGCGGTGGCAGCATGTCCGCGTGTCGCTGCGGATCATGATCGTGGAGGACGACGACTCCATCCGGACCGCGCTGCGGTGGGCCCTGGAGGACGAGGGGTACGACGTCGCCGAGGCCGCCTCCGGCGAGGACGCCGTGCGGATGGTGGGCATCGCCCCGCCGGACATGATGATCGTGGACCTGATGCTCGGCTCGATGGACGGCTACACCGTGATCCGCGAGGTGCGCCAGGCCCACGACCTGCCCGTCGTCGTGGTGAGCGCCCGCGCGGACACGCAGGACATCGTCGAGGCGCTGGAGGCCGGCGCCGACGACTACGTCACCAAGCCGTTCCAGATCAAGGAGATCACCGCGCGGCTGCGGGCGTTGCGCCGCCGCACCGCCCCGGTGCCGGCGGGCGCCCCGACCGCGGCGGCCCGGGCGGGCGTCGTCCTCGACCACGACCCGGAGGCCCCGCTGGTGCTGCGGGAGGCCAGCGGCACCGTCCACCGCGGCGACCGGCTGGTGCCGCTGACGCTGACCGAGTTCCGCGTGCTGTGCGAGCTGGCCGCGGCGCCGGGCCGGGTCTTCAGCCGGCAGGCGCTGCTCGAGCGGGTGTGGGAGCACGGGTTCTTCGGGGACGAGCGCATCGTCGACGTCCACGTGCGCCGGCTGCGGACCAAGGTGGAGCGGGACCCGGGCAGCCCGCGCCTCGTGGTCACCGTCCGGGGGCTGGGCTACCGGCTGGACCCGCAATGAGCCGGGCGTGAGCAGGGTCCCGGGGCGGCGGGTCCCGGGACGGCGGGGACTGCGGCGCCGCATCGTGCTGGGCTTCGCGGCCAGCACCCTGCTGGTCTCCGCCGTGCTGGTGACGACGACGTGGCTGCTGGCCCGCAGCTTCGTGGTGGAGCAGCGCGAGCAGGCGCTCACCCAGCAGGCGTTCGCCGACGCCGAGGTGCTGCGCAACCGGCTCTCCGCCGCCGGCGCCGACGTGGGAGCCGTGCTGGGCGAGCTCGTCCCGTTCGGGGACGCGGAGGTCGTGGTCCGCAGCGGGGACGACTGGTTCTCCTCCAGCCTGGAGATCGGCCGGCGCGACGTACCCGAGGCGCTGCAGGAGGTGTTGGCCGGGGGCGCGGCCGGCGCGCTGCGGGTCGAGTCGCCCGACGGCCCCCGGCTCGTCGTCGCCGTCCCCGTGGTGAGTGCGGGGATCCAGTTCTACGAGGTCGCGCCGCTGGACGACCTGGAGACGCTGCTGCGCACCCTGGCGGTCGTGCTCGGGGCCGGTGCGGTCGTCGCCACCCTCGCCGGCGCCGGCTTCGGCGCCTGGGCCAGCCGGCGCGCCGTCCTCCCGCTGGAGCAGGTCGCCGGCGCCGCGACGAGCATCGCCGGGGGCGAGCTCTCCACCCGCCTCCCGCCGACCGACGACCCCGACCTCGTGGGGATCGTGGCGGCCTTCAACAGCATGGTCGACGCCCTCGCTGCGCGGATCTCCCGGGACGCCCGGTTCGTCGGCGACGTCAGCCACGAGCTGCGCAGCCCGCTGACCAGCCTGACCACGAGCGTCGAGGTGCTGGCCACCCGGCGTCAGGAGCTCCCTCCGCGGGCCCAGCAGGCCCTGGCGCTCGTGGAGGGCGAGGTCTCCCGGCTGCGCGTCACCCTGGACGACCTCCTCGAGCTGGCCTGGTTCGACGGCGCCGGGCACGGGCCGGACGCCGTCCCGGTGTCCATGACGGCGCTCGTGCGCGAGGTGTTGGAGCGCACCGGGCGGCCGGTGGACCTACTGGCCGGCGGCCCCGAGCCGGAGACGACCGTGCTCGGGGACAAGTCCCGGCTGGAGCGGGCCGTGCGCAACCTCCTGGACAACGCCGACCGCTACGCCGGGGGCCCCGAGCGCGTGGCGGTGGAGCGCTGCGACGGCTCGGTGGTGGTGACGGTGGACGACGCCGGCCCCGGCGTGGCCCCGCTGGACCGGGAGCGGATCTTCGAGCGCTTCGCGCGCGCTCCCGGATCGGCGCGCCGCTCGGTCCCCGGCGCCGGGCTCGGGCTGGCCATCGTGGCCGAGACGACCGCGCAGCACGGCGGCGCGGCGTGGTGCGCCGCGAGCCCGGCCGGGGGCGCCCGCTTCGTCCTCTCGCTCCCGGCGGCGCGGTCGTGAACCGGCTGCGGCGGCTGGGTGCGGCGGGAGCCCTCCTCGCGGTGACGACGGCGTGCGGGGTGCCCACCGGCGCCGATCCGTCGACGATCGCGGCGTCCGACGTCCCGTACGGGCTCGCCGCGCCGTCGTCCCCGCCCTCGCCCGCACCGGCACCCGTCCCCGACATCGAGGCGGGCTGGGCCTACCTCGTGGGCGCGGACGAGGCCCTGGTGCCCCGTGCGCGGGACAGCGGGACCGGGCCGATCGACGAGCGGCTGGGCGAGCTGCTGTCCGCCCTGGTCGCCGGACCGACCGAGGAGGAGCGGGCCGAGGGGCTCTCCACGGCCCTCCCCGCGGGCCTGGAGGCGTCGGTGACCGGTATCGACGACGGCACGGCCACCATCGACCTCTCCGGCGCCGCGCCGCTGCCCTCGACCCGCCGGGCGGTCGCGCAGCTGGTGCTCACCGCGACCAGCCTGCCGGGCGTCGAGGCGGTGCTGCTCACCAGCGGCGGGGAGCCGGTGGAGGCGCCGCTCCCCTCGGGGGCGCTCACGGACGCGCCGCTGCTGCCGGCCGACTACGCCGTCTTCCTCAGCCCGCCGTCGCGGTCCACGGCGCCCCCCTCGCCGACCGCTACCCCGCGGCCGCCGGCGACCACGGCCGTCCCCTCCCCGACGGCCCCACCGCCGTTCGTCGCCGACAGCCGGCCTGACACCGCCGCGGCCTCCCCGGGGGCCGCCGTCACCGTGACCGACGTCCGCGCCGGCCGGCAGGACGGTTTCGACCGGGTGGTCTTCGAGGTGGCCGGTGCCGGACTGCCCGGGTGGGACGCCCGCTACGTGGCCGAGGCCCGGTCGTCGGGGAGCGGGTTCCCGGTGGACGTCGCCGGGGACGCCGTCCTCCAGCTCGTGCTCACCGGGGTCGGCCTGCCGGGGGACACCGGGATCGCGCCCTACGCGGGGCCCGACCCGCTGCCCGCGGGCGGCGCCGTGGTGCAGGAGATCCTGATCGACACGATCTTCGAGGGGCAGATGGTCTCGTTCCTCGGCGCCGCGGCCGAGCGCCCGTTCCGCGTCTACCGGTTGGAGAACCCCAACCGGGTCGTGGTGGAGGTGCTCCACCAGGGGTGAGACGAGGGGACCTGCGCGCCGGGAGGCTCCCGGCGCGCAGGCCCCCTCGGGGCGGGACCGGTCACCAGCGGTGGGCCACGTCGACCACGAGGCGCACGGCCTGGTCGTCACCCGGGGTGCCGACCAGGGTGAACGTGCGGAACGGCAGCCGGGCGCGGGTGCCGACGCCCAGCGTGGTGCTGCCCTCGAACGAGCCGGCCCACGCGACCTGCTCGAGGGTGCGGAAGCCGTCGACGTCCACGACCTCGCTGCGGCTGGGCGGGAGGTACGTGGGCCGGCCGTGGCCGTCGTAGGCGGGTGCCTGGACGACGACCTCGAGCGCGGCTCCGCCGGCCAGCGGCACGACGTCGCCCGTGCCCACCTGGTGCACCGCGTCGACGTAGCGCACGGAGTAGCCGCCGGCCGCCGCGGGACCGCCCAGGTCGACGACCAGGCGGTCGAAGCAGGCGTGGCGCCCGGCGCGGACGTCGGTCACGGTGGCGCCGCCGACGGTCGCCGCGCTGCCCTCCGGGAGCGAGCCCCACACCAGCCCGCAGTAGGGCCCAGCGGTGGTCCCCGCGGCCGACGCCGGGGCGACCAGGCCGACCAGCAGCGCCAGCACGCCGGCGAGGACCGCCAGGAAACCGAGTCGGGATCTCTTCACGATGGCCTCCATCTACCGGGCCGGCACCCCTGCGGCGCGGGCCTGTGGACGGAGGTCTACTCGCCTCGGAGGGCCCCGGGAGCCGCCGCAACAGGGTCTCCACCAGGTCGTCGTGACCGTCACGCGGTCGTCGCACCGCCGCAAGATCCTCGACGTCGGACGGTCCCCTCCCGCCGTCAGTCCCCCTCGGTCACCTGCGTGTCCTCCGACACGACCGCGAGCTCGGTCTCGTAGTCGACGTACAGGTCGTCGGTCAGGTCCAGGCCGAACTCCTCCTCGACCTCGACGAGGGTGAAGACGGCGACCGCGCCGGTCACCGTCGCCCTCGTCGCCCTCGTCGCCCTCGTCGACCGTGAACGCCTCGTCGCCGTAGACCAGCGTCTCGTCGTCCCCGATGGTGAAGGCGTGCGTGTCGAGGATCTCTCGCACCTCGCCCTCGATGGTGACCTCCTCCCCTGCGACCAGCTGGGCGCCCGGCGCCTCCTCGGCCTCCTCGACGACGGTGTCGTCGTCGCCGCAGGCCGCCGCGGTCATCCCCAGGGCCAGCGCCGCGGGGACGGCCAGCAGGCGGGTCCGGTTGTTCGTGCGGGTCGTCGGCATGGTCAACGCTCCTCGGGAGTGCTTGGTGCTTCTCAGCCGGCCCGCCCAGCTGCCGTGGACCGGCAACGGAGGCATGTCCACCCCGGCGGGCCGTGAACGGCCACGCTCCGTGCGTCGCCGAACCGTCACGCTGCTGCGGGGAATGTGTCGTCCACGTTGCCCGATCGCGGTCGGCGGGCCGCGCCGCGGGCGCATCGGGTGGATCATGGTCGGGTGCCCGAGTTGCCCGAGGTGGAGGCGCTGGCGGCGTTCCTGCGCGAGAACGCCGTCGGCCGCGTGCTGGCACGCGCCGACCTCGCCGCCGTCCAGGCGATCAAGACCTTCGACCCGCCCCTGTCGGCGCTCGCGGGCCTGGAGATCACCGGGGCCGCCCGGCACGGAAAGTTCCTCGACCTCGACGTCTCCGGCGTCCACCTCGTCGTGCACCTGGCGCGCGCCGGCTGGCTGCACTGGCGGGAGAACCTGCCGACCGCCCCGCCGAAGCCGGGCAAGGGGCCGCTGGCGCTGCGCGTCCACCTGGATGACGGCAACGGCTTCGACCTCACCGAGCAGGGCACCCGCAAGGGGCTCGCCGTCTACGTCGTCCGGTCACCGGCCGAGGTGCCGGGCATCGCGCGGCTCGGCCCGGATGCGCTGGAGGTCGACAGGGAGACCTTCGCCCGGCTCATGGCGGGTCGGTCGGGGCAGCTCAAGGGGGCGCTGACCGACCAGACGGTCGTCGCCGGGATCGGCAACGCCTACTCCGACGAGATCCTGCACGCGGCGCGGCTCTCGCCGTTCAAGATGGCCGACAAGCTGACCGACGACGAACTGGTCCGTCTCTTCGACGCGGTGCGCGCGACCCTCACCGAGGCGCTGGGCCGCCAGGTCGGCCAGCGGGCCGCCACGATGAAGGGGGAGAAGCGCTCGGGGCTGCAGGTGCACGCGCGCACCGGGCTGCCGTGCCCGGTCTGCGGGGACACGGTGCGCGAGGTCAGCTTCGCCGACACCTCGCTGCAGTACTGCCCCACCTGCCAGACCGGCGGCAAGCCGCTGGCCGACCGGCGGATGTCGAAGCTGCTGCGCTGAACCCCGCGCCCGCGGCGATGATCACCTCACCTGATCATGGCGTGTCCTCCCTCACGGTGGGCGGTGAGGGAGGACACGGCGCGGTGAGGGAGGACGCCGGTTCGCGCTAGCCGGGGAGCAGTGACGCCAGGCGGGTGAGCGCCCGCACGAGGACGCTGCTGCCGACGCCGGCGTCGTCCGGCTCCGCGTCGGGCCGGGCCGACCCCACCGCCGTCCACCAGTCGCGCGGCGGTGGCGGGGAGAGCACGTCGATCCGCTCGCCGGGCTGCGGGACGACGACGTCGACACCGCGGGCCCGGGCTGCGCTGAGCAGCCGCTCCACCGGCTCGGACCACCGGTGGAACGCCAGGTTGAAGGTGGCCCAGTGCACCGGCAGCAGGACGCGCCCGCCGAGGTCGCCGTGCGCGCGCACCGCCTCCTCGGGGTCCATGTGGATCGCGTGCCAGGCGTCGTTGTAGGCGCCGATCGGCAGGAGGGTGAGGTCGAAGGGGCCCAGCCGCGCGCCGATGCCCGCGAAGGCCGGGGTGTAGCCGGTGTCGCCGCCGAAGAACACCCGGTGCCGCGGGCCGGACACCACCCAGGAGGCCCAGAGGGTGGTGTCGCGGTGGAAGTACCGACCGGAGAAGTGGCGGGCCTCGGTGCAGGTGAGCGCCAGGTCGCCGATGCGGTGCACGCCCTCCCAGTCGAGCTCGACGATCCGGGCCTCGGGGACGCCCCACTTCCTCAGGTGCTCCCCGATGCCGAGCGGCACCACCCACGGCGCGCGCTGGGTGCGCAGCAGCGTGCGGACGGTGGGGAGGTCGAGGTGGTCGTAGTGGTCGTGGGAGATGAGCACCGCGTCTACCTGCGGCAGCTCGTCCAGGGCCATCGGCGGCTCGTGCAGCCGGGTGGGCCCGATGATCGGCGACGGCGAGACGCGGTGACCCCACACTGGGTCCAGGAGCACCCGGTGGCCGTCGATCTCGAGCAGCGCGCTGGCGTGGCCGAACCAGGTGACGGCGAGCTCGGCGGCGTCGTCCGGCAGCTGGGCCTGCGCCAGCGGGATCGGGCCACCCGGCAGCCCGACGTGCCGCTCCTCGTGCCACTGCCGGAGCAGCCCGTCGCGGGTGTTGGCCGGGGAGAGCGCCGGGGTGGGCATGCGGTTGTGGAACTTGCCGTCGAAGAACTGCGGTGAGCCGGCCACGACGGGGCGGAGCCGGCGGCGGTGCGCGCCCAGGGCGGTCGGCAGGCCCCAGGCAGCGGCAGTCACCCAGCCCACGGGGCCGGCGAGGAGGGCGGCGGTGAGGGCGGTGCGGCGAGCGATGCGGGACGGCACGGTTCGAGCATCCCAGCCGGAGGTGGATGGCGGCTGTGAGGCGAGCGACGTCTGGTCGTCCACGATCAGCGAACCTGATCGTGGAGCGTCCTCCCTCACGGTGGGCGCTGAGGGAGGACACCGCACGATCAGGTTCCCTGATCATCGCCGGGGTCAGCCGGCGATGGCGGCCACCGGCGGGGTCCGCGCCGCGCGCCGCGCCGGCAGCACCGAGGCGAGCAGCCCCGCCACCGTGGCGACCAGCACGATGGCGCCGACCTGCAGCCACGGCATGCTCAGCACCAGCTCGCCGTACGAGCCGAGCGCCGACGCGACGCCGACCAGCCCGTACACGCTGCCCAGCAGCACGCCCAGCACCGCGGCCACGCCGGCGACGAGCACCGCCTCCCAGGCCAGCAGGGCGCGCAGCTGGCCGCGGGTCAGGCCCAGCGCCCGCAGCAGCCCGCTCTCCTGCCGCCGCTCGACCACCGACAGCGCCAGGGTGTTGCCGACCCCGATCAGCGCGATGAGCACCGCCACGCCGAGCAGCCCGGTGACCACGAGCAGCAGGACGTCGACCACCTCGTCGATCGCGGCCCGCTCGCTGGCCAGCCCCGTCACGAACGAGGCGGGCAGCGCGTTGCCGGCCAGGTCGGTGATCTCGTCGATCACCGTGGTGTGGTCGGCGGTGTCGGCCAGCCGCAGCCACATGGTGTCCACCGGCGCTCCGGGCACCAGCGCCTGCAGGTCGGTGGCCGCCAGCAGCGGGTAGTCGGTCTCGCCGGCCACCACGGTCAGCGTGCGGGACCGGTCGCCGGCGGTCAGGGTTACCGGGTCACCGGCCCGGACCCCCCAGTGCTCGGCGCTCCAGCCGTCGAGCACTACCTGCCCCGGTTCGGGCAGGGTCGTGTCGGCCGTCGAGCGCAGCACGGGCAGCGCCTCCGCCGCGTCGACGCCGGCGGCCAGCGTGGGTGTGTCGCCCGGCCCGGCGAGCTCGGCCCCGGTCAGCGCGGTGGTGGCGACGACGCCGTCCACCGATGCCAGCCGGCCCTGCAGGGAGCTGGTCAGCTCGTCGCCCGAGCCGCTGACGACCACGTCGGTCGGGTAGGCCGCGGCGAGGCCGGCCTGGGCGGTGGCCCGGGTCGAGCTCGCCCCCACCACCATCGCCGTGGTCAGGGTGACCCCGATGAGCAGCGCGGTCGCGGTGGCCGCCGTCCGCCGGGGGTTGCGGGTGGCGTTCCCGCTGGCCAGGCGGGCCGGGAGCCCGCCGAACCGACCGAGCACTCCCCCCGCCGCCGCCACGATGGGGGGCACGGCCCGCTGCGCGAGCAGCAGGAGGCCCAGCGCGCTGAGCACCCCGCCGGCCAGCGAGATCAGGAGCTGAGCGGTTCCCACGCCGAGGGCCATGAGGCCGACGCCGGGGACGGCGAGCAGCAGCCCGGTGACCAGCCGGGCGACGCCCCCGCGGGAGCGCAGCGGCGCCGGGTCGGTGGGCCGCAGCGCGGCGAGCGGGGCGACGCGGGTGGCGGCGCGGGCCGGGGCCAGCGCGGCGATCAGCGTGGTCGCCGTGCCGACGGCGAGGCCGACCAGCACGGCGTGCAGCGGCACGGACACCCCCGACAGCGGGACGGGGGAGTCCGTCCCCGACACCACCGCGGAGACGGCGGCGGAGAGCCCGACGCCGGCCAGCACGCCGACCACCGAGGCGGCCAGCCCGGTGAGCAGGGCCTCGCCGAGCACGCTGCGCCGCACCTGCCGGGCGGTGGCGCCGACGCAGCGCAGCAGCGCCAGGTCGCGGGTGCGCTGGGCCAGCAGCACGGCGAAGGTGTTCGCGATGACCAGCCCGGCGACGACGACGGCGATGGCGGCGAACACCAGCAGCGCGGTGGTCAGCCAGGTGGCGTCGCCGGTCAGGGCGGCGACGGAGTTCTCGGCCTGCTCCGTGCCGGTGCGGACCGTGACCTCCGCGTCGGACAGGGCGGCGCGCACCTCGCCGGCCAGGACGTCGGGGGCGGTGGTCCCGGCGATCCGCAGCTCGGTCGGCTCGATCGCGCCCCAGGCCCGGGCCTGGTCCGCGACGACGTAGACCTTCCCGTAGATCCCGGCGGTGGGGTCCCCGCCCAGGTCGACCACCCCGGTCACGGTGGTGTCCGTGGTGACCTCGGTGCCCTCGGCGTCGTAGCTCGTGACGGGGAGGACGTCGCCGACAGCGGCGCCGACGCGCTCGCTGACCGCCATCTCCCCCGGCCGTGCGGGCAGCGCGCCGTCGGCCAGCTCCTGCCAGCGCAGCTGCGGGTCGGCGGCCACCGACTCGACCAGCAGGTACTGGGCGCCGGTGCGCCCGGGGGTGACCGCCTGCACGGAGGTCTGCCAGGTCGGGTCGACGGCCTGCACGCCGGACAGCCCGGTGAGGGCGTCGACGTGCCCGGCCAGGCCCACGCCGCTGTCGGAGGTGACGACCACGTCGGTCTCCACGTACGGGGCTCCGGCCGCCGTCAGCACGGTGGCGCGGGTGGTCTCGTTGAGCACCAGGGTGGCGACCACGAAGCCCACGGCGATGACGATCGCGAGGGTGGAGGCGATCAGGCGGGGCAGGTGCGCCCGGATGCTCGCCAGCGTCACTGCGCGCACGGGTCAGGCCCCCAGGTCGCGGAGCGCGTCGAGCACGGACGCCGCGGTCGGGTCGGTGAGCTCGCCGGCCAGCCGGCCGTCGGCGAGCAGCACCACGCGGTCGGCGTACGCGGCGGCCGAGGCGTCGTGGGTGACCATGACGACGGTCTGCCCGGTCTCCTTCACGCTGGAGCGCAGCAGGCCGAGCACCTCGGCGCCGCTGCGGGAGTCGAGGTTGCCGGTGGGCTCGTCGGCGAAGACGACGTCGGGGCGGGCGAGGAGGGCGCGGGCGATCGCCACGCGCTGCTGCTGGCCGCCGGAGAGCTCGTGCGGGCGGTGGCCCAGCCGCTCGCGCAGGCCGAGACGCGCGACGACGTCGTCGAACCAGACGGGGTCGGGGCGCTGCCCGGCCAGCTGCATCGGCAGCACGATGTTCTCGCGCGCGGGCAGCACCGGCAGCAGGTTGAACGCCTGGAAGACGAACCCGATCCGCCGGCGGCGCAGCGTGGTGAGCTGGTCGTCGTGCAGGCAGGTGAGCTCGGTGTCGCCCAGCCACACCTGGCCCGCCGTCGCGGTGTCGAGCCCCGCCAGGCAGTGCATCAGCGTGGACTTGCCGCTGCCCGAGGGGCCCATGATCGCGGTGAACTCGCCACGGGCGAAGGCGACGTCGACGCCGGCCAGCGCGTGCACGACGGTCTCACCGCTGCCGTAGGTCTTGCGCAGGCCGGTGGCGCGGACGGCGGCGCCGGACAGGGACGCCGGCGGCTCGCCGGGGACGGTCATGACGGGGACGGACACGGGATGCCTCCGAGGTCGGGGACGACGACGGTGCTCACGCTCTCGCCGCAAGGCGTCGTCCCGCGTCGGAGCCCAGGACGATCTCCGCTGTCATCCCCAGGTCGTACCGGCCCCGGTCAGCCCGGGGTCCTTCAGGCGTTGCGGAGCAGGTCCGCGGGGGCGACCAGCCCGGAGCGGTACGCCAGGACGACGGCCTGCACCCGGTCGCGGGAGCCGGTCTTGGCCAGCACGCGGCCCACGTGCGTCTTCACCGTCGCCTCGCTGACGAAGAACTGCGCGGCGATCTCGCTGTTGGTGGCGCCGTAGGCCATCTGCTCGAGCACCTCGCGCTCGCGGGGCGTGAGCTCGGCCAGCGCGGCGTCGTCCCCGCCCGTGGCCGGCAGCACCCCGCCGGCCGCGCCGCCGCGGAGCATGGGCGCCACGTGCTGCAGCAGCCGGCGGGTGGAGCTCGCCGCGATGACCGAGTCGCCCGCGTGCACGGTGCGGATCGCGGCCAGCATCTCCTCGGGGGCGGCGTCCTTGAGCAGGAAACCGCTGGCCCCGGCCCCGATGGCGGCGACCACGTACTCGTCGAGGTCGAAGGTGGTCAGGACGACGACCCGCGGCGGCTCGGGCAGCGCGGTGATCCGCCGGGTGCCCTCGATGCCGTCGGTGCCGGGCATGCGGATGTCCATGAGGACGACGTCGGCGGGGGTGCCGGCCAGCAGCTCGACCGCCGCCGCGCCGTCGCCGGCCTCGCCGACCACGGTCAGGTCGGGCTGCGACTCGATGACCATGCGGAAACCGGCCCGGACCATCTGCTGGTCGTCCACCAGGACGACCCGGATCGCGTCGCTCATCGGGGCGAACGGTAGGGGAGGGCGGCGTGCACGCCGAACCCGCCACCGTGCCGGGGGCCGGCGTCGAGCCGCCCGCCGTGGAGCTGGGCGCGCTCGCGCATGCCGCGCAGCCCCTGGCCCAGGCCGTCGGACCCGGTGATCGCCGCCGCCGCGCCGCGGCCGTCGTCGAGGACGGAGAGCTCCAGCGCGTCGGGCCGCCACTGCAGCCGCACCCAGGCGCGGCCGGCCGGGCCGGCGTGCTTGAGCACGTTGGTGAGCGACTCCTGCACGATCCGGTAGGCGGCCAGCTGCGGTCCGGCCGGCATCGGCTGCAGCGTCCCCTCGACGATGAGGTCGACGTCGAGGCCGCTGGCGCGCACGTCCTCGACCAGGGCCGGGATCGCGTCGACGTCGGGCTGCGGGGCGTACTCCTCCCCGCCGCCGTCCCGGAGCACGCCGAGCAGGGCGCGCATGTCGGTGAGCGCCTGCCGGCCGGTCGCGGCGATCGCCTCCAGCGCGTCGGTGGCCGCCTGCGGGTCGGCCTTCCCGGCGTAGCGGCCGCCGTCGGCCTGCGCGATGACGACCGACAGGGAGTGCGCGACGACGTCGTGCATCTCGCGGGCGATGCGGGCGCGCTCGGCGGTCGCGGCCAGCCGCATCTCCTGGTCCCGCTCGAGCTCCAGCAGCTGGGCACGCTCCTCCAGCGAGGCCAACCGCTGGAGCCGCGCCCGCCGCAGATCGCCCAGCGCCCAGGCGGCGACCACCGAGACGCCGATCGCCCCGGCGGTGAGGATCGTGCTCTCGGTGAGGCCCCCGCCGAAGTACCGCAGGGCGGCGAGGGCCGCGCCGGCCAGGCCGATGCCCAGCCCGGCCTGGCTCGCCCAGCGCGGGGCGTAGCCGGCCAGCGAGTAGACCATCACGAGCGCCGCGCAGTTGGCGGCCAGGAACTGGTCGACGACGACGAGCTCGAGCACGCCGGCCGCGACGACGGCGGCCGCGGCGTGGACCGGCGCCCGGCGCCGCCACGCCAGCGGGGCCACCAGCAGCACGCCGACGACGAACGCCGCCGCCTCGCCGGGCCAGTAGGCGCCGGCGGGCAGGACGACGGTGACCAGGCCGATGAGGGCGGCCAGCCCCGCGTCGACGACGAAGGGCCGGTCCCGCAGCCAGGGGACCAGGCCTTCGGCGGCGGGCGGGCGTTCCATGCCCGCGAGCCTAGGGAGCCGTTGCGCCGGTCTCGTCGCCCCTCGGGATGATCCCCGGGTCCTTCCGTGGGCGGATCAGTTCTCCGAGGTCGGGTCCTCCGGTGCCTCGAAGTCGCCCTGACCGGGGGGCGCGGAGACGACCGGGGCCTCCATCGTCACCTCGCCGGCCTCCTCGAACACGAACGTGACCGGGATCGACTGCGACGACCGCAGGGTGGTGTCCAGGTCGGTGAGCACCACCGACGGCGGGCCCTCGGGCTCCAGGTAGACGTTGTCCTCCTCGGGCACGTCGATCGCGCCGTCGGTCCCGTCCAGCGCCGTCAGCTCCGCCCCGGCGAAGTCCTCGCCGCGGACGTCGATCAGCTGGTCGCCGGTGGTCCCGGTGTTGGCGATCGCGGCGTAGAGCGTCACGTCCTCGCCGACCTCCCACACCTCGTCCTCCGGGTAGGCGAGGCCCAGGGCGGTGATCTTGATGTCCTCGGTCACCGCCTCGTCCGGGCCGGGGTTGCCGCCGTCGACCTCCGTGCCGAACTCCTCGATCGGGTTCGCCGACTCCTCCTCCTCGGCGACGGTCCCGCAGGCCGCCAGGGGCAGCGCGGTGGCGAAGAGCAGGGCGGCGAACGGGTGCCTGCGCGAGCGGCGGGTCATGCTGGTCCTCCCGGAGTGGCGTACGACCGTCCAGGGCTACCCCGGCCGGTCCCCCCGACCCTCCGGTGGGCGGACCGCAACAGAGTTGTCGCATTGGGGGTGGACGCGTGGAGGACGAGCGCCGGTACCGGCCCGACGACGACGGCGGTGACCCGGCGTGCTGGCTGCGCCGGGTGTGCCCGGCCTGCGGCGGGCTGGCCGACGAGGACCCGCCCACCGCCTGCCCGCGGTGCGGGGAGCGCCTGCCGGAGGAGTGAGCCGGTCAGGCGGCCGCGCGCGTGCGCCCGGCCGCCCGGAAGTCGCAGAGGGCGTCCCGGAGCGCGACCCCCAGCAGGTCGGCGGGCAGGTGGAGCTCGTCCCGGCGGTCCAGCGGCAGGCCGGGGAGCCCGGTGCCCACCAGCAGTGCGAGGTCGGCGTCGAGGGCCCGCTGCTCGGCGGCGGCGTGCGCGGCCATCAGCGCGCGCGAGGGCAGCGGCTGCCCCGGCCCGGCGGAGTGCAGCAGCCGGGTGAGCACGCGGGTGGAGTCGGCGTCCTCCGGCTGCAGCAGGGTGACCACGGTCGTCGCCGCCCCCGAGTCGAGCTGGTCGCGGCGGACTCGCAGGGCGAAGGGGACCCGGTGCACGTAGGTCACCCGACGGCGCTGCCGCAGCGGCCGCCCGCCCAGGGCCACCTCGGGGTCGAGCGGGTCGTCGCACCACTGCTCCTGCACCGAGCGGAGACCGCCGGTCTCCCGGACCACCTCGTAGGGCGGCACCTCCGGGTGGTCGGCGGCCCCGGTCGTGGCGCCGTGCACGAAGGGCAGCCGCGCGACGTCCAGGAGGAGGTCGGCGACGACGGCCGCGGGGGCCGGGGTGCGGCGGGGGGCGAGCCAGCGGTGCAGGAACCGGCGGTCGGTGTCCTCCGGCACCTCCAGCGGGACGTCGCCCGGCGCGGACGGGGCCAGCTCGACCACGCCCTGCCGCTCCCGGACGCCGTGCGCGGGCGGATCGGCGCGCACCTCGTCGCCGTCCCGGCGCAGCGTCCACGTGCGCCCGAGCAGCCGGACCTGCAGCCAGCCGCCGGGCCGCAGCTCGGGGGAGAGGGCCACCGGGTGCCAGGCCGCGGCGAGCGAGGGGTCGAGGTTGCCGAACACCGGGCCCCGGGGCCCGGGGGCGGGTGGCACCGCCTCGGGCGCGGGCGGTACCACGGGCCGGGGCGGCAGCGGCAGGGCGGTGCGGTCCGGGGCCAGCCAGACCCAGCCGTGCCGCTCCTCGACCGCCCAGGGCACGGGCAGGTCCGCCCGCGGGGGCGGCACGCCCGCCGGGCCGAGGGCGGGGGCGGAGACGCACCGGCCGTCGGCGTCGAAGCGCCAGCCGTGGCGGGAGCACTCGAGCCGCCCACCGGAGACCGTGGCGGTGGCCAGCGGGGCGGCCCGGTGCGGGCACTGCGCCGGGAAGGCGCTGACCTCGGCACCTGGCCGCAGCCGCACCACCACCCAGGCCCGCCCGCCGGCGCCCACCGGCACCGGCGTCGTCCCCACGTCGGCGGCCCGGGCCACCGCGAACCAACCCGAGGGCAGAGCGCTGATCGCGACCATGAGCCATTGCACCGGGGCCGTGTTCGCGCGGCGTTACGGCGGTGGAGCGATCCGGCTACGTCTCGTCCTGGGCGAGACGCCCCGCTCCGGGACGTCCCCGCGTCGCACACGTGCGCGAACCGTCAGGATCTAGGGTCTGCTGGCTTCCGGTCAGACGGCCGGCCCGCCTGGAGGGAGACACCGGCGATGCGCGAGGCACTGCGATGGCTGCGCCCCGGCCACCTGGGCACGGAGGCGGAGCACGCCACGTTCCGGACCCTCCACTCGGCCTCCCTCACGGCGCCGGAGCTGCGGGAGGGCCTGACCAGCGGCTCCGCCGGGCGCGCGATCCGGCACCTGCGCGACCTGCTCGGGGTCCCGGCCGTCGCGCTGACCGACACCGTGACGACGCTGGCCTGGGACGGCCGCTTCGGGCACCACGAGCAGGACGCGGCAGCGCTCGCCGCCGTCGTCCTGGAGTCGGGCAACACGGTGGTCCGGGACCGCAGGAACTTCCCCTGCTCGGACGCCGGGTGCGGGCTGCGCCAGGTGGTGATCAGCCCGCTGGTGGTGGAGGACCGGGTGGTCGGCACCCTGCAGGCGTTCACCTCGTCGGCCTCCGCCGGGCTCGTCCGGGCCGTGACCGAGGTCGCGCGCTGGGTGTCGGGGAACCTGGAGCTCGCCGAGCTCGACGCCTCGCGGACGCGGCTGATGGAGGCCGAGGTCCGGGCGCTGCGGGCGCAGATCAGCCCGCACTTCATCTACAACTCGCTGACCGCGATCGCCTCGTTCGTGCGGACGGACCCCGAGCGGGCACGGGAGCTCCTGCTGGAGTTCGCCGACTTCACCCGGTACTCCTTCAGCCACCACGGCGAGTACACGACCCTGGCGGAGGAGCTGCGGTCGATCGAGCGGTACCTGGTGCTCGAGAAGGCGCGGTTCGGCGACCGGCTCCAGGTCACCCTCCGGGTGGCGCAGGAGGTCCTGCCGGTCGCCGTCCCGTTCCTCTGCCTGCAGCCGCTGGTGGAGAACGCGGTGCGGCACGGCCTCGAACGCAAGCCCGGCACCGGGACGGTGACCATCATCGCCGCCGACCAGGGCGGCGAGTGCCTGATCTCGGTGGAGGACGACGGGATCGGCGAGGACCCGGAGAAGGTGCGGCGGGCCCTCGCCGGTGACGTCTCGGTCGACTCGGTGGGGCTGGGCAACGTCGATGCCCGCCTGCGCACCGCCTTCGGGGACGACTACGGTCTGGTCGTCGAGACCTGCCCCGGCGCGGGGACGAAGGTCATCGTGCGGGTCCCGAAGTTCGCGCCCGGGGTGCGCCCGTGACCGGGTGGGCCACGTCCCGCACGCGCACGGTCCGTCTCGACGCCGACGACCGCCGGCGAGGAGGTGCCGTGACCGCAGACCGGCTGACCGTCCTGGTCGTGGACGACGAACGCCCGGCCCTCGAGGAGCTGCGCTGGCTGCTCGAGCGGGACGGGCGGATCGGGACGGTGCTGACCAGCGACTCGGCCACCGACGCGCTGCGCCTGCTCCAGGAGCGGTCGGTCGACGCCGTCTTCCTGGACATCCGGATGCCCGGGCTCGGCGGCGTCGACCTGGCGCGCGTGCTGTCCCGGTTCAAGGTGCCGCCGCCGGTCGTCTTCGTCACCGCGTACGACGACCACGCGGTGGACGCGTTCGAGCTCGGCGCCGTCGACTACGTCCTCAAGCCGGTCCGCGACGACCGGCTGTCGGAGGCGGTCCGCCGGGTCGTCGGCGCGCGGGCGGGTGGGCCGGTGGCGGTGGACGACGACATCGCGGTGGAGCTGGGCGGTGTGACCAGGTTCGTCCCCCGCTCGGGCGTCCGGTACGTCGAGGCCCAGGGTGACTACGCCCGGCTGCACACCGCGTCGGGCAGCCACCTGGTCCGCGTGCCGCTGACGACGCTGGAGGAGACCTGGAAGGACGCCGGCTTCGTGCGGATCCACCGGTCGCTCTTGGTCGCGCTCCAGCACGTCGAGGAGGTCCGGATGGACGCCGGGCGGTGCACGGTCGTCGTCGGCGGCACGGAGCTGGTGGTGAGCCGGCGGCACACCCGGGAACTGCGCGACCTCCTGGTGCGGCGCGCCCGGCCGGGTGCGCCGGGCCGGGGCTGACCGGTGCCGGACCCCACGCCCCGCCGGGTGCGCGTCACGAGCCCGCGCACCGGCGCGGCCCGCGTGCAGCGGGTCCCGGGCGCCCGCGAGATCGAGACCCAGACCGCGCTGGGCGAGGTGTACATGTCCTCGCTGCTGCGCTCCCAGCTCCGGCTGGCGCTGCTCGCCCTCACCACCCTCGTCGTGGTGGTCGGCGGCATCCCCCTGCTCTTCTGGCTCGCGCCCGACCTGACCACGGTCGAGGTGCTCGCCGTGCCGCTCCCGTGGCTCCTGCTGGCCTTCGCCGTCTACCCGTTCCTCTTCGTGGTCGGCTGGCTCTACGTCCGGGCCGCCGAGCGCAACGAACGCGCCTTCACCGACGTGCTGGACCGGTCGTGACGCCCCGGCCGTCCGGCGGCCGGTCGTGAGCGCCGCGGGCTACAGCGTCACCGCGGTCACGTTCGTCATCGTGGCGACGCTGGCGGTCGGCGCCTACGGCTGGCGGTTCTCCCGCACGACCAGCGACTTCTTCGTGGCCTCCCGCACCGTGCGGCCGGGGCTGAACGCCTCGGCCATCGGTGGGGAGTACCTCTCCGCGGCGTCCTTCCTCGGCGTCGCCGGCCTGGTGCTGGCCTTCGGCACGGAGATGCTCTGGTACCCGGTCGGCTGGACGGCGGGCTACCTCGTCCTGCTGGTCCTCGTCGCCGCGCCCCTGCGCCGCTCCGGTGCCTACACGCTGCCCGACTTCGCCGAGAGCCGGCTGGAGTCGCGCGGGGTGCGCCGGCTCTCCGCGCTGCTGGTCGTGGCGATCGGCTGGCTCTACCTGATGCCGCAGTTCCAGGGCGCCGGCCTCGCGCTGGCCGCCACCACGGGGACCGGCGCCTGGCTGGGCGGCGTGCTCGTCGCGACGGTGGTGCTGGTCAACGTGCTCTTCGGCGGCATGCGCAGCATCACCTTCGTCCAGGCCTTCCAGTACTGGCTGAAGCTCACCGCGCTGCTGTTCCCGCTGCTGTTCATGGTCACCACCTGGCTCGGGGACGGCGGCGTCTCCCCGGCCTCGACAGGGACGACGCCCGGGGACTCCTGGGAGTCGCCGCTGGCCGGGACGGGCGAGCACGAGCTCTACACCACGTACTCGATCATCGTCGCCACGTTCCTCGGCACGATGGGCCTCCCGCACGTCGTGGTGCGCTTCTACACCAACCCCGACGGGGCCGCGGCGCGGCGCACGACCCTGTTCGTGCTGGCTCTGCTCGGCGTCTTCTACCTCCTGCCGCCGGTGTACGGCGGGCTGGGCCGGCTCTACGCCCCCGACCTCATCGCCAGCGGCAACACCGAGTCGGTGGTGCTGGAGCTCCCGGCCCGCATGCTGGGCGGCACGCTGGGGGAGCTGCTCTCGGCGCTGACCACGGCCGGGGCGTTCGCGGCCTTCCTGTCGACGTCGTCCGGGCTGACCGTCGCGGTCGCGGGCGTCATCAGCCAGGACGGGCTGGGACGCCGGTTCGGCGGCGTGCGCGCCTTCCAGGCCGGGGCCGTGGTCGCCGTCCTCGTGCCGCTGGGCCTGGCCCTGCTGGCCGAGGGGGTGGGCGTCGCCCGGGCGGTCGGGCTGGCCTTCGCCTTCGCCGCCTCCACGTTCTGCCCGCTGCTGGTGCTGGGCATCTGGTGGCGCCGGCTCACGGACGCCGGTGCGATCGCCGGGATGCTCGTCGGCGGGGGGTGCGCCGGCGGCGCGGTGCTGGCCACCCTGCTGGGCGCGGCGCCGGCCGGGTGGCCGGGGGCGCTGCTCGCCCAGCCGGCGGCCTGGACCGTCCCGCTCGCGTTCCTCACCATGGTGGCGGTCTCCCTGGCCACGCCCCGGCGGGTGCCGCGGCACGCCGCCCGGACCATGGTCCTGCTGCACACCCCCGAGGCGGTGCAGCTCGACCGCGGCGTCCTGCCGCGCTGAGGACGGCGCGTTCCCGCGACGCCCGTGGTGGACGGCGTGACCGCTCGTCTCGCCGGACCTGCCGTATGCCGACGCAGGCTCACCGCTCGGCGCAGCGGCGGCGCGGCCGCTGCCCTCCCAGGACCCAGGGCCCTACCGTGACAGGGCTCACAGTTCCGACTGCCCGCATGTCGACGCCCGCTCGATCGAACCAGGAGCTCGCACCTTGACCGATCCACAGGAACGGCGTCTGCTGACGCCCGAGGAGTACCGCGCCGCGCAGGACTCGCCGGAGTTCGTGGAGCTGAAGAAGCGCTTCCGGAGCTTCGCCTTCCCGATGACCGTGGCGTTCCTCGTCTGGTACCTGCTCTACGTGCTGCTCTCGACGTACGCCTCGGACTTCATGTCCACCCAGGTCTTCGGCAACGTGAACGTCGGCCTGCTCTTCGGGCTCGGCCAGTTCGTGACCACGTTCGTCATCACCCACCTCTACGTGGCGCACGCGAACAGGCGCACCGACCCCATCGCCGACGAGATGCGCGAGCGCCTCGAGGCCCACGACTACGCGCCCGGCACGCCCGCCGGCGGCGACACCCGCACCGAGGGGGCCACCCGTGCTTGACCTGCACGCCGCCGACGCCACGATCGGCAACCCGGCGATCAACATCTCGATCTTCGGCGCGTTCGTCGTCGTCACCCTGGCCATCACCTTCCGGGCCAGCCGCAACAACAAGAGCGCCGCCGACTACTACGCCGCCGGCCGCACCATCACCGGCCAGCAGAACGGCCTGGCGATCGCCGGCGACTACCTCTCGGCGGCCTCGTTCCTGGGCATCGCCGGCGCCATCGCGATCTACGGCTACGACGGCTTCCTCTACTCCATCGGCTTCCTGGTGGCGTGGCTCGTGGCGCTGCTGCTCGTCGCCGAGCTCATGCGCAACACCGCCCGCTTCACGATGGCCGACGTGCTGGCCTTCCGGATGCGGCAGGGCCCGGTGCGCACCGCGGCCGCGATCTCCACGCTGGCGGTCTCGCTCTTCTACCTGCTCGCCCAGATGGCCGGGGCCGGTGGCCTCGTCGCCCTGCTGCTCGGCGTGAGCGGGCCGGTGGCCGAGGCGCTCGTCGTCACGGTGGTCGGCGCGCTGATGATCTTCTACGTCCTCGTCGGCGGCATGCGCGGCACCACGTGGGTGCAGATCATCAAGGCCAGTCTGCTCATCGCCGGTGCGCTGGTCATGACGCTGTGGGTGCTCGCCGACTACGGCTTCAACCTGTCGGCGCTGCTCGGTGGCGCGGTGGAGAGCGCGGGCACGACGGGCGTGCTCAACCCGGGTGCGCAGTACGGCATCAGCGACACCACCCGCCTGGACTTCATCAGCCTGGCGCTGGCCCTGGTGCTCGGCACCGCCGGCCTCCCGCACGTGCTGATGCGCTTCTACACCGTGCCGACGGCGAAGGCCGCCCGGACGTCGGTGGTCTGGGCCATCTGGCTGATCGGCATCTTCTACCTGTTCAGCCTGATCATCGGCTACGGCGCCGGTGCCATGGTGGGTGCCGAGACGATCGTCGCGGCCCCGGGTGGCGTCAACGCAGCCGCCCCGCTGCTGGCGTTCGAGCTCGGCGGCACGGTGCTGCTCGGCATCATCGCCGGCGTCGCGTTCGCCACGATCCTCGCCGTGGTCGCGGGCCTGACGATCACCGCGTCGGCCTCCTTCGCCCACGACGTCTACGCGTCGGTGATCAAGAAGGGTGACGTCCCGCCCAACGGCGAGGTCAAGGTCGCCCGGATCACCGCCGTCGTCATCGGCGCCATCTCCATCGGGCTGGGCATCCTGGCGCTGCGCGCCGGGCTGAACATCGCCTTCCTGGTGGCGCTGGCGTTCGCGGTGGCCGCCTCGGCGAACCTGCCGACGATCCTCTACACGCTGTTCTGGAAGAAGTTCACGACCCAGGGCGCGCTGTGGTCGATCTACGGCGGGCTGATCATCTGCGTCGGGCTGATCCTCTTCTCCCCGGTGGTCTCGGGCACCGAGACGTCGATGTTCCCCGGCGTCGACTTCGCCTGGTTCCCGCTGCGCAACCCCGGGCTGGTCTCCATCCCGGCGTCGTTCTTCCTCGGGTGGCTGGGCACCGTCGTCACCAAGGAGAAGCCGAACGAGGCCAAGTGGGCCGAGCTCGAGGTCCGGGCGTTCACCGGCATCGGGGCGGAGAAGGCCGTCAAGCACTGAGAGGACCTGGCTCCTCCCCGCACCTCGCTCCGCTCGGCGCGGGCCCCTGGAGCCAGGCCGTTCCATCCAGTTGCGTGGCGCGCGTCCCCGGGAGGGGGCGCGCGCCTCGCGCGTCGGGCCTTGCTCAGGCGGCGGTGGCGTGCGCCGCGGCGGGGACGGGCTCGGTGGGAAGGACGGCGTCGACCGCGGTCGTGGTGCCCGCCACGGCGAGCGCGACGGGATCGGCCGCGCGCTCGGGACGGCGGGCGCGGACCACCCAGCGGGCGACCAGGCCGGTCAGGACGACCAGGCCGGCGACGGCGTGCTGCCCGGGCGCGCTGATCGCGACGGCGACCGCCGCCAGGTAGACCAGCGAGAGCAGGACCGCGGCGACGGGCAGGCGGGGCAGGTGCAGGTGCAGGTGCACGGCAGGACCTCCGGGAGGGGCTGGGCCCGCCGGGCCGGCGGCCGCACCCGGGGAGGGCGGGCCGCCGGCACGGCGACGGCGCGACGAGCTGGTCCGGACCTCAGGTGAGCATGTCCTTGGCCTTCTGCAGCATCGACTGACCCTCCATCTGCGGCGTGGGGAAGAGCCGCGGGTCACCGGGGGGCAGCTGCGGGGCGTCCGCGGTGGCCTCGATCGGACGGGCGGTGAACTCGCCCCGGCCGTCCGGGGTCGGGCCGTGGGCCCAGCGGCCGGCCGCGGCCTCGGGGCCGTCGGAGGCGAGGATGAAGGCGTAGCCGGCGTCGCCCGGCTCCTCCTCCAGCGGGAAGGCCTCGGGCACCGGGATGCCCTCGAGGCCGTCCGCCTTGAGCTCCTCGATCGCGGCGAGCCACTGCATCTGGTGCATGTGGTCGCGGGCGATCAGGAACTTCAGCATCTCCTTGACCCCGGGGTCGTCGGTCATGTTGTAGAGGCGCGACACCTGCAGCCGGCCCTGCATCTCGGCCGTGGCGTTGTAGTGGAAGTCGGCCATCAGGTTGCCGCTCGCGGTCACGTACCCGCCGCTCCAGGGCAGGCCCATGGAGTCGCGGTAGTAGGCGCCGCCGCCGTTGACGATCGCGTGCTGCGGGTTGACGTCTCCGTACCCGGCCGCCGCCTCCTTGGTCCGGTCGGCGGCGTCCGGCTTGAGCGGCTGGTGGTCCAGCAGTCGGTCGATCATCGTCACGATCATCTCGACGTGGGCGAGCTCCTCGGTGCCGATGGACAGGAGCATGTCCTTGTACTTGCCGGGCAGCCGGCAGTTCCAGCCCTGCAGCAGGTACTGGGTGGCGACGGTCATCTCACCCCACTGACCGCCGAGGATCTCCTGCATCCGGCGGGCGAACGCGGCGTCGGGACCATCGGGCTTCGCCTCGTACTGCAGGGCCTGGGTGTGCGTGAACACGGTGTCTCCTCTGCGTCGTCACGTCGCCGCGATCGCGGTGACGCAGGGGATCTGCCCGCCCCGGCTGGCCCACCGGTGCCGTTCCGTGGCCCGGGGGTGCCAATCACACGGCCGTCCTCCGGACGGCACCGCGGCCACGTGCCGTCCCCTACCACGCGGAGCCGCTGCGTCACGCCTGCGCGGAGCCCTCCGGGCCCCACTCGGCGCGACCGGGCCCGTCGAGCTCAGCGGTCGGGGAGGCGGACGGTCAGGGTGAACCGCGCGCCGTCCTCCGACCACAGCACCCGGCCCCCGAGCTCCGCCGCCTGCCGGCGCACCGACCACAGCCCGAGCCCGGTGAGGTCCACCGGTGGCCGGTCCTGCCGCAGGTGCTGCAGGACCCGGTCGACGGGGACGCCGGTCTGGGTGATCGCCAGGTCCACCCAGCCGTCGCGCGCGGTCACCCGGAGGCGCACCGGTGCGCCGTCGCCGTGCCGGTGGGCGTTCTCCAGCAGGTTGAGGAGGATGCGCTGCACGCGGGCGTCGGCGACGCCGACCTCCCCGGCGCCGTCCTCCAGCTCCAGCGCGAGCTGGGACCGGGGCAGCCCGGAGGCCGCCACGGAGGCGCGCAGGACGTCGCCGAGCGGGCGGGTGCCGCGCGAGCGCTGGACGGCGCCGCCCGTGGCGTCGGCCGTGCGCAGCATCGAGGAGAGGTGGGCGGTCTGGGCCCGGGCGAGCGCGAGCAGCTCACCGGCCTGGCCGGGCGCGCGGTCGAGCGACCTCAGCACGGCCTCCAGCGAGGCCAGCGGGGTGCGCATGTCGTGGCAGAGCGCCCGGACGACGGCGTCCTCGGGGCTGGGCGTCTCCGGGTCGGGGGCGGGCACCCGGCGCGGGCGCGGGAGATGCGCGCGCAGCACCTGGGCGAGATCGTTGAGCAGTCCACGGTTACGCGTCGACGCCTGCGTGTCGGCAGCCAGGGTCACGGGCACCTCCTCGGGGAGCCGGCCGGAGGCGCCGGGAGACGCACCGACCGACGGGAGAGTTGTGGGGGTGACCGACGACGCGACCGCTGCTGACCGCAGGCCGCCGGTGGATGTGGTGGTCGTGGACGACCACCCCTTGTTCACGCGTGGGCTGAGCCTGCTCCTGCCGGGGCTCAGCGAGGGCCGGGTGCGGGTGGTGGCGACGACGGACGACGCGTCGGCCGCCGCTGCGCTGGTGCGGCGGCACCACGCCGACGTCGCGATCGTCGACCTGCACATGCCACCGCCCGGCGGGACGAGGGCCATAGCCGCCGTTCGCCGGGCGGACCCGATGGTGCGGGTGGTCGCGCTCTCCGGGCTGGCCGAGGCCGACGCCGCGATCGAGGCGCTGCGGGCGGGCGCGTCGGGCTTCCTGCCGAAGACGGCGGACCCGGAGTCGCTGGTGCGGCCGCTGCTGGCCGTGCTCGACGGGTGGTCGGTGCTGCCCGAGGCGCTGCTGCGCCAGCTGCTGGAGGACGCCGCACCGACGGGGGAGCGGAGCGTCGTCGACCAGCTGACCGCCGACGAGCGGCGGCTGTGGCGGCTGATCGCCGACGGCGCCAGCACCGTGGACATCGCGACGACGCTGCACGTCTCGGAGCGGACGACGAAGCGGCTGGTGGCGCACCTGCTGCGGCGGCTCGACGTGGCGACGCGGGTGGAGGCGGCGGCGCTGGCCGGCCGCGTCGGCCTGGGCGCCGGCGAGCCGGTGCGGCACACCGGTGGCCTCGTGGGCTGAGTTCCCCAGGACGTCATCGCGGGGCCAGCTACCCGGGGCCGTGATCGACAACCACCGGTCTCGGAAGTTCGTGGTCCCGGCCCCGGAGGATCACCTGCCCAGCGCGCCGGCCCACGGCTCGGAGGCGGCCAGCGCGAAGCCGGGCACCTCGTCGGCGGCCATGTCGAAGGCCGCGTAGCCGCCGCTGCCCGCGCCCACGCAGGCGGTGACCGTGGCCAGGCCCGCCCGTCGCTGGAAGAACGACTGCCGGACCTGCCAGCCGACGACGGCCCGCCGCTCGAGCACCGCCTGCTCGCGGACGAGCCAGCCGCTGCGGACGGTGAAGGTCCGCGGCCCGGCGGCGTGCCCGAGGGAGCGGTAGCGGGCGACCCCCACCGGGACGCCGAGCGTGGTCAGCACGGCTCCTGCGGCCAGCAGCCACCACGCGCCCTCCCCGGCCAGGAGGACGCCGCCGCCCGCGCTGACCAGCAGCCCGAAGGCGACTGCCCGCAGCACCCGGCGGCGGCGCGCCGCCGGCGGGTGCGGGACGAGCCGGCCGGGGTCCTCGGTGACGCGGCGGGCCAGCGCCCAGGCCTCCGCCCGCGGCCCCAGCGGGAAGAGGTGCCCGCGCCCGGCGGTGTCGCCGAGGCCGGTGACCAGGGCGCTGACCCGCGCCGCCCGCACCAGCCGCATGCCCAGGCCGTCGGTGACCGTGACGCCGCGGATGCGGTCGATCTCCAGCTCGGTGTGCCGACGGGTGAGCAGCCCGCGGGCGGCGACCAGCGAGCCGCCGCGGCGGACCAGCCGGAAGCGCCAGTTGACCAGGGCGGCGCCGACGACGGACCCGACGAGCAGGACGAGCAGCGCGAGGACCAGCCCCACGCCGATCAGCCGGACGTCGGAGAGGTCGGGCTCCTGGAACTCGGGGGTCCACTGCTCGGGCAGCTCGTCGGCCAGCCGGAACAGCGCGCCGACGGCGGCCAGCGGCACGGCGAGGTAGGTCCCCATCAGCGGGGCGTAGCGGAGCCAGCGGTGGTCGAAGCGGGCGTACTCCTCCTCGGCCGGCTCGGCCGCCGGCGCGCCGTCCGGGGCCGGGCCGGGGGCCGCTGCGTTGCGGTGGGTCAGGACGGCGACGCGCAGCCGGTCGCCCTCCGCGCGGGAGATGCCGTCGACCAGCAGCTCCTCGTCGCCGTCGGTGACCGCCCCGGCGGCGGCGTCGATGCGCACGCGCACCAGGCCGAAGATGCGGTGCAGCGGTGGCGCCTCGACGTCGACGCCGCGGATGCGGTCGTTGGGCACGGTGCGCACCGAGCGGGCCAGCAGCCCGCGGGTGATGACGACGGCGGCGGGCCCGTCGGCGTAGCTGAACCGCCACCAGTTCAGCGTCGCGGTGAGCAGCGAGAGCACGGTGACGCCGACGACGAGGAGGACGACGGTGCGCAGCCCGCCGTCGAAACCGGTCGCCGCGATGATCGGGATGACCGCGGGCACGAAGGACCGGGCCTGGCGGAACGTCGCGGTGTGGACGGCGATGACGCGCGGCGAGAGCCGCCGCGGGGCGCCGGCCGTCGGCGGGGCCGGCGGCGGGCCGAGCGGCGGGGGCCAGGGCGGGAGCGGGCCGGCCGGCCGGCGCGGGGGTGGGGGCGCGGGCTGCACGGCGGCTCAGGTGGCCTGGTCGCGGACCATCTCGGCCCGGCGGGCGAGGTCGTCGGCGACGCGCTGGGCGACGCCCTGCTCGAGGTGCCAGATCCGCACGGTGCCCTGGCTGGAGGCGGTGAGCACCGCGACGGTGGCCAGGCCGAACATCTGCTGCAGGACCCCGCGGGTGACGTCGACGGTCTGGATCCGCGAGATCGGCACCAGCGTCCAGGTCTGGGTGAGCCAGCCGGTGCGCGTGTACGCGGCCTCGTTGGTGATCTCCCACCGGTACACCCGGTGCTTGAACCACGGGCGGATGCTCAGCGCGATCACCGCGTAGGCCGCGCCGGCCAGGGGGGCCAGCCGGCGCAGCAGGGGCACGGGGTCGCCGACGTCGGCGGGCACGAGGAGCAGGAAGGCACCGATCGCCAGCCACACGAAGACGGTGCTGATCAGGCTCTCGACCACCCACAGCCCGATGGCCGAGCGCGGCAGCTCCCAGGCCGGCTCGCGCACGGGGGTCGGGCGGGCGCCGCCTGCGGCAGCCCGGTGGCTCGGGGACATCGCGCCCATCCTCCCAGTGCGGTGGACCCCGGTCGTGCAGCCGGTGCCCGTGCCACGATGGAGGTGTGATGCCGCAGCAGGTCCCGACCGTGCCCGCCTCCGAGCTGCCCGAGGACGCCGTGGTCCTCGACGTCCGCGAGGACGACGAGTGGGTGCACGGCCACATCGAGGGCGCCACGCACATCCCGATGGGCGACGTCCCCTCCCGGCTCGACGAGCTGCCCGAGGGGGACCCGCTCTACGTCACCTGCCGCGGTGGTGGCCGCTCGGCGCGCGTGGCCGCGTGGTTGAACGCCAACGGCTTCGACGCGGTGAACGTCGGCGGCGGCATGGGGGAGTGGCAGGCCGCCGGAAAGCCCATGGTCAGCGAGACGGGCCAAGAGCCCTTCGTGCGCTGACAGCCGGCGGAGCAGCGCGGCCCCGTCCCGAGGCTCGCCGCGAGCCTGCGAGCGGGGAGGAGGACGGGGTCCTCTTTCAGCGCCAGGCGGCCGCGGTCTCCTCGTCGTAGTAGCGGGTGAAGCCGCACAGCCAGGCGATCGGCTCCAGCGGGTCGCCCTCCCACCGGTCGGCGCCGCTGACCAGCAGGCGGGACCCGACGCCGTAGACCGGGCCCGGCGTGCTGCTCCCCGCGGCCGGGTCGTACGGCGCCGGGAGGTCCACGGTCACCGGGCCGCCGGACCCGCCGGAGAACCACTCCTGCACGCTGAAGGTGACGCCGACCAGGTCCTCCGGCGGCCCGGAGGCGCCCGGCCGCGTCGTGACGGCGGGCCCGATGCCCGTCACCACGCCGGCGAAGGCGAACTCCTGCTTGCTCAGCGCGGCCGGGCTGTACTCGACGGCGCAGGAGCTCGTCGCCGTGCTGTCGAGCGGCCCGGTGCGCCCGGCGGTCGGGTCCTCGGCGAGCTGGGACAGCTCGCTGCCCGCCGCCGTCCCGGGCTCGTCCCCGCCGTCGGCCGGGGGCATGCCGGTGCCCGGATCGGCGTCGGCCGCCTCCGGGCCGCCCTCGCGCGGCTCCTCCGCGACCAGCACCGACGCCGAGCCGGCGGCGTCGCCCTGCCCGCTCGGCAGGTCGACGACGGTGACCACGCCCCCGGCGACCACGGCCACGCCCGCGGCCACGGCGAGCGAGACGCCGGCGGTGCGGCGACGGCGCGCCCGGCGGCCGGCCTTCAGCAGCTGGCCCACCGGCGCCGGGCCCACCGGCACCCGGTCGGCCAGCTCTCCCAGCAGTGTCGAGGTCTCCCGCTCCGTCACGATGCCCTCCCTCCCCGCAGCTCGGCGACGTCCAGGTCGGTCTGCAGCTGCGCCAGCGCGCGGGAGAGCCGGCTCTTCACCGTCCCGGGGGCGATGCGCAGCGCGTCGGCGATCTGCTGCTCGCCCAGGTGGGCGTAGTAGCGCAGGACGACGACCTCGCGGTGCGCCGGGCTCAGCCGCGCGAGCGCCCGGCGCACCGCGTCGGCGTCGTCCACCTGCGCGGTGCCGTCGTCGGTCGCGACGTCGGGCACCTCGGCGGTCGGCCGCTCGCCCCACCAGCGCCGGCGGCGGCTGTCGTGGTGGCAGTTGACCAGCACCCGGTAGACGTAGGCGTCGCGGTTCTCGGCCGTGCCGACCTTGTCCCAGGAGACGTAGCAGCGCACCAGCGCCGTCTGCACCAGGTCCTCGGCCTCCGGGCGGGCGCAGCCGAGCAGCACGGCGGAGCGGACGAGCACCGGCCAGCGCTCGTCCACGTACCGCGTGAACGCCTCGTCCCGCTCCACTCGCCCTCCGCAGATCGTCCTCTGCAGAGCATGACGGGTCCGGTGGCGGGCGAGGTTCCACCGCGCCCGCCGGAGTCGATCATCGGCGAGTGGTCGCCCGCCACGCCGAGGGGGGCGACCACTCGCCGATGATCAACCAGGGAGGGGGGCTCAGCTCTTCAGCTCGTACTCCGCGAAGCGGCTGCGCAGGTCCTTCTTGGAGAACTTGCCGACGCTGGTCTTGGGCACCTCGTCGATGAACTCGACGGCGTCGGGCATCCACCATTTGGCCACCAGCGGCCGGAGGTGGTCGAGGATCTCCTCCTCCGTGGACTCCTCGCCCTCCTTGAGGACCACGCAGGCGAGCGGGCGCTCGTCCCACTTGGGGTGCGGGATGCCGACGACCGCGGCCTCCTTCACCTTCGGGTGGCTCATGATCGCGTTCTCCAGGTCGACCGAGCTGATCCACTCGCCACCGGACTTGATGAGATCCTTGGTGCGGTCGGCGATGCGGATCGAGCCGTACTCGTCCATGGCCGCGACGTCGCCGGTCTTCATCCACCCGTCGGCGGTCGTGAGCTCCACCCCGGCGTCGGGGTTGTAGTACTCCTGCGCGCACCACGGCCCGCGCACCTGCAGCTCACCGGTGGCCTGGTCGTCCCACGGCTGCGGCTCGAGGGTGTCGGCGTCGACGATGCGGGCCTCGACCCCGAACAGGGGGACGCCGGCGCGGGCCCGTCGGTCGGCCTTGGTGGCGTCGTCGGCGTCCTGGAATCGGCGCGGCAGGATGCCCGACGAGGCGACCGGCGACGTCTCCGTCATGCCCCAGGCCTGCAGGATCGGGATGCCCACCTGCTCGCGGTAGGCCTCGCTCAGCGCCTTCGGGACGGCCGAGCCGCCGCAGCCGATGTCGCGCAGCTTGTGGGGCTGGCCGGCCAGGTGGGGCAGCACGCCCTGCCAGATGGTCGGGACGCCGGCGGTGAAGGTGACGCCCTCGTCGACGATCAGCTTCGCCAGGTTCTCGGGCTGCATCATCGCGCCCGGCATGACCAGCGAGGCGCCGGCGGCGGGCGCCGCCTGCGCGATGCCCCACGCGTTGGCGTGGAACATCGGCACGACCGGCATCGCCACGTCGCGGACGCTCAGGCTGAAGGCGTTGGGCGCGATGGCGGCCATGGCGTGCAGCACCGTCGAGCGGTGCGAGTAGACGACGCCCTTCGGGTTGCCCGTCGTGCCCGACGTGTAGCACATCGAGGCGGCCCGCCACTCGTCCGTGACGGCGAACTCGACCGGCTGGGCGTCGGCCAGGAGGGTCTCGTAGTCCAGCACGCGCGGGTCGTCGGGGACCTCGTTGGCGCCGCCGTCGTCCATGACCACGACGTGCCTGACCGTCTTCATGGTGTCGATCAGCGGCCACAGCAGCGGCAGCACGGTGCGGTCGACGAAGACGACCTCGTCCTCGGCGTGGTTGGCGATGTAGGTCAGCTGCTCGGGGAAGAGCCGCACGTTGAGCGTGTGCAGCACCCGCCCGGTGCAGGGGGCGGCGAAGTAGAGCTCGAGGTGCCGTTGGCTGTTCCAGCCGAAGGTGCCCACCCGCCCCTCGGCGCTGATGCCGAGGGTGTCGAGGACGCCGCCCAGCTTGCGGGTGCGCTGGGCCCACTCCGCGTAGGTCGCCCGGGTCACCCCGCCGGGGTTGTTGGTGACGATCGTCCCGTCGCCGTAGTGCTGCTCGACGTGCCGGAAGATCGAGTCGATCGTGAGGGGGTAGTCCTGCATCAAGCCGCGCATGGCCGGATCCTGCCAGTGACCGCGCTCACGATCTAGCCGAGGCGGTGCGCTCCGGTCAGCGTCCGAGGACGACGGGGAGCGTCTCCAGGCCGCGGATCACGAACTCCGGGCGGCGCACCGGCTCGCCGCCGAGCTCCAGCACCGACGTCCGGTCCAGGAGGGCGCCGAACGTGGCCTGCAGCTCCACCCGCGCGAGCGGCGCCCCGATGCAGAAGTGGATGCCCGCGCCGAAGGCGATGTGCGGGTTGTCGGTGCGCCGGACGTCGAGGGTCTCCGGCTGGGCGAAGACGGCGGGGTCGTGGTTGGCGGCGCCGAGCAGCGCGGCGATCTTCTGGCCCTCGGCCACGGTGACGCCGCCGATCTGCACGTCGGCGGTGGCGGTGCGCTCGAACAGCTGCAGCGGCGGGTCGAAGCGCATGAGCTCCTCCAGCGCGGCCGGGAGCAGGGTGCGGTCGGCGCGCAGGGCGGCCAACTGGTCGGGGTGGCGGAGCAGGGCCAGCATGCCGTTGCCGGTCACGTTGACCGTCGCCTCGTGGCCGGCGTTGAGCAGCAGGATGCAGGTGGTGACCAGCTCGTCCTCGGTGAGCTTGTCGCCGTCGGTGTCGCGGACCGACACCAGGTGGGAGAGCAGGTCCTCGCCGGGGGCGGTGCGCCGCTCCGCGGCGAGCCGGCGCAGGTACGTGACGAACTCGTCCGCCGCGCGCTCGGCCGCCACCTCGACGGCTGCCGTGCGCCCGTACTCGTACATCTTCACGATCGCGTTCGACCACGGCCGCAGCAGCGGGCGGTCGCCCTCGGGGACGCCGAGCAGCTCGGCGATGACGGCGACGGGCAGCTGCTCGGCCATGCCGGTGAGGAGGTCGACCGGCTCGGACCCGGCCGAGCGCTCCACCAGGTCGTCGGCCAGCCGGCCGGCCAGCTCCTCGACCCAGGGCCGCAGCCGCTCCACGTGGCCCCGGGCGAACGCGCTGGTGATCAGCCGCCGCAACCGCGTGTGGTCCGGCGGCTCCATCTCCAGGATCGCGTTGCGGTGGATGAGGTTGAAGCTGCCGAACCGCTCGGCCGGCTCCCTGTCCCGCCAGATGCGGCCCAGCCGCCGGTCGCGCAGCACGGCGTTGGACTCGGTGTGGGTGAGCGCCAGCCACAGCCCCAGCCCCTCGTGCCACTGCACGGGCCCCTGCGCCCGCGCCCGCGCGAACGCCGGGTACGGGTCGGCGACGAACGACGGGGCGCGGAGGTCGAGCGCATCGGCGGCCACGGTCATGCCGGGAAGCCTAGGAGCCTCGGGACGGGGTCCCGCGCGCCGCCACCTACGCTGACCCGCATGGCTTCCCGCAAGCGCTCCACCGTCACCGCCCCCGTCGCCGAGGGCGGCGTCAACCCGAAGGCCCCCTGCGCCTGCGGGTCGGGCCGCCGCTACAAGCACTGCCACGGCTCGGGCTACGCCCCGCCGGTGACTCGGCCCTTCGAGGGTCTGCCCGGCGAGGCGGACTGGGTGGCGCTGCGGGAGCTGGTGCCGGCGGCGACGGCGACGCTGCGCTCGGCCGACGGCCGCGAGCTGACCCTGGCCAGCGTGCTGCCCGGGGGCGCCCCGGGCCTGGTCCGCGCCAACGGCCAGATCCTCGTCGGTGCCCAGCTGGCGACCTCGTCGGACGACGTCAGCCGCGACCTGGGCACCGCGATCGCCGCGGCGCTGGAGGCCCCGGCCGGTGCGCCGGTGGACCCGGGCCCCATCGGTGGCGCCGGGTCGGCGGGGCCGCGGCTGCAGGAGGTCCTGGACCTCACCGCGCCGCTCGAGGTGACCGTGCACGACACGTTCGACTTCTGGCTGGAGGGCACCGACCCGAGCCCGGCGGCGCGCGCGGGCCTGGCGCAGGCCAACGAGGCGATCCTGCCGACCGTGCGGCTCCAGGGGCTGGAGGCCGCCTACTGGGTGCGCCCGGGCAGCGAGCGGGCGCACCTGCGCTGGGTGCGGGCGGAGAAGGAGGAGCAGCTCCTCGACGCGCTGGCCCGGCTGTCGGCCGCCGAGCAGATCCTCCTCGGGGAGGGCACCCGGTACGCCGGCGCCTTCCGCGCGCACGGCCTCGTCGTCCCGGTGTGGGACCTGCCTGCCGACACCCCCGCCGAGGACTGGGTCGCGCCGGCGCGCGAGTTCCAGGGCCGGTTGGAGAAGGCTCTCACCGAGACCGCGCCGCTGACCGCCGACGAGCGGCGTGCCCGCGCGGGGCTGTTGTCCCGCCAGATCACCCTGCGCTGATCCCCGTCCCCGCCCCCCGCACCGCCGGGGCGCGGGACCGGGCACCGCCCCTTGGCGACCGGACAGGGCGCTGTGTGCGGAGGGCTGCCGCGACGGCCACCGGTGCGCTCGCGCCGCCTCCCGGGTCGGGCCGCGGCGTGCGGCTGCCGGCGGTCGCGGCGCTCGCCGACGAGGGCGCCTCGGGGACGCACCGCGCGGCGCGGCCGAGCTGACGTTCCCGGCGAGGAGGACGTCCCGAGCGACGCACTGCACCGGCGGACGAGGCTCTCCTCGGTCGGACGGGTGACGCGGAGATGGCCGCGGCGTTACCCGACCGTGACGTCCGGGCCTCTTGACGGCGCCCGTTGTGAACGTTCACATTGGTGCTCCCGCAGGTGCGGGGTCTGAGCGCCGAGGCTCGGCGGCAGATGCTTCGACGAGGAGGCCAATGTGAGCAATCGGCTCGGCTTGACCGCACTGGGCGCCACTCTGGCGCTCACCCTGGCGGCGTGCGGCGGCGAGGGCGCCGGCGGGGGCTCGAGCGCCGGCGACGAGAACGCCAGCGCCGAGGACATGATGGTCGGCGTCTCGATGCCGACCCAGACCTCCGAGCGCTGGATCGCCGACGGCGAGGCCGTCGAGTCGCAGCTGGAGGCCCTGGACTACCAGGTCGAACTGGCGTACGCGAACGACGACATCCCCACCCAGGCGCAGCAGATCGACCAGATGATCACCCAGGGCGCCGACGCGCTGATCATCGCCGCCATCGACGGGACCGCGCTCAGCAGCCAGCTCGACGCCGCGGCCGCCGCCCGCATCCCGGTCATCTCCTACGACCGGCTGATCCGCGACAGCGAGAACGTCGACTTCTACGTCAGCTTCGACAACTTCGAGGTCGGCGTCGCGCAGGCCAACGCCCTGCTGACCGGGCTCGGCATCCTCGACCGCGAGGGCGCGGAGACCGACGTCGCGGGTCCGTTCAACGTCGAGCTGTTCGCCGGCTCGCTGGACGACAACAACGCGACCTTCTTCTGGGAGGGCGCCATGTCGGTGCTGCAGCCCTACATCGACGACGGCACCCTGGTCGTGAAGTCGGGCCAGACCAGCATCGAGCAGGCCGCGATCCTGCGCTGGCAGCAGGAGACCGCCCAGCGGCGGATGGAGGACCTGCTGACCTCCGCCTACAACGACGGCTCGGTCGTCGACGGCGTCCTCTCGCCCTACGACGGCCTGTCCCGCGGCATCATCACCGCGCTGGCCAACGCCGGGTACGGCACCGAGGCCAAGCCGATGCCGGTCATCACCGGTCAGGACGCCGAGATCGCCTCGGTCAAGCTGATCGCCGAGGGCACCCAGGGTTCGACGATCTTCAAGGACACCCGGCAGCTGGCCGAGCAGGCCGTCATCGCCGCCGAAGCGTTCCTCGAGGGTGAGGAGCCGGAGGCCAACGACACCACCACGTACGACAACGGCGTGAAGGTGGTCCCGTCCTACCTGCTGCCCGTCGAGACCGTGTTCGCCGACAACATCCAGCAGACCCTGATCGACACCGAGTACTACACCCAGGCAGAGGTCGACGCCGGCCAGGCCGACTGACCTGCCCTCCCGCTCCGGGCCCGGCGGCCTGCCGACGGCGCCGCCGGGCCCGGCTCGGGAACCTCAGCACCACCGCACCACCGCACCACCGCACCACCGCACCACCGCACGACCGCACCACCGCAGGTCCGCTCAGCACGAGCGCCGCACCACCAGAGGGCGCGCCGGCCGGCTGCCCCACCGCGCCGGCCGGCGCCGGCCCCTGGACCCACACATCCGCAGCACGCGATGACACGGACGAGGACGACGGAGTCCATGGACGACAACATCCTGGAGATGCGTTCCATCACCAAGACCTTCCCCGGTGTGAAGGCGCTGGAGAACGTCAATCTGGCCGTGCGCCGCGGTGAGATCCACGCGATCTGCGGAGAGAACGGCGCCGGCAAGTCCACGCTGATGAAGGTCCTCTCCGGCGTCTACCCGGCCGGGGAGTACGACGGTGAGATCGTCTTCGACGGCACGCCGGTCTCCTTCTCCGGGATCCGCGACAGCGAGCACGCCGGGATCGCGATCATCCACCAGGAGCTCGCGCTCGTCCCCTACCTCTCGATCGCCGAGAACATCTTCCTGGGCAACGAGCGCCGCGGCCGCGGCGGGCTGATCGACTGGAACAGGGCCAACGCCGAGGCCGCCGAGCTGCTGCGCTCGGTAGGCCTGCGGGAGAACGCGACGACGCCGGTCGGCCAGCTGGGCGTCGGCAAGCAGCAGCTGGTCGAGATCGCCAAGGCGCTGTCCAAGGACGTCAAGCTGCTCATCCTCGACGAGCCGACGGCCGCGCTGAACGACAACGACTCCGCACACCTGCTCGGCCTGCTGCGCGACCTCAGGGAGCGCGGGATCACCTCGATCATGATCTCGCACAAGCTCAACGAGATCACCGCGATCGCCGACCAGGTCACCGTGATCCGCGACGGGAAGACGGTGGAGACGCTCGACCTCGACGCCGGTGAGGTCACCCAGGACCGGATCATCCGCGGCATGGTCGGCCGCGACCTGGAGAGCTACTACCCCGACCGCGAGTCGCACCCCGGCGAGGAGGTCCTGCGCGTCGAGGACTGGTCGGTGAGGCACCCGGTCAACGACCGGCTGGTGGTCGACCAGGCGTCGATCTCCGTGCGGGCCGGCGAGGTCGTCGGGATCGCCGGACTCATGGGCGCCGGGCGCACCGAGTTCGCGATGAGCATCTTCGGCCGCGCCTGGGGGCGGTACACCGGCGGCCGGCTCTTCCTGCACGGCAAGGAGATCAAGGCCCGGACAGTGGCCGAGGCGATCGACCACGGGATCGCCTACGCGACCGAGGACCGCAAGCACTACGGCCTCAACCTGATCCAGGACATCCGGCAGAACATCTCGGCCGCCGCCCTCGGCAAGCTGTCGCGCGCCGGCTGGGTGAACGACAACGAGGAGACCAAGGTCGCCGAGGACAGCCGGCGCAGCATGAACATCAAGGCGCCGAGCGTCTCCTCGATCGTCGGCAAGCTCTCGGGCGGCAACCAGCAGAAGGTCGTGCTGTCCAAGTGGCTCTACACCGACCCCGAGGTGCTGATCCTCGACGAGCCGACCCGCGGGATCGACGTCGGGGCGAAGTACGAGATCTACACGATCATCAACCGGCTCGTGGCGGACGGGAAGGCCGTCATCGTCATCTCGTCGGAGCTGCCGGAGCTGCTCGGCATCTGCGACCGCATCTACACGCTGGCCGAAGGCCGGATCACCGGTGAGCTGCCGGTGGCCGAGGCGACCCAGGAGAACCTCATGGCGCTCATGACGAAGAACAAGGAGGCCGCGGCGTGACCAAGACCGTGCCCCAGGAGGAGTCGATCACCCCGGCTCCTGGCGCCGCCGCCCCCGGCACGCGGCCCGACGACGACAAGAACCTCTGGCACAAGCTGACCAGCAACATGCGGCAGAGCGGCATCTACGTCGCCTTCGTCGCGATCGTCCTGCTGTTCACGATCCTCACCGACGGGACGCTGCTGCGCCCGGGCAACATCACGAACATCATCCTGCAGTACTCCTACATCCTGGTGCTGGCCATCGGCATGGTCATCGTGATCATCGCCGGGCACATCGACCTCTCCGTGGGGTCGGTGGTCGCGCTCACCGGGGCGGTCTCCGCGGTACTGGTCATCCAGCAGGGCCTGCCCTGGTGGGTGGGCATCGTCGCCGCCCTGGGGGTCGGCATCCTCGTCGGGGCCTGGCACGGGTTCTGGGTGGCCTACGTCGGGATACCGGCCTTCATCGTCACCCTCGCCGGCATGCTGCTGTTCCGCGGCCTGACCCTGCAGGTGCTCGACAACGTCTCCCTGTCGCCCTTCCCGGACAGGTACACCGACGTGGCCACCGGGTTCCTCAACGGACTGCTCGGCGGCTACGGCTACGACGCGTTCACGCTGCTCATCGGCGCGGTCGCGGTGGGCGGCTACGCGGTCAGCGCCTGGCGCACCCGGGCGGCCCGCGTGCGCTACGACCAGCCGGTCGGGTCCCTCGGGGCGTTCATCGCCCGGATCGCCGTGGTCGGCGCCGTCGTCATGTACTTCGCCTGGCAGCTGGCCCACGCCCGCGGGCTGCCGATCGTGCTGATCATCCTGGCCGTTCTGGTCATCGCCTACGGGATCGTCACCAAGCGCACCGTCTTCGGCCGCCAGGTCTACGCCATCGGCGGCAACCTGGCCGCCGCGCAGCTCTCCGGCGTGAAGGTCAAGAAGGTCAACTTCTGGATCTTCGTCAACATGGGCTTCCTCGCCGGGGTCGCCGGGGTCATCTACTCCTCCCGGTCCAACGGCGCCCAGCCCGCCGCGGGCAACATGTTCGAGCTCGACGCGATCGCCGCGGCCTTCATCGGCGGTGCGGCGGTGACCGGTGGCGTCGGTACGGTCGTCGGCGCCATGGTCGGGGGCCTGATCATGGCGGTGATGAGCAACGGCATGCAGCTCATGGGCGTCGAGCAGCAGATCCAGTCCGTGGTCAAGGGGCTCGTGCTGCTGCTGGCCGTCGCCTTCGACGTCTACAACAAGCGCCGCGCCGGCGCCTCCCGCTGACCGGGCGCGTGGTCGACCCCGCCGCTCCGGGCGCGTAGGAGGGAGGCTCCATGGCTGCCGAGGTGACGGGGACCCGCGCCCCCGGCCTGGCCGACGTCGCGCAGCGAGCGGGCGTGTCCTACCAGACGGTGTCGCGGGTGATCAACGATCACCCCAGCGTCGCGCCGCTCACCCGGGAACGCGTGCGGCAGGCGATCCTCGAGCTCGGCTACCGGCCGAACCGTGCTGCCCGTGCCCTGGTCACCGGGTCGAGCCGCACCCTCGGGCTGGTCACCGTCAACATCGCCCAGTACGGGCCGGCGCAGACGATGATCGGCCTGGAGAAGGCGGCCCGGGCAGCCGGGTACGCGCTGTCGGTGACCATCCTCGACGAGGCCACCGCGGAGGCGATGCGGACGGCGGTCGACGACCTGGTCGCCCACGGGGTGGACGCCGTCGTCGCCCTGTCCACCTACGACGACGCGGCCGACGCGGTGAGCCGGCTGGCGCCGCCGGTCCCGCTCGTCGCCGTCCAGGTGGGTGGTGCCGACGACCGGCCCGCGGTGGCGATCGACCAGGTGGCGGGGGCCCGGACGGCGGTCCGGCACCTGCTCGACCTCGGGCACCGGACGGTGCACCACCTCCCGGGGCCGGCCGACTCGCAGGAGGCCCGTGGCCGTACCGACGGCTGGCGCGCCGAGCTGCGCGCCGCCGGCGTGCCGGTGCCCGAGGCGCTGCCGCGTGGCGACTGGACGCCGGCCTCCGGCTACGCGGCCGGCCAGGCGGTCGTGGCGCGGCGCCGGGACGGTGAACCGATCACGGCGGTGTTCTCCGCCAACGACCAGATGAGCCTCGGCCTGCTGGCGGCGCTGCACGACGCCGGTCTCTCGGTGCCCGGCGACCTGAGCGTCGTCGGGTTCGACGACCTGCCCGAGGCGCCGTACTTCGTCCCGCCCCTGACCACCGTCCGGCAGGACTTCGCCGAGCTGGGCCGGCGCGGGGTGGACCTGGTCCTGGGCCGGCTCCGGGGTGAGGAGCCGCACCCGGACCCGGTGCCGGCGAGTCTGGTGGTCCGGTCCAGCACCGGTCCGCCGGCACCCCGTGACAGGCTGATGTGAACGATCACAACGACGAGGCGGGAGGCCTGATGGGTGAGGTCGGTGCGGGTATGCGGCCCGGTGAGGCGATCACCCTCGGTCGCACGGCCCTGGGGATCGAGCTCGGCTCGACCCGGATCAAGGCGGTGCTGATCGGTCCCGACCACGCTCCGCTCGCCGTGGGCAGCCACGACTGGGAGAACCAGCTCGTGGACCGGCTGTGGACGTACTCGCTGGAGGCCGTCTGGACGGGTGTGCAGCAGAGCGTCGCGGCCCTGGCCGAGGACCTTCGGCGCCGCCACGGGATCGAGCTGGGAGCGGTCGGCTCCCTCGGCGTGTCGGCGATGATGCACGGCTACCTCGCGTTCGACGCCGACGGCGAGCTGCTCACGCCCTTCCGCACCTGGCGCAACACGAACACGGGCCGTGCGGCCGAGCGGCTCAGCGCGGAGTTCGGCGTCAACATCCCGCACCGGTGGAGCGTCGCGCACCTGTACCAGGCGATCCTGGACGGCGAGGACCACATCGGCCGCCTGGACCACCTGACGACCCTGGCCGGCCACGTGCACGAGCAGCTCACCGGCGAGAAGGTCCTCGGCATCGGGGATGCCAGCGGCATGTTCCCGATCGACGGCGCCACCGGTGGGTACGACGCCACGATGCTGGCCCGGTTCGACCAGCTGGCCGCCGAGGCCGGGGTCGAGCTGAGCCTGGCCGACTTGCTACCCGCGATCGCGGTCGCCGGCCGGCCGGCCGGGATGCTCACCGAGACGGGCGCGGCCCTGCTGGACCCGACCGGGCGGCTGCGCCCCGGGAGCCCGCTGTGCCCACCCGAAGGTGACGCGGGCACGGGGATGGTCGCCACCAACTCGGTCGCCCCGCGCACCGGCAACGTCTCCGCCGGGACGTCGATCTTCGCCATGGTCGTGCTCGAGCGCGCGCTCGCCCGGCCGCACCGCGAGCTGGACCTGGTCACCACGCCGGCCGGGGACCCGGTGGCGATGGTGCACTGCAACAACGGGGCCAGCGAGCTGGACGCCTGGGCCGGGCTGTTCACCGAGTTCGCCCGCGCGCTGGGTTCCGACGCCGGCCCGTCGGAGGTCTTCGGGACGCTCTTCACCGCAGCCTTGGGCGGGGCGAGCGACGGCGGCGGGATGCTGGCCTACAACTACCTCTCCGGGGAGCCGATCACCGGGCTCGAGGAGGGCCGGCCGCTGTTCCTGCGCTCCCCGGGCAGCCGGTTGGACCTCGGAACCTTCATGCGGGCCCACCTGTACTCGTCCCTGGCGACGCTCAGGATCGGCATGGACGTCCTGCAGAAGACCGAGGGCGTGCGGCTGGACCGGATGTTCGCGCACGGTGGCCTGTTCAAGACCGAGGGCGTCGCACAACGCTTCCTGGCCGCTGCCATCGACACCCCGGTCTCCGTCGGCGACGTCGCCGGCGAGGGGGGCGCCTGGGGCATCGCCGTCCTGGCCGCCTTCGCCACCCGGGCTGCGCCCGGGCAGAGCCTGGCGGACTACCTGGACAGGACGGTCTTCACCGGCACGGGCCTGACCGTGGAGCCCGACCCCGCCGACGTCGAGGGGTTCGACGCGTTCATGCAGCGGTACGTCGCCGCGCTCCCGGTCGAGCGCGCAGCCGTGGAGCACGTAGGGGCCGGTACGCCGCGGACCGCCGGACCCGAGACGCCCTCCGCCGTCCTGACCGAGGAGTTGGCATGACCGACACGCAGACCCGCACCGAGCGGGGCACCCACCGCGAGCTGCGCGAGCACGTCGCCGCGCTGCACGCCGAGCTCACCCGCTACGCGCTGGTGACCTGGACGGCGGGCAACGTGTCCGCCCGCGTCCCCGGCGAGGACCTGTTCGTGATCAAGGGCAGCGGCGTCTCCTACGACGAGCTGACGTGGGAGGGCATCACCGTCTGCGACCTGGACGGGGAGGTCGTCGACGGGGTCAAGGCGCCGTCCTCGGACACCGCCGCCCACGCCTACGTCTACCGCCACATGGCCGACGTCGGCGGGCAGGTGCACACGCACAGCCCGTACGCCGCGGCCTGGGCCGCTCGCGGGGAGGAGATCCCGTGCGTGCTGACGGCGATGGCCGACGAGTTCGGCGGGCCGATCCCGGTCGGCCCGTTCGCGCTCATCGGCGACGACTCGATCGGCCAGGGCGTCGTCGCCACGCTGCGGGGCTCCCGCTCGCCGGCCGTGCTCATGCAGAACCACGGCGTCTTCACCGTCGGCCGCGATGCCAAGGCCGCGGTCAAGGCCGCCGTCATGACCGAGGACGTCGCGCGCACGGTGCACCTCTCCCGCCAGCTCGGGGAGCCCATCCCGATCGCGCAGGCGGACATCGACTCGCTCTACGCCCGGTACCAGAACGTGTACGGACAACGCTGATGGAGGAACGTGTGACTGCCCCGTTCGACGACCGCGAGGTCTGGTTCCTGACCGGCAGCCAGGGGCTGTACGGCGACGAGACCCTCCAGCAGGTCGCGGAGCAGTCCCGACGTGTGGCCGCCGCCCTCGACGAGGCCGGCGAGGTGCCCGTCCGCGTGGTCTGGAAGCCGGTGCTGACCGACGCCGACGCCATCCGGCGCATCATGGGCGAGGCCAACGAGGACCCGGCGTGCCTCGGCGTCATCACCTGGATGCACACGTTCTCGCCCGCGAAGATGTGGATCGCCGGCGTCGACGCGCTGCGCACGCCTCTGCTGCACCTGCACACCCAGGCCGACGCCGCCCTCCCGTGGGCGACGATCGACATGGACTTCATGAACCTCAACCAGGCCGCCCACGGCGACCGGGAGCACGGGTTCGTCCTCACCCGGCTGCGCCAGCCGCGCGCGACGGTCGCCGGCCACGTCGGCAACCCGGCCGTGCGGGCACGGGTCGGTTCCTGGGCGCGGGCGGCCGTCGGCGCCGCCGCCGCGCGGGAGCTGAAGCTGGCGCGCTTCGGCGACAACATGCGCGACGTCGCGGTGACGGAGGGCGACAAGGTCGAGGCGCAGCTCCGGTTCGGGATGTCCGTGAGCACCTGGGGCGTCAACGACCTGGTGGCCGTGGTGGACGCCGTGGCGGACGAGGACGTCGACACGTTGGTGCAGGAGTACGGCGACCTGTACGAGATGGCGGCCGACGTCCGGCCCGGGGGCGCCCAGCACGACGCCGTCCGGTACCAGGCGCGGATCGAGGTGGCGCTGCGCCGCTTCCTCACCGAAGGCGGCTTCGGCGCGTTCACGACCAACTTCGAGGACCTCGGCGGCCTGCGGCAGCTGCCCGGGCTGGCCGTGCAGCGGCTCATGGCCGACGGCTACGGCTTCGGCGGCGAGGGCGACTGGAAGACCGCCGCGCTGCTGCGCGTGCTGAAGACGGCCGCGGCCGGGCTCCCCGGTGGCACCTCGTTCATGGAGGACTACACCTACGACCTGGCCTCGGAGACGCCGAAGATCCTCGGCGCCCACATGCTCGAGGTCTGCCCGACCATCGCCGCCGGGCGGCCCTCGCTGGAGGTGCACCCGCTCTCGATCGGGGGTCGCGAGGACCCGGCCCGGCTGGTCTTCGACGCGGCGCCCGCTGAGGGCGTCGTGATCGGCTGGGCCGACCTCGGCGACCGCTTCCGCTGGGTGGCCAACGAGATCGACGTCGTGCCGCCGTCCGAGCCGCTGCCGAACCTGCCCGTCGCGCGGGCGGTGTGGGAGCCGCGGCCTGACTTCTCGACGTCCACCGAGGGCTGGCTGACCGCCGGGGGCCCGCACCACACGGTGCTGACCACCCAGCTCGGCGCCGACGAGCTCACCGACCTCGCCGAGATCTTCGCGACCGAGCTGGTGCTCATCGACGCCGGCACCACCCGGCGCTCGCTGGCCAACGAGCTGCGCTGGAGCGCGGCCTACCACCGCCTCAACCAGCGACTGTGAACCCGTCCCGGCGGCTCCGCCTCTGCCCACCCGGTGTGGGGAGAGGCGGAGCTCCCGGGGAGCGGCTCAGAGGTGGCGGACCAGGTGGCGGAAGAAGCCCGCACCCCGGTGCAGGGCGGCGACCGAGATGCGCTCGTCGGCCGCGTGCAGCGCCGACAGCTCCTCCCGGCTCAGGTCGAAGGGCATGAAGCGGTACACGCTGTCGCAGATCTGGCTGAAGTGCCGGGCATCGCTGGCCTGCACCATCACGTACGGCGCCACGACGGCCTCGGGGTAGGTCGCGCGCGCGGCCGCGCCGATCAGCGCGAACGCCTCGTTGTCGGCCCGTGAGACCGGTGACGGGTCGTTGCCCGACACGACCCGGACCTCCACCGTCGGGTCGTCGATCACGCGGTGCAGCCGCTCCACCGTCGACTGCACGCTCTCGCCCAGCGCGATCCGGATGTTCAGGTGCGCCAGGGCCCGGGTGGCCAGCACGTTGGAGGCCCGGCTGCCCTCGAGGCGGGTGACGGCGACCGTCGTCCGCACCATCGCACCCGCCTCCCGGCCGGCCCGGGCCAGCACGGACGCCAGCACCGGCCGCAGCTGGGCGGCGTGCGCGAACAGCGCGCGGTGGCCGAGCGGGGCCCGCCGGCCGACGGCGTCGATCATGCCGAGGACGACGTCGTGCAGCCGGGCGGGGAACGGGTCGGCCTCCAGGGCGAGGATCGCCTTCGCCAGCCGCGCCGGTGCGCCGCCCGGGGCCGGGGAGGAGGCGTGCCCGCCGGCGTCGGTGGTGACGAGCTCGACGTCCAGCAGGCCCTTCTCCGCCAGCCCGACGACGGCGACCTGCCCCGGGACGCCGGGGAACATCCCGCTCACCACCGCGCCGCCCTCGTCGACGACCGCCCAGGGCCGGATGCCGCGGGAGGTGAACGCCTCGACGGCCAGCCGGGCGCCGACGCCGGCGACCTCCTCGTCGTCGCCGAACGAGAGGTAGACGTCGCGCCGGGGCGTGAAGCCTTCGGCGACCAGCGCCTCGACGGCCTCGAGGATCGCGACCATCGTGCCCTTGTCGTCGATCGCGCCGCGGCCGTGCACGCAGCCGTCCTCGACCAGCCCGGAGAACGGGTCGCGGGTCCACTCCTGGCCGGCGACCGGGACGACGTCGTAGTGCGCCATGAGCACCAGCGGCGGCTCGTCCGTGCTGCCCCGCCAGCGGTAGAGCAGCGCGCCGACCCCGAGCACCTCGCGTTCCAGGGCCTCGTGGGTGCGCGGGTACAGCTCGGCGAGCCGGGCGCGGTAGGCCTCGAACGCCGCGGCGTCCACCTGGTCGGCGTCCCGGGAGGAGATCGTCGGGATGCGGATCAGCTCGGCGAGCCGCTGCGCCGCGGCGTCGGCGTCCAGACCGGTCAGGTCGACCGGTGGGACCGGCTGCTCCACCGGCCGGAAGCGGGCGACCCGCCGGGCGGTCGTGGTGGCGGCCGCGGCGGCGGCTCCGGTCGCGGCCAGGGCCAGCGCGCGCCTCATGCTCGGGACTCCTCGGCGGGATCGGGGACGGACGGGTCGGAGAAGGCCAGCTTCGGGACGACGAGCAGCGCCAGCGCGGCCAGCAGCGCCGCCGAGCCGCAGACGACCCACACGGTGATGTATCCCGACAGCGATCCGGCGGTGCCGGCCGACCCGTCGGGCAGGAGCGGCACGTTCGAGGCCAGCGCGAGGGCGAAGGTCGCGGAGGCGAACGACCCGCCGAGCACCTTGGTCGTGTTCGTCAGGCCGGTGGCCACCGCCGTGCGGCCGACCGGGGCCGCGGCTGCGGCGGCCGCCGGCAGGGCCGCGACCAGCGCACCGGAGCCCAGCCCGGCGATCGCGATGCAGGTGAGCATCTGGGCGAGCGTGTCGTGGAAGGGCACGAGGAGCAGGTAGCCGGTGCCGGTGAGGGTGGCTGCCCCGATCAGCGTGCGCCGGGGCGTGGTCAGCCGGCTGACCCGCGAGAACTGGCTCGCGCCGACCAGCATGGAGATCACGTAGGCGCCGATGACGACCGACACCTCGCTGGTGGAGAGGCCCAGCCCGTAGCCGTACACCTCCGGGTCGGTGCGCGCGTACGTCGACAGCGGGCCCTGGGCGCCGAGCACGCTGATGCCGAAGAGCCCGGCGGTGAGCTGCACCGGCCACATCGAGGAGCTGCGCAGCACCCGGAAGTCGACCAGCGGGTCGTCCTGGCGCAGCTCGTAGAGCACGAACGGGACCAGCAGCAGCAGCCCGAGCGCGGTCACCGCCCACGGCCAGAGCGCGTCCTCGTTGCGGCGGACGAAGCTCAGGCCGCCGGTGATGACCAGCAGCACGAGGCTCAGCACCGCGGCGCCGGTCGTGTCGATGCTGCCGCCGGTGCGGTCCTGGCTCTCCGGCACGCGCAGGGCGACGACGACGCAGACGCCGACGACCAGGACCAGCGGCGCCATGAGCACCAGCCAGAACGAGTCGGCGAGGCTCTGCCCGATCTGCCCGCCGGTGAGCGCCCCCACGATCGCGCCGGCCTGCAGGGCGGCGACGATCAGCCCGGTCGCGCGGCGGGTCTGGCTCGCCGCGCCGGGGGTCCGGCGGGACCGGTCCCAGATGAGCGCCACCTGCAGCGGCAGCCAGACGACGTACATGCCCTGCAGCGCCCAGGCGACGAGGAACAGCGGGAAGCTCTGCGCGAAGGCCAGCACGACGGTGGAGAGCGCGACGACGACGGAGGACCAGAGGAGCACCCGCCGGTGCCCGTGCAGGTCACCGAGCTTGGCCAGCACCGGAACCGCGATCGCCGAGAGCATGAGCTGGGCGGCCTCGAGCCAGTTGACGTCGGCGTCGTTGACCCCGAGGTAGCGGGCGATGTCGGTCAGCAGCGGGACGTAGTAGCCCTGCAGCACGCCGCTGGTGAACTCGACGAAGACCAGGTAGCCGACGAGCCCGCCGCCGATCCCCGCGATCCGGCCGGTCCGCCGTGCCGTCCCCGTGCCTGCCACCGCACCGTCCCTCCGCCGAGCGCCGGGCCGGCGCAGGAAGTTGGCAGCGTAGTGGCCTGGATCACCGGTGTGGCTCGTCGGAGCGGGAGGTCCCCCGGTCGTAGCCCGCCGCTCGCCGCGAAGGGCTCAGAGCGGGGCGCGGGAGACCGGGCAGGACATGCAGCGCGGGCCGCCGCGGCCGCTGCCGAGCTCCGAGCCCGCGATGCGCACGACCTCGATGCCGGCCGCCTCGAGCGCGGCGTTGGTGACCGTGTTGCGCTCGTAGGCCACCGTCAGCCGCGGGGCCAGGGCGAGGGTGTTGTTGCCGTCGTCCCACTGCTCCCGCTCGGCGGTCACCGGGTCCAGGCCGGTGTCGATCACTCGCAGCTTGTCGATGCCCATCGCGTGCGCCGCCGCCGCCACGAACGGCTCCGGGCCGCTGACGACGAGGTCGGTCGTGTCGGCGTCGTCGGCGGGGCAGCCGTCGGGCGCCGTGACCGTCCAGGCGGCCAGCGAGTCGGCCACCGCCGGGTACATCACCATCGCGTCGACGTCGACCATGGTGGCGATCGTGTCCAGGTGCATGGTGGCCCGCTCCTGGGCGATGGGGACGACGAGCACCGTGTGCGCCAGCCCGCGGGCGAAGACCCGCCGCGCCAGCCGCTCGGCACCACCGGGCGTCGTCCGCTCGCCCACGCCGACGGCGACCACGCCCTCGGCCAGGAGCAGCACGTCCCCGCCCTCCAGGTGCTCGAGCCCCGGCGAGTACAGCTGCCCGGACCCGGCGAAGCGGGGGTGGTGGGTGTAGATGGCGGCGGTGATGGTGCTCTCCCGGTGCCGCGCGGGCATGGCCAGGGAGGTCACCGCCACCTCGCCGCCGATCCACACCGACGAGTCGCGGGTGAACAGCAGGTTCGGCAGCGGGGGCACCACGAAGTCCGAGCGGTCCATGATCTGGTAGGCCAGCCCGTGGCCGCGCAGCTCGTCGTGCGCCAGGCCCGCGATGAGCGCCGTCGCCAGGTCGTCCGGGGAGAGCCCCGTCAGGTGGCGGGTGGCGTCGCGCTGCAGGGTCGCGCCCAGCCGCGGGTCGTCGACGGCGGCACCGATCAGGTCGGACCGCGCGGCGGGTACCGCGAGCACCTCGGCCAGCAACGTGGCCAGGTGCAGCACCTCGACGCCGCGGTCGCTGAGCGCCTGGGCGAAGGCGTCGTGCTCGTCCTGGGCGCGGGTCACCCACGGGACGCCGTCGAAGAGGAGCTGGTCGTTGTTCCGCGGCGTGAGCCGGCGCAGCTCGGGGCCGGGGCGGTGCAGCATCACGGTGCGCAGCGGGCCGACCTCGCTCGTGGCCCCCGGGGTCGCGGCGGGTTCGATCATGACCGCCAGGCTGGCACAGGTCGGCGAGGACGGCGTCGTGGAGGAGCGTGCGGACCGCCTCGTTAGGGTGCGGGGTCGGTGCCGATGACGGCGCCGCGACGCCGAACCGGAGGTACCCGTGGACCTGTTCGACCTGACCGGCAAGGTGGCTGTGGTCACCGGGGGCACCCGCGGCATCGGCCTGATGATGGCCCGGGGCCTGCTGCAGGCGGGGGCGAAGGTCTACATCAGCTCACGGAAGGCCGAGGCCGGGGACGCCGCGGCGGCGGAGCTCGCCGAGTTCGGCACCGTCGTCTCCACCCCGGCCGACCTCTCCACCGAGGCCGAGTGCATCCGCCTGGCCGAGGAGGTGGGCCGGCACGAGGAGCGGGTGCACGTCCTGGTGAACAACGCCGGCGCCACCTGGGGCGAGCCGCTGGAGACCTTCCCCGAGTCTGCCTGGGACAAGCTGCTCGACCTGAACCTGAAGTCGCCCTTCTTCCTCACCCGCGCGTTCCTGCCCAGGCTCCGGGCCGCGGCGGCCGAGGGCGACCCGGCGCGCATCGTCAACGTCGGCAGCATCGACGGCCTGCACGTCAACCCGATGCCGACCTACTCCTACGCCGCGAGCAAGGCCGGGCTGCACCAGCTCACCCGCGTGCTGGCCAAGGAGCTCGGGCCCCAGGGCATCACCGTCAACGCCGTCGCGCCCGGGCCGTTCGAGTCGAAGATGATGGCCGCCACGCTGGACGCCTTCGGGTCCGAGATCGCGGCCAAGTCGCCGCTGGGCCGCATCGGGCGCCCCGACGACATGGCCGGCGTCGTCGTCTACCTCTCCTCGCGGGCGGGCGCCTACGTCACCGGCGCGGTCATCCCGGTCGACGGCGGCATCGCCACCACCGCCTGAGCCGCACCCCGCGATGATCAGGTGACCTGATCATCGAGCGTCCTCCCTCACTGCAGACGGTGAGGGAGGACGCGCCACGGCGAGGGAGGACGGCGTCTCCGGGCTGGGACTGCCGGGGGGCCGGGACCCCGCGTCCGGGGTCAGGCGGGGGTCGGCTCGGCCGCGACCCGGCGCAGGTGGGACTCGGCCAGCGCCACCTGGTGCGGTGAGCCGACCAGCGCGCCCTGCTCCCGGGCCGCCGTCCACCACCGCCGCGCGCCGTCCTGGTCGGCCAGCCGCTCGGCGATCCGGCCCAGCAGCTCGTCGTAGGCGCCGAGCGTGAGCGCCGGCGTCCCGAGCACCGCCTGCCGGCCGCGGTAGGGGAGCAGCGACTCCGCCGCCGACGCCCAGTCCCGCTCGTCCCCCAGCCACAGCGAGCTCTCGGCCTGCAGGTACAGGGCGACGTCGCTGGCCCAGTCGCGCACCAGCGTGCGGCCCCAGCGCGCGCGCAGCCGGCGGGCCTCGGCCAGGTCGCCCGATTCGGCCGCGGCCAGCACCGCCATCTCCTGCAGCAGCGGGTTGCCCTCGTCCCCGGTCTCGACCAGCAGCGGCAGCGTCTCGCCCTGGCGGTGGTCGGCCCGCCGCAGGGTGAACTGGTGCGCCGCGTAGGCGTGCCGCGCGTGGGGGGTGACCCGCCGGAAGAGCTCGTAGGCCTCGGTGGTGAGCTCCTCCGCGCGGGCGGCGTTGCCGCGCAGCCAGGCCAGCCCGCCGGCCTGCCACAGCACGTGCGGGCGCACCTCCGGCCCGCTCAGCGACACCGCCAGCCGCCGGGCCTGGGCGTGATCGGCCTCGAACCCGGCCAGGTCGCCGAGGTGCAGCCGGATCGCCGCCCGGTGCAGGTGCGCCAGGAACTCGGTGCGCCGCGGCAGCCCGCGACCGGCCAGCTCCAACGACTCGTCGGCCGCCGCCAGCCGCAGCTCGGCGGCGCCCGGACGCCCCCACACCGCCAGGCTCAGGTTGTTCAGCGTCCGGCCCAGCAGCTCCGGGTCGCCGATCCGCCGCGCCATCGCGACCGCCTGCCCGGCGGCCCGCACCCCGCGGTCGTCGGGGCCGAACGCCAGCTCGACACCGAGGGTGCCCAGCAACCGGGCGGTGGTCGGGTCGTCGCCGTCCCCGCGCTCGGCGAGCAGGTCCTCCAGGACGGCGACCATGTCCTCGTCGACCACCCCGTGCGGCCGCCAGTTCCACAGCGTGACGCTGCCCCAGACCGCCGCCGCCTCGGCGAGGCACTCCCGGTCGTCGAGCTGGCGGGCCAGGCCGATCGCCTCGGCCACCACCTCGCGCGCCTCGGTCAGCTGGCCGCTGCGGAGCAGGTCGTTGCCCAGGGCGGTGAGCAGGTCGTGCCGGGTGCGCGCCGCGTCCGGCGCCTCCGGGTCGAGCAGCTGCAGCGCCCGCCGGCCGTGCGCGGCGGCCTCGCCGTGGGCCAGCCGGGCCCGCGCGGCGCGGGCGGCCGCCCCCAGGTAGAGCAGCGCCGGGCCGGGCCCGACCACGGGGAGCGCCTCGACGAAGTGGTGGGTGAGCCGTTCCACGAGCCCGTCGTCCGTGGACGTCGTGAGCCGCCGTTCGAGCGCCTCGCCGACGCGGGCGTGCAGCCGCGCCCGCCGCACCGCGGGCAGGTCGCCGGCCAGCACCTCCTGCACGAGCGCGTGGGCGAACCGCCAGCTCCACGGCCGCCCGCCCTCGACCACCAGGCCGACGGCGAGGGCGGAGTCCATCGCCGTGAGCGCGTCGTCCACGGCGACGCCGGCCGCCTCCAGGAGGCCCAGGGACACCTCGCGGCCGACGACGGCGGCCAGCTCGAGCACCTCGCGGGCGCCCGCGGGCAGCCGGGCGAGCCGGGTGCGCAGCACCTCCCCGACCGACGGCGGGACCGGGACGACGTCCAGGTGGAGGTCGTGGGCGCCGACCATCCAGCGCGACAGCTCGACGACGAAGAACGGGTTGCCGCCGGTGCGGTCGTGCACGGTGGCGGCCAGCGCGCGGTCGCCCGGGGAGCCCAGCTGGGCGGTCAGGAGCGCGGCGACGTCGTCGGCGTCCAGCCCGCGCAGCCGCAGGCAGGTGGCGGCGGGCTCGCGGGCCAGCCGGGCCAGGCAGTCCGCGACGGCCTCGGGCAGCGGCTCGCCGACGGTCCGCGCGGTGACGACCAGCAGCACCGGCGCTCGGGGGAGGTGGCGGGCGAGCAGGCCGAGCAGCTGCACCGACGTGGTGTCGGCGCCCTGCAGGTCCTCGAGGACGACGAGCGCCGGGTGGGATGCCGCGGCGGTCAGCCGGGCGCGCAGGTCCTGGAACAGCCGGAAGCGCGCTGCGTCGGCGTCGTCCCCGGCCGCCTCGTCGGGGACCAGCTCCGGCTGGCCCAGCTGCTCGAGCACCTGCGTCCACGGCCACAGGGGCGGCGCACCCGTGTCGTCGGCGCAGCGGCTCCACGCCACCGGCCACCCCAGCAGCCGGGCACCGTCGGCGACCGTCTCGGCGAGCCGGGTCTTCCCGATGCCCGCCTCCCCCTCGAGGACGACGACGGCGGACCGCCCGCCGGCCACCTGCTCGGCGACCGCGCGCACCTGGTCGAGCTCCGCCCGGCGGCCGACCAGCGCGTCCACCGAGGCGCTCGGCGCAGGCGCGGGAGCCGGCGGCAGGACGGGGCGGGGCAGCCGCTCCAGCAGGCGCGGGTCCTGCCGCAGCACGGCCTGCTCCAGGTCGCGCAGCTCCGGCCCGGGGTCGATGCCCAGCTCGTCGCGCAACAGGTCGGCGCACCGGCGGCAGGCGTCCAGCGCCTCCGCCTGCCGGTCGGCGGCGTACAGGGCGGTGACGAGACGGGCCCACAACCGCTCGCGGAGGGGGTGCTCGGACACCAGGTGCTGCAGGTCGGGGACGGCGGCCTCCGGGCGGCCGACCGCGAGCAGCGCGTCGCAGCGCCGTTCGCGGGCGCGCACGTGCAGCTCGGTGAGCCGGAGCCGGTCGCTCGCGGCCGCGGGCAGGTCGCCCAGCTCGGCCAGCGGTTCCCCGCGCCAGAGGCCCAGCGCCTCGTCCAGCAGCGCCACGCCGCGCGCGGGTGCGCCGGCGGTCACCGCGCGGTCGCCCTCCTCGATCAGCCGGGCGAAGCGGAGCAGGTCGAGGTCGTCGACCTCGACCTGCAGCAGGTAGCCCGGTGGGCGGGTGATCAGCACGGTCGGCGCCTCGCGCGGGCCGCGGCCCGGTTCCAGCACCCGCCGCAGGTGCGAGACGTAGGCCTGGAGGGTGCCGGTGACCGTCGGGGGCGGCTCCTCGCCCCAGAGCGTGCTCACGATGCGGTCGATGCCGACGACCCGGCCGGCATCCGCCAGGAGCAGGGTCAGCAGCGCCCGGGGCTTGGCCCCGCCCACGTCGGCGGGGCTGCCGTCGGGGCCGGAGACCTCGAGCGGCCCCAGGACTCGGAAGCGCACGCCGCAGGATGCTCCCAGCGCGGCGCCCCCGGGGGCACCCCTTTTCGCGCGGTGGACCTGCAGCGGGCCGCAAGGTGCTCCTGCAAGTCGGCTCCAAGCTCGCGGCAAGCGAGGCCGCGCACGCTTCCGCCGTCCCGAGAAGCCGCGGCCCGACCGCGGTGCCCCACCCGCGGTCACCACCGCGGCAGCGAAGAGGAATCCGCATGTCCCTCACCGAGCTCCCCCGCGAGCCCGAGCAGCCCGTCGCCCTCCTGGACGCCGACGCCGTGAACGCCCTCGTACCGCCGTTCCCCGCGGCGGACGTCGACGTGCTCCGCGGCCTCGTCCACGGTCCCGTCTACGCCGCCGGTGACGACGGGCTGGCCGCCGAGGTGGCCACCTGGAACGTCGCGATACAGCACACGCCGTCGATCGCGGTCGGCGCCACCTGCGCCGCCGACGTCGCCGCCGCCGTCTCCTGGGCCGTCGCCCGTGGTCTGCGCGTCGCCGTCCAGGCCACCGGCCACGGTCCGGTGCGCAACGCCGCCGGTTCCATGATGATCACCACCCGCCGCATGCAGGGGCTGTTCATCGACCCCGAGCGGCGGACCGTCCGCGTCGAGGCCGGGGTGAAGTGGAAGCGGCTCATGGAGTCCGCCGCCGAGTTCGGCCTGGCGGGGTTGTGCGGGTCGTCGTCCGACGTCGGGGTGATCGGCTACACGCTGGGCGGCGGCGTGGGCTCCCTCGGCCGCACGCACGGGTTCGCCGCCGACCACGTCCGGGCGGTGGAGATCGTGACCGCCGACGGGCGGCAGCGCACCCTCTCCGCCGACTCCGAGCCCGAGCTCTTCTGGGCGGTCCGCGGCGGCAAGGGCAACTTCGGCGTCGTCACCGCCCTGGAGATGGACCTGATCCCGCTGACCGGCCTGTACGCCGGCGGGGTCTTCTTCGCCGGTGAGGACATGGCCGCCGTCCTGCACGCCTTCGGCCGCTGGTCACGCGAGCTGCCCGAGGAGGTCGGCACCTCGATCGCGATAGTCCGGCTGCCCGACATGGAGTTCCTCCCGCCGCCGCTGCGTGGGCAGACCGCCGTCCACCTCCGCTACGCCTACTGCGGCACCGACTTCGACGCGGGCCAGCGGCTGGTCGAGCCGATGATGCGGGCCGGCCGGATCCTGCTCGGCTTCATCGGGCCGATGCGGACCGACGAGATGGACTCCATCCACATGGACCCGGTCGACCCCGTGCCGGCGTGGGAGAAGGGGCAGCTGCTCACCGAGCTGACCGACGACGGCATCGACGCCCTGCTGGCCGTGGCCGGCCCGCAGGCGGAGATCCCGCTCATGATGGTCGAGCTGCGCAAGCTCGGCGGGGCCTTCGCCCGCGCGCCGAAGGTGCCCAACGCGGTGGCCGGCCGCGACGGGGGTTTCTTGATGCTGACCGTCGGGCCGGGCGTGCCCGAGCTGGCCGAGATCGTGCCCGCCGTCGGGCGGGGCGTGCTCGGGGCGATGGCGCCGTGGCGGGCCGCCGGGTGCCTGACCAACTTCCTGGGTGACGTCTCCGGCCCCGGGGAGGTGGCCGCGGCCTACCCGCCCGGGGTCTACCAGCGGCTGGCCGAGGTGAAGGCGGCGGTCGACCCGGAGCGCGTCTTCTCCTTCGGCCACGCCTTCTGAGAGATCGCCCCGGCGTCACGGGCCCCTGACCCCGGCCCTCCCGGCGCCGCGCCGGCCTCGCGTCGATCAGGTGACCTGATCATGAAGCGTCCTCCCTCACCGCACACCGTGAGGGAGGACGCTCGACGATCAGGGCACCTGATCATGGCGCGGGGCGATCAGTCGGGGAGGAGGACGCCGGGGTTGCAGATGCCGCGGGGGTCCAGCCGCTCCTTCACCGCCCGCAGCACCTCGACGCCGAGCGACCCCACCTCGCGCTCCAGCCACGGCCGGTGGTCGGCGCCGACGGCGTGGTGGTGGGTGAGCGTCCCGCCCGCGGCCAGCAGCGCGTCGGTCGCCGCCCGCTTGGCCGACAGCCACTGCTGGATGGGCAGCGCGTCGTCGCGGTCGGCCAGCACGGTGAAGTAGAGCGAGGCGCCCGTGGCGTAGCCGTGCGAGACGTGGGCCATGACCAGCGGCCGGTGCCCGCCGCGGGCCAGCGACTCCTGCAGCGCCCGGCGGGTGGTGTCGTACACGGTGGGCAGCGCCGTCCAGGTGGCCGCGGTCTCCAGCGTCTCCACCAGCAGACCGCCGTCCATGAGGCGGTCGCGCAGGTAGGGCGCCTCGAACCGGTGCCGGCGCCACGTATCACCCACCCGGCGGCCGAGCCGCACCGCACCGCCGTCGCGCAGCAGCGCCGCGGCGGCGCGCGTCCGGGCGTGCACCAGGTCGGGCACCCCCTCCCAGCCCACGACGAGCAGGCACCCCTCGCCGTGGCCCCGGGCCCGCAGCCCGCCCCGCAGCGCCCGCGCGCCGGTGCCGGCGGCCATGAGCAGGTTGGCCTTCGTCTCGTCGGCGTCGGAGAGCCGGACGACGTCGGGGAGCAGGTCGTGGCGGGCGAGCAGCTGGAGCGCGGCCAGCCCGGCCGCCCAGGTGCGGAACGACCAGCCCTCGTAGGAGCTGGCCGAGGGCTTGGGCCGCACCCGCAGCGTCAGCTCGGTGATCACGCCGAGCGTCCCCTCCGAGCCCAGCGCCAGGCCGAGCAGGTCGGGCCCGGCGGCCGAGGCCGGGGGGTGGCCGAGCTGGAGCACCCCCGAGGGCGTCGCCAGGGTGAGCCCCGCGACGAGCTCGTCGAAGCGGCCGACCCCCGTCGAGGTCTGGCCCGCCGACCGCGTCGCGGCGTACCCGCCGAGCGTGGCGAACTCCCAGCTCTGCGGCAGGTGGCCGAAGGTCAGCCCCTCGCGGGCGAGGGCCTGCTCCAGGGCCGGCCCGCGCATGCCAGGGCCCACCGTGACCAGCGACGACGGCACGTCGAGGGCCTGCACCGACGCCATGCGGGAGAGGTCGACGGCGAGGGTCGGGCGGTCGTCGGCGTCCACGCCGGCCAGCCCGCCGACGACGCTGGTGCCGCCGCCGAACGGAACGACGACGATGCCGCGCTCGCTGCACAGCGCCAGCAGTGCGGCGGTCTCCTGGGTGGTGCCCGGGAGCACGACCCCGTCCGGCGCGTCGGAGGCGTCGCCCTCCCGCCGGCGCAGCAGGTCCAGGTAGCTCTTGCCGCCGGCCCGGCGCAGCCGCGCGTCGCGGTCGGTGCGCACGTGGTCTTCGCCCAGCAGGCCGGCCAGGGCCGCGCGGTCCTCCTCGGGCAGCCGGCAGGGCGCCAGGCGGATCTCGTCCACGGCGGCGGGCGGCGTGTACCGGGGCTCCCAGCCCAGCTCGCGGGTCAGGTAGCGGCGCGCGGCCTTGGTCAGGGCGCCGTCGGGGCTCTCGTCCCCCGGGGTGGCGGGGCGCGGGCCCCAGCCCTGGATCGTCAGTTCCGGCTGCTCGGGCACGGCTACAGTCTGCCGGTGCCGCAGCGCTGGGGGACCGGGTGATCGGCTCCCTCTCACCCGAGCGCCGCGCCCGCGACCTGGCCGCCGTCGCCGGGGCCGCCGTGGACGTGGTGGTCGTCGGTGGCGGGGTGACCGGCGCCGGGGTGGCCCTGGACGCCGCCTCGCGCGGCCTCTCGGTGCTGCTGTGCGAGCGCACCGACCTGGCAGCGGGCACCAGCCGGTGGTCCTCGAAGCTCGTGCACGGCGGCCTGCGGTACCTGGCCCACGGCGAGCTCGGGCTGGCGCGGGAGAGCGCCCGCGAGCGCGCCGTCCTCATGGGGGCGACGGCGCCGCACCTGGTGCGCCCGCTGCCCTTCCTGGTCCCCGACGCCGCCGGCCGCGACGTCACCGCGCTCGCGGAGCTGGGCGGTCGGCTCGGCGACGCGGTGCGGCTCTCGGTGCCCGGCGGCCGGCGCTCGCTGCCCGCGACCCGGCGGGTGGACGCCTCCGACGTCGGCCGGCTGGTGCCCGCGGTGCGCCCCGGCGGTGGCGGCGTCGTCTTCTGGGACGGGCAGCTGACCGACGACGCGAGGCTCGTCGTCGCCCTGGCCCGGACGGCGGCCGCCCACGGCGCGCGGGTGCTCACCGGCGCGACCGTCACCGCCGTCGACGGCGCGGACGTCCACGTGACCACCGACGAGGGCCCGCTCACCGTGCGGGCGGGGGTGGTGGTGAACGCCGCCGGGGTGTGGGCGCAGCGGCTCGCGCCCCGCATCCGGCTGGTGCCCTCGCGCGGCTCCCACCTCGTCGTGCCGGGCGTGCGGCTGGGTTCGCCGTCGGCCGCGCTCACCGTGCCGCTGCCGGGGTCCCGCTCGCGGTACGTCTTCGCGCTGCCGCAGCCCGACGGCCTGGTCTACCTCGGGCTCACCGACGAGCCGGTCGAGGGGCCGGTCCCCGACGACGACGCGGCACCGTCCGACGCCGAGGTGCAGCAGCTGCTCGACACCGTGAACCAGCTGCTCGCCGAGCCGCTCACCCGCGCCGACCTGGTGGGCGCCTACTCCGGCTACCGGCCGCTGGTCCTGCCCGAGTCGGCGGGCACGGGGCCGGGTGGCGCCACCGCCGACCTCTCCCGCCGGCACCTGCTCGCGTGGGACGGACCGGTTCTCTCCGTCGTCGGCGGGAAGCTGACCACCTACCGGGCGATGGCCGAGGAGGCCGTGGACGCCGTCGTGACGCGGCTGGGGCGGGGGGCGGCGCGGTCGGCCACCGCGCGGCTCGCGCTCGCCGGGGCGGCGCCGCGGGTGGCCCTGGACCGGGTGCCCGCACCGGCGCGGCTGGTCGCCCGGTACGGCACCGAGGCGCCCGCGGTGGAGGCGCTCGGACCGGCGCTGGTCGTCGCCGGGCGGCCGGAGACGGTGGGGGAGCTGCGCTTCGCGGTCCGGCACGAGGGCGCGCGCACGGTGGCCGACCTGCTCGACCGCCGCACCCGCATCGGGCTGGTGCCCGCAGACAGGGAGCGGGCGGTGCCGGTGGCCGAGCAGGTCCTCGCCGAGGGCTGACCCCGCCCGCCGGGATCAGGTTCCCTGATCATGGCGCGTCCTCCCGCACGGTGGGCGCTGAGGGAGGACGCGCTGCGGCGGGGGAGGACGACGGGATCTCACCACTCGGGATGCCGGTTCCACGGTGCGGGACGCCGGGCCACACTGCGGCCGTGGACACCTACACGCACGGGCACGCCGAGCCGGTCCTCCAGTCGCACCGGTGGCGCACCGCCGAGAACTCCGCCGCTCACCTGCTGCCCGCGCTGCGCCCGGGGCTCGACCTGCTCGACGTCGGGTGCGGGCCCGGCACGATCACCGTCGACCTCGCCGCCCGCGTGGCGCCCGGCCGCGTGCTCGGGCTCGATCTCTCGGCGGACCCGCTCGACGAGGCGCGGACCGCTGCCGACCGCGCCGGCGTCGAGGTCACCTTCGCCGTCGGCGACGTCTACGCCCTCGACCTGCCCGACGCCTCGTTCGACGTCGTCCACGCCCACCAGGTGCTGCAGCACCTCACCGCCCCGGTGGCCGCGCTGCGGGAGATGGCGCGGGTCTGCCGGCCGGGCGGGCTGGTCGCCGTCCGGGACGTCGACTACGCGGCCACCACCTGGTTCCCCGCCGACGAGGGGCTCGACCGGTGGCTGGCGCTCTACCAGCAGGTGGCCCGCCGCAACCGCGCCGAGCCCGACGCCGGGCGCCGGCTGCTGGCCTGGGCGCACGCGGCGGGGCTCCGGGACGTGACGGCCTCCACCTCGGCGTGGTGCTACGCCTCCCCGGCCGAGCGGCGGTGGTGGGGCGGCTCGTGGGCGGGGCGGGCGACGGCGTCGTCCTTCGCCGAGCAGGCGGTGGCCTACGGCCTGGCGACGCCGGGCGACCTCCAGGGCATCGCCGATGCATGGCTGCGCTGGGCCGACGCCGACGACGGCTGGCTCGGCATGCTGCACGGGGAGCTGCTGATCCGGGTGTGACCACGCGGGATCGCCGATCTCGCCGGCCGGCCACTGGTGCAGGGCGGTCACCCCTGGCGGGCGGCGTTGGCCTGGACGGCGGTGCTGACGTACTGCGCCAGGCCGGGCGCGCGCTGGTCGTAGTGGGCGGTGAACCGCTCGTCCTCGACGTACATCCGGCCCAGGCCGGCGTGCATCTCGGGCGGGCAGTCGTAGTAGTTCCGGCTGATCTGCTGCCGGTGCTCCTCCGCGAGGTCCATCGCCCGATCCGAGTCGGCCGGGACGCCGGTCTGCAGCGCGGCGGCGAAGCGGGCCTCGAGGTCCTCGCCCTCGGCCAAGATCTGCAGCCAGTCCTCCTTGGAGTACGCCGCGGTCCGGCGCTTCGTCTGCGCGTAGGCCTCCGTCTCGCCCCAGCGCTCCTCGACCTCGGCCTCGTACTGCTCGGGGTCGTGCTCGCCGAACACCTCGAACCGCTCCTCCGGGGTCAGTCCGATTCCCATGGCTCTCGCCTCCATCTCCTTCTCGACGGCCGCGACCATCGCCTGCGTCCGTTCCAGCCGGTCCCGCAGCAGCCGGTGCTGCCGGCGCAGGTGCTCGGCGGGGTCGGCGGACGGGTCGTCCAGCAGGGCCGCGACCTCCTCGAGGGGGAACCCGAGCTCGCGGTAGACCAGCACCTGGTGCAGCCGGTCGAGGTCGGCCGGCGCGTACTGCCGGTAGCCGGCCGACGTCCGCCCGGACGGCCGTAGCAGGCCGATCTGGTCGTAGTGGTGCAGCGTGCGCACCGTGACGCCGGCCATCGCGGCGACCTCGCCCACGTTCATCGGATCCCTCCGTTCACCTGACGAGGAGAAGGCAACAGCCTGACGTCGCGTCAGGGTCAAGCACGTCTATGGTCGCCCGGTGAGCGGGGGAGCGGAGAGCTGGGGCGCGGCGCTGCACGAGGCCGTGCTCGACGCCACCGCGGTGACCGCCGGCACCCGCCTGCTCGACCTGGGTTGCGGCGCCGGCGAGCTTGCCCGGCGCGCGGCCGGCCGGGGCGCCCGCGTGACCGGCGTCGACACCGATCCGGACGCCGTCGCGGAGGCGGCCGCCGCCGTCCCGGGCGGGACGTTCCTCGTGCGGCACGCGCAGGACCCGCCGCCCGGGTCGTTCGACGTCGTCACCGCCGTCCAGCTGCTGATGCACGTCGCCGACCCGGTCGCGGTGCTGCACCGGGCCGGGCGCGCGGGCGGGGTCGTCGCCGCGACGGTGTGGGGCCGGGACCGGGAGTGCGACCTGCGGGTGCTGCAGGAGGCGCTGGCGCCGGGCCGGCCCCGCCGCGGGCCGGCGGTGAGCGAGCCGGCCCGGCTGCGGGCGATGGCCGAGCGGGCGGGGCTGGCGGTCGAGCGGCTCGACGAGGTGGTCGTGCCCTTCGACTACGCCGGCGCCGACGAGCTGGTCGGGCCGCTCATGGCCACCCCGCTCGCCCGCTCGGCCGTGCGGCGGACCGAGCCGGAGGCGCTGCGCGACACGGTGCTGGAGCACCTCGAGCCCTACCGCACCGGTGACGGCGGCTACCGGCTGCACAACCTCTTCCGGGTGCTGGTGGCGCGGCAGGTCTAGGTGTACCCGGCCAGGACGTTGGTGACGGCGGCCGGACTTGAACGCAGGAGAACCTCCGAGTGGGGTGTGGCTTCCTAAGGCCCACATCCGCCCGGAGGTTCTCGTGTCCCACGGTAATGCCCGCACCACGTTCCACGGCCGGAAACTCATCGTCCAGCGGTGGCAGAACGGGTGGAAGAAGGCGCACATCGCGGCGGCGATGGGGCTCTCGCGCAAGTGCGTGCGGACCTGGGTCACCCGCTTCCAGGACGAGGGCGAGGCCGGGTTGGTCGACC
>NZ_JBJHAC010000025.1:0-73376 GCF_054050835.1 Blastococcus sp. SYSU DS0510 | reverse complement strand
ACGATGAGCGCGCTGCCGCCCTTGCCCCGTGGATCGAGGACTACAACACTCGACGCCGTCACAGCGCACTCGGCGGCAAGCCCCCGATCAGCCGTCTGGCACCAACCTGATGGCCGGGTACATCTAGGAGGTCGTGGGCTCGACGCCCGCCAGCGCCGGGATCTCGCCGGCGACGCCCGGCCGCCAGGTGATGTCCGCCTGGTCCATGCGCGGGCGCCAGGACCGCATCGCCGAGCGGTGCGGCTCCGCGATCGCGAAGGCCCGCGCCGCCCCGGCGTCGTCCCACCACGACACCGTCGTGAACCGGCGCGCCAGCGGCTGGGCGCGCATGCGCACCGAGCGGGCACCGGGGCTCCGCACGGCCTGCCGGTACGTGGCGAGGGACGTGCGGAAGAACATCGGCACGTCCCGGAGCCGCCGCAGGTGCAGGCGGGTGTCGACGACGACGCCGGGTCCGGGGCCCGGAGCGGGCGAGGTCCAGGCGAGGTCGGGGATCAGGCCCATGACTCCTCCTTCGACTTAACGGGTGTAAAGCAGCGTAGGCCCGTTCCTTAACGGCTGTAAAGTGTTTTCGTGCCCGCCCGCGACCTCCGTGCCGACCTCGTCGCCGCGGCCACCACGCTGCTCGAGCGCGAGGGCTCGATCGCCGCCGTGAGCCTGCGCGGCGTGGCGCGCGAGGCCGGCGTCAGCGCACCCGCGGTCTACGGCCACTTCGCCGACCTGGACGAGCTGCTGCGCGCCGTCCTGGACGAGGGTTTCGAGCAGCTGCGGTCGGCGGTGCTGGAGGCCGTCGAGCGCGAGTCCGACCCGGTGCGACGGCTGCTCGCCGGGTGCCGGACCTACGTGCTGGCCGGCCTCGCCGCACCGGCGCGGTACCGCGCCATGTTCGGTCCGCGGAAGCCCGACAGCGCCGAGATGGCGTTCGCCGTCCTGGTGCAGGGCATCGAGGCCTGCGTCGGGGCGGGCCGATCCCGCAGCCTCGACCCGCGCGAGGAGGCCACCCTGGTGTGGACGGCGCTGCACGGCGTGGTCACCTTGCGGTCGGCCGCGCCCGCGCCGGGCTGGCCGGACCTCGACGGGCAGCTGTCGGCGCTGGTGGAGCGGCTGGCGCTGCTGATTCCGCCGGTCAGCTGAGGGCGCGGACCGTCTCCACGGCGGCGACGGCGAACGCCAGGAACAGGCCTGCGGCGCCGTCCGGGCCGACCGGGCGGACCGGCCGCGGTCCGTGTGAGGATCGGCGCATGCCGGACGCCATCTCCCCCGAGGACCCGTTCCCGCGCACGCGGATCACCGTCAAGGACGCCGAGATGGCGTACGTGGACGTCGGCACCGGGGAGTCGATCGTCTTCCTGCACGGCAACCCGACGTCGTCCTACCTGTGGCGCAACGTGATCCCGCACGTCCAGCACCTCGGTCGCTGCGTCGCCCCCGACCTCATCGGCATGGGAGAGTCCGACAAGCTGCCCGACCCGGCCCCGGGCACGTACTCGTTCGACACGCACGCCGCCTACCTGGAGGAGTTCCTGGACCGGGTCTTCGTCGGCGACCGCATCACGCTCGTCCTGCACGACTGGGGTTCCGGGCTCGGCTTCGACTGGGCCGCCCGCCACCCGGACCGGGTCCGCGGCATCGCCTTCACCGAGGCGATCGTCATGCCGGTCACCTGGGACGACTGGCCCGCCGACGCGCGCAACATCTTCCAGCTGATGCGCGGCCCGAACGGCGAGGCCGCCGTGCTGGACAAGAACGTGTTCGTCGAGAAGATCCTGCCGGCGTCGGTGGCCCGCGGGCTCACCCCCGAGGCGCACGACCGGTACCGCGCGCCGTTCACCGGGCGCGAGGACCGCTGGCCGACGCTCGAGTGGCCCCGTCAGCTGCCGATCGAGGGGGAGCCGGCGGCCGTGGTGGAGCGGGTGCAGCAGTACGGGGAGTGGCTGGCCGGCAGCGACGTCCCCAAGCTGTTCATCGACGCCGACCCCGGCTCGATCCTGGTCGGCCGCCAGCGGGAGTTCGTGCGCAGCTGGCCGGCGCTCACCGAGGTCACCGTCGCGGGCAGCCACTTCGTCCCGGAGGACTCGCCGCACGAGATCGGGCGCGCGGTGGCCGACTGGCTGCGCACGCTCGCGTAGTCAGACCAGCGCGCGGACGGTCTCCACGGCGGCGACGACGGCGAAGACGAGGAACAGCCCCGCGGCCACCCGGCGGATGAGCGCGATCGGCAGCCGGTCGGCGAGGTTCTTGCCGAGGAACACGGCGAGGCCGGAGACGACGAGCAGGGCGGCCCAGGAGCCGACGAACACCGAGAGCGGCGCGTCGTAGCGCGCGGCCAGGCCCGCGGTGGCGAGCTGGGACAGGTCGCCCCACTCGGCGGCGAAGAGCACGCCGAAGGAGATGGCGGCCGCCCGCAGGAACGACGTCTGCTCGCGGACGTCGGCGGCCTCGCCGGCGTCCTCGGCGCCCGCGGTGGCGCTGCGCCAGAGGATCACCGCGCCGACCAGGAACAGCAGCGCGACGACGCCGGTGACCAGCGCCTGGGGCAGCAGGGACAGCAGCGAGCCCGCGGTGACCGCGATCGCCACCTGCAGGCCGAACGCGGTGCCGACGCCGACGAACACCGGCAGTGGCGGGAAGCGGGTGGCCAGCACCAGGCTGGCGAAGAGCGTCTTGTCAGGGAGCTCGACCGGCAGCACCAGGACGAACGCGGCCAGGACGACCGACCAGATCACGACGAACCCTTCTCGCACGGCACTGCCGGGCGGGGCTCGGGCAGGCGACCTCTCGGTGGACCACGGTAGCGGCCGTCGAGCGGTGCGCGACGTGGGGTCAGGGAGCGGGGACGACGGGGCCGGGCTCCGGTCGCGGGGTGGGGACGCGCGCCTCCCGCCGGGCGGCCTTGACCCGGTACATGGCGGCGTCGGAGGCGGCCAGCGCGGAGTCCGGCGTCTCGCCGGGACCGCACAGCGCCACCCCGATGCTGATGCCGACGGCGTGCTCCGCGCCGTTGGCCTGGCGCAGGGGCTCGTCGAAGGCGGCGGTGATCCGGTCGGCGATGACCTGGGCGGCCCGCTGGGAGCCGGCCTCCGGGCACAGGACGACGAACTCGTCACCGCCGATGCGCGCGACGGTGTCGCCGGGGCGGATCGCGGCGGCGAGCCGGCGGGCGGCCACCACCAGCACCTCGTCCCCGGCGGCGTGCCCGGCGGTGTCGTTGACCGGCTTGAACCCGTCGAGGTCGCAGTAGAGGACGGCCATCTGCCGGCGCGCCCGCTCCGCGGCGGCGAGGGTCTGGTCGAGCCGGTCGAGCAGCAGGTTCCGGTTGGGCAGGCCGGTGAGCGGGTCGTGCAGCGCGGCGTCCCGCAGCGCCTCCTCGAGCGCCCGCTGCTCGGTGACGTCGGTGAGGGTGACGACGATGCCCAGCAGCGAGCCGTCGGCGTCGTGCACCTGGACGCCCGAACCGGACACCCTGCGCAGGGGCCGGTCGGGGAGGGCGATGCCCATCTCGGCGTCGTCCACGCGGCCCTCGGTGTAGACCCGGCTGAAGGGCACGTCGCCGTAGGCGAGGGGCGTTCCGTGGACGTCGGTGAGCCCGAAGGTCCTCGGGATGTCCTCGACCGCGACCGTCGGGTCGGCGTCGAGGCCGTGCCAGGCGCGGGCGGCGGCGTTGAAGAGGGTGACCCGCCCCTCGGCGTCCCCGCCGATGACCCCCACGGGCAGCACCTCCAGCAGCGACTGCGTGAACGCGGTGGAGCGGGCGAGCTCCTGGTGCGCCCGCGCCGTCTCGGCTCGGGCCAGCTGGCTGGCGGCGGCGAGGTCGGCGAGCTCGCGGGTCTGCTGCGCGGCCCGCACCAGCGTGCCCACGGCGGCGGCGACGTCGGCGAGCCGGGCGCGCTCCTCGTCGGTGAAGGCGTGCGGCGTGGAGCCGAAGACGCAGATGGCGGCGACCGTGCGGCCGTCGACGACCACCGGGACGGTGCCGAAGGCGCGCATCCGCGCCCGGCGGCCGTCCACCCAGGGGCTGCGGGCGAACCCGGGGTCGTCGGTCAGGTCGTCGCAGGTCTGGACGCCGGACCCCCGCTCGAGCACCGTCGCGACGATCGAGCCCGCGCGCGGCCAGGCGGCGCCCCGGAAGCCGTGGACCGCCATGACGTGCATGACGGCGGTGTCCATGGTGATCACCGCGGCGGAGGGCATGTTCGTGACCGCGGCGGCCACCCGCACCAGGCCCTCGAGCGCGGGGTCGGCGTCCATGAGGGGGAGGTCCACGTCCGGATGCCCGGGCGCCGGCGTGTGCCCGGCCGTGCTGGTCATCCTGTGTCCCCCCGCCGACGTGGCCGGCGCATCCGGTCCGTCCAGTCTCGCAACGGCGCGCGCCGCCGCCTGGTTGAGGGACGGCGTGTCGATTCCCCCGCACGGGTAGGTCCGCGGCTCCCCCGGACATTCCCCTGGTCGAGAACTCCGGTGCGCCGGGGCGCCGTCGGGTCTACCGTCCCGGTCATGCGCCGACATTGATCCGCACCGCCCCCGCTGCCCCCGGCGGCCAGGCCGCTCGCCCGCCTCGCCATCGGCTGGGCCGCGCTCTCCGAGTGGGTGCCGCTGTACCCGCTGTACGCCCTGCTGTTCCTCGACGCCGGGGTGTCCGCCACCGAGCTCTCGGTGCTGTTCGGCCTCTGGTCGGTCACCGGCCTGGTGGCCGAGGTGCCGGCGGGGCTGCTCGCCGACCGGTGGTCCCGGCGGGGCGTGCTCGTGCTCGCCGGGGTGCTCCAGGCGGCGGCCTTCGTCGTCTGGACGGCGGCCCCCTCGACCGGCGCCTTCGCGCTCGGCTTCGTCCTCTGGGGCCTGGGCGGCGCGGGCACGTCGGGCACCGCGGAGGCCCTCGTGCACGACGGGCTGGCCGAGGTCGGCGCGGCGCACTGCTTCGCCCGGGTGAACGCCGCCATGACCGCCGCCGAGCTGCTCGTGCAGGTGCCGACGGCGTTCGCGGCGACGGTCCTGCACGCGTTCGGCGGCTACCCGCTGGTGGGGTGGGTCAGCGCGGTCGTCTGCCTGGCCGCCGCCGGGCTGGCGCTGCGGTTCCCCGAGGCGGCGGTCGACGGCGGGGACGACGACGAGCCGACCCCGGGCCCCGGCGCGCTGCTGCGCCGTCCGGCCCTGCTCGCCGCCGTCCTGGCCGTGGCCCTGGTCGGCGGCCTGGACGCGATCGAGGAGTACTTCCCGGTGCTCGTGGCCGAGCGCGGCGTGCCCGGGCTCGCGGTCCCGGCGGCCGTGCTGGTCGTCTCGCTCGCCGGGGCCGCCGGCGCCGCGCTCGGCGGCCGGCTGGTGCGCCCTCCGGGCCGCGTGCTGGGCGGGCTGCTGGTCGCCGCGGGGGCGGGGCTGCTGCTCGCCGCCGCGACGGCCGGGCCGCCGGTGGTGGTCGTGCTGGGCCTGGCCTACGGCGTCTACCTGGCGGTGCTGGTGGCCGCGGAGGCCGAGCTGCAGCGGCGGATCAGCGGCCCGTACCGCGCGACCATCACCTCGGTCGCCGGTGCCGGGGTCGAGCTGTCGTCACTCCTGGTCTTCGCGGCCTGGGCCGGTGGCGGCGGCGGGGCGGTCGCGCTGCTCGTGCTCGCCGTCGTCCCCGTCGTGGTGCTCGGGCTGCGCCGCCGGGGCTGATCCGGCCAGCGGCAGTGACAGCCGCGGCAGCAAGACCTGCACCAGCGGGCCGATCCCCAGCGCGTAGATGACGGTGCCGATCCCGAGGGTGCCGCCCAGCAGCCAGCCGGTGGCCACGACGGCGATCTCCACGGAGGTCCGCACCAGCCGCACCGACCGCCCGGTGCACCGGACCAGGCCGGTCATCAGCCCGTCGCGCGGCCCCGGGCCCAGGTGCACGCCGATGTACGCGGCGGTGGCGACGGCGTTCAACAGCACCCCGGCGGCCAGGAACCCGACGCGGGCGGCCGGCGCCGTCGGTGCCGGCAGGACGGCGAGGGTCGCGTCCACGGCGAGGCCGATGACGACGACGTTGCTGACCGTGCCGAGGCCGGGGCGCTGCCGCATCGGGATCCACGCCAGGAGGACGAGGACCCCGACCGCGATGGTGACCGTCCCGATCGTCCAGCCGAGCCGGCCCGCCAGCCCCTGGTGGAGCACGTCCCACGGCATCACGCCGAGCGCGGAGCGGACCAGCAGCGCCATGGAGGCGCCGTAGAGGGCCAGCCCCGCGTAGAGCTGGAGCAGCCGCCGGGGCGTCCCCGCGACGGTGGCGGGCGCGCCGGCCAGCAGGAAGCGGTCGATCACCACGTCATCCTCACCCGGTCGCGGCCGGCCGGCCGCAGGCCAATCGCGGAGGTGGCCTGCTGCCCTGGACGGCCTTCGTCGAGAGGCGTCAGCCCCGGAGCGGGGGCGGCTCGGCCGGCGGGCCGACCGGGTGGGCCGCCTCCGCAGCGGCCGTGGCGGCGCGCAGGACCTCCTTGACCGGCAGTTCACGGGCGCGGGCCAGCGCGGCGACGTCCTCGTACTCGACGCTCACGTTCACGACCCGGTCGCCGGAGACGGCGAGCTTCACGCCGACGGGGGCGCCGAGCACCTCGACCGTGGCGTGCGCCCGCTCCAGGGCGACCTTGCCGACCTCGACCACCCGCAGCCCGATCGTCGACGTCGTCGCGAAGACGGCGGCCTGCACGGCGGCCACCACCTCGGGAGGGCACAGCGCGGACAGGGTGTGCGCCGGGCGGCCCTTCTTCATCAGGATCGGGGTGAGCCACGCGTCCCAGGCGCCGGCGGCGAGGAGGGCGTCGAGGACGCCCGGCCACAGCCGCGGGTCGAGGTCGTCGACGTTGGCCTCCAGGACCACCGGGCGGGCCGGCGCGGGCTCGGCGGGCTCGCCCAGCACCAGCCGGACGACGTTGGGCAGCTGCTCCGGGTCGCGGCCGCCGGCGCCCACGCCCACGCGCTCGACGCGGAGCGCGGGCAGCGTCGTCCACTCCTCCACCCGGGCGGCGAGCAGGGCCGCGCCGGTGGGCGTGCACATCTCGGCCGGCACCGCGCCGGCGTGCACCGGCACCCCGGCGAGCAGCTCCAGCACCGCCGGGCCCGGGATCGGGACGACGCCGTGCGCCCCGCGGGCCGAGCCGCTGCCCAGCGCGACGGGCGAGGCGGTGAGCCGCGACAGCTCCAGGTGCTCGAAGGAGGCGACCACCCCCACGACGTCGGCCAGGGCGTCCAGCGCCCCGACCTCGTGGAAGTGCACGCGCTCCGGGTCGATGCGGTGCACCCGGCCCTCCGCGACGGCCAGCCGCTGGAACACCGCCAGCGCGCCGTCGCGCACCGGTGGGGGCAGCGCCGAGGAGTGCAGCAGCGCCCGGACGTCGGCCCAGGTGCGCAGCACGTCCGACGGCGGCGCGTGCACGTGCACCCGGGTGGCGCCGAGCCCGTGGCGGGTCACCTGCTCGGTGGTCAGCCGCACCTGCTCGACGGGGAGCGCGGCGATCGCCTCGGCCGGCACGTCCAGCGGCACCCCGGCGTCGACGAGGGCGCCCAGCAGCATGTCGCCCGAGGCCCCGGCCGCGAGGTCCAGCCAGCCGATGGTCACGGCCGCCGCGCGCTCCTCCGCGCGACGCGGGCGGCGAAGATGCCGGCCGAGCAGCCGTCGTCGACCGAGGTGACGACCACGCCGGTCCCCGCGGGGTGCAGCATCGACACGAGCGCGCCCAGCCCGCCGAGGCCGCCGGGGTGCGCGGCCGACGTCGGCACCGCGACCACCGGGACGTCGGTGCGCGCGGCGAGCGAGGTCACGACCGCGGCGTCGGCGCCGGCGACGACGACCAGGCAGTCGGTGCCGTCGGGCACGGAGCCGTCCTCGACGCGGACCACCTCCGTGCCGGAGGCCCGGGCCACGAACGCCGCCTCCGCGGCGACGACGGGGTCGGCGCCCGCGGCGCGCAGCACGGTGGTGCGGCCGGCCGGCTCGGGCAGCGGGCCGACGACGGCGGCCATCGCGGCGCCGTCCATGGTGGTGGCCGGTCCGTGCTCGCCGGCCACCGCCACCAGCGTCTCCGCGGCGGCGCGCAGCACGAGCACCGGGCGGTCGGGGGTGTCGCGGCGCGCCTGGCGGACCAGGGCCAGCACCTCGTCGACCGTGCGGCCCGGAGCCCGGACCACCGCGGGGCCGACCTCCTCGGCGGGGCGGTGCGCGGGCGCGGTCGGCACGAGCAGCGGCTCCCCCGGGCGCGCGGTGCCCAGCGGGGCGTGCGCGTCGCCGAGCAGCGCGGCGAAGCCGGCCGCCTCCTCGCGGACGGCCGCGGCGGCGCGGGCGGCGTCCTCCGCCGGGCCGGGCCCGTCGGGCACCTGGCGCACGGGAGCGGCGGGGGACGGCTGCGCGACGCCGTCGGTGGCTCGCGTCTGGGTGAGCGCCGACAGCCGCACCACGCGGTCGCGGCCGCCGCGCTTGGCCTCGTAGAGCACGCCGTCGGCGGCCGCGAACAGGGTCTTGCGGTCGTCACCCCGGGTGGCCGAGGCGATGCCGGCGCTGATGGTCACCGGGACGTCCAGGCCGAGATCCACCCACGGGTAGCGGGCGACCGAGGCCCGGATCCGCTCCAGCGCCCGCTCGGCCTGCTCGGCGGTCGTCTCGGGCAGCAGGATGACGAACTCGTCGCCGGCCCAGCGGCACACCTCGTCGGTGTCGCGGACTCCGGCGACCAGCAGCTCGCCGATGGTCCGCAGCACGGCGTCGCCGGCGGGGTGCCCGGCGGTGTCGTTGATCGCCTTGAAGGTGTCGACGTCGACCACGGCCAGCGCCGGGACGTCGCCCGCCGCCAGCAGCCCGTCCAGCCGCGCCTCGGCGTAGCGCCGGTTGGGCAGGTGGGTGAGCGGGTCCTCGTAGGCCTGCCGGCGAAGCTGACCGGCGGCGCGCTCGGTCTCCAGCAGGCTCTTGCGCCGGCCGAACAGCTCGACCCAGCGGGTGCGCCGCTCGTCGACCCGGTCCAGCTCGTCGGCGAGGTAGGCCTGCAGGTACGGGAGCGCCCGCCCGGCGTCGTCGAGGTCGGCGTGCAGCGTGCACAGCTCGCGGAGGGCGGCGCGGCGCAGCCGCGGCAGGCCGTGCTCGGTGGCCAGGGTCAGCGCGGCGACCAGGTGCTCGTCGGCGGCGTGGCCCTCACCCTGCCGGCGCAGCGCGCGCCCCAGGGCCAGCTGCGCCGAGGCCATGCGGTCGCGGTCGGCGGTGGCGGCGGAGAGCCGCACGGCGGCGCGCAGCGGCCCGACCGCGGCCGTCTGCTCGCCCATGCCGACCAGGGCCCACCCGTGCACGACCTGGGCGGGGACGACGCCGGGGGAGTCCGGCGGCAGCTGCACGAGCGCCTGCTCGGCCAGCGCGCGGGCCTCGGCGAAGTACGGTGCGGCCGACTCGGGAGCACCGTCGTCCAGGAGCCCCTCGCCCAGCTCGGCGCAGAGCTCGCCGAGGCGGGTGGCGGCGACGGCGACGAGCACGTCCGGGTCGTCCTCCGCGGCGGCGGGGCCGGTGGCGACCGCCTGGGCGGCCTCGAGCGAGCGGCGCTGGTAGTCCAGGGCCAGCGGCATCAGCTCCAGGTCGGCGAGCACCCCGGCCAGCGTCCCGAGCGTGTCCACCAGCAGCGGGCTGGGCGCCAGCCCCGGGTCGAGCAGGCTGGCGGCCTCGACGGCCTCGTCCATCGCGGCGTCGATCCGGCGCGAGAGCAGCTCGATGCGGGCGTGCCGGGCCAGGCCGGCGGCGCGCTGCAGGGCGTCGTCGGAGGCGTCGAACGCGGCCTTCGCCGAGCGGACCAGGGCGATGGCCAGCGCCGCGCGCGAGGCGGACTCCGACCGCGGGTCGGGCTCGGTGCCGTCGGGGGAGCCCTCGTCGGCGCCGTCGATCAGCCCGGCGACGCCCGCGTGCAGGTCGAGGGCCGGCTCGGCGGCGGAGACCGGGTCGCCGACGAGCGTGAACCCGGCGACGCGGAGCCGGCGCACCAGCAGCTCGGCGCGCAGGGTGTCGGCCCACGCGCGGCCGAGCGACACCGGGGCGCCCTCGGGCGCGTCGGCGGCCGGGGTGGCCGCGACGTAGGGCGACGGGTCCCGCTCGACCCCGGCGAGCAGCTGCTCGGCGTCGTCGAGCTGCCAGTTGCTGAGGGCGGCGGTCACCCGGTGGTGCAGGGCTCCCGGTGGCACGAGCGCACTGTGCAGGTCGTCACCGACAGTGTCGAGGAGGTCACGCTGAACGCGCCGTCCCTCGTCCCTCCCGCCCCACGCGTGCAGGATGGTCACGCACTCGCCCCGCGATCCGCCGGCCCGACCTCGGCGGGCCCGTGCGCGCGGACCCGGTTGCGGCCGAGGCGCTTGGCGGAGAAGAGGTGCAGGTCGGCGGTGTCGAACAGCGACCGCCAGCCGGTGACCGGGCTCGGCTGGCCGTCGGTCACCGCGGGCGCGGTCGCGACGCCGATGCTGACCGTCACCGGCGCGGAGAGCTCCAGGTCCCGCCAGTCGGCCTCGGCGACCGCCGAGCGCAGCCGCTCCATCACCACCACGGCCTGCGCCTCGGTCGCCGTCGGCAGCACGACGAGGAACTCGTCACCGGCCCAGCGGTAGACCTCGTCGCCGGTGCGGCTGTGCTCGCGCAGCAGGTCGGCGACCCGGCGCAGGACGGCGTCCCCGTGGGTGTGCGACGTGTCGTCGTTGACCTCCTTGAACCGGTCGACGTCGACGACGGCCAGCGACAGCGGCTCCTCGCCCAGCCGCAGGGCGCCCAGCCGCCGCTCGGCGCTGCGCCGGTTGCCCAGCCCGGTGAGCGGGTCCTCCAGGGCGTGCCGCCGGAGCACCGCCTCCTGGCGCTCGGCCTCGCGCAGCCGGCTGCGGCGGACGAACATCTCCGCCCACAGCGCCCGGCCGCGGGCGTGCGCCCGGCCGGTGTCGGCGCGGTAGGCCTCCAGCCAGTGCAGCGCCTCGGCGGGGCGACCGAGGTCGGCGTTGCCCTGCCCGAGCTCGAGCAGGCTCTGCCGGTAGCGGCGGCGGTCACCGGCGGCGGCGAAGGCACCGGAGGCCTCGACCAGCAGGTCGATCGCCTCCTCGCCGGGAGCGGTGCGCCCGTCGCGCGCGGCGAGCGCCGAGAGCACCCGGGCCAGCGCCAGGTCGGCGTACCCCCGCAGCCACGGGCCGCCGTCCCGCTGCAGCGCGCGCCGCACGCGGCGCAGCGGCCCGAGGGCGGCGTCCGGGTCGCCGCTGCACATCAGCGCCCAGGCCTGCACCACGTCGAGCAGGTCGGCGTCGGCCTGGTCGGGCGACCAGTCCAGCTCCCGCGCGCCGGTGGCGCAGGTGATCGCCTCGCCGGCGAGCTCGGCGGAGCGCTCGGTCTCCCCGCGGCGGCGCATCGTCTGCGCGAGCTCGACGTGCTGGCGGGCCGAGAGCAGCAGCAGCCGCCCGCGGTCGTCGACGTCGGGCAGGGCCGCGGCCACCTGGTGCCCGCGGACGGCGTGGTGGACGGCGAGCTCCTCCAGGTCGAGGCCGGAGAGCGCCATCGACAGCCAGCGGTGGGCCTGCAGCAGGGCACGGGACGGCGGCGCGGACGGCCCGTCGGTGAGCAGGCTGGCGTCGACGGCGAGCAGCATCGCGGAGTCGAGGTGGTCGGCGGTCGTCTCGACGTGCGCCAGGTAGGCCATGAGCAGCGCCGTCTCGGCCGACACCGGGCAGGCGTCGAGCTGCTCGCGGGCGGCCGCGATCCCGGCGGCGGCCGCGCCGGGTTCGCCGTCCACCAGGGCGCGGCGGGCGCCGAATGCGTGCCGCCAGGCCGGCCAGGGCGCGCCGAGGTCGTCGGTGAAGGCCTCGTCGGCCTCGTCGACGAGGGCGAGGAAGGGGGCGTGGTCCTCCCGGTCGCTGGCGTCGAGCAGCCGCCACAGGAGGGTCTGCAGGGCGCCGGGAGCGACGCGGGCCGGACGGGCGGTCACGCATCCCTCCCTCCGCGGTGGGGCCCCGGAGGGCCGGTCCTGCCGGTTCCCGACACCCCTACCGGGCCGGGCGACCGCCTCGTACCGTGCGCACTACCCTCGTCGGATGCCCGGGATGCCACCCAGTCCGTCTCCGACGCGGTTCGCCTATCTCGGGCCCGAGGGTACCTTCGCCGAAGCGGCCCTGAGCAGGGCGATCGCCACTGCCGGGGGACGGCGGGACCCCCACCCGAGTGTCTCCGCGGCGCTCTCCGCCGTCCGTTCGGGGGACGCCGACGCGGCGCTCGTGCCGCTGGAGAACTCGGTCGAGGGTTCCGTGCCGGCCACCATGGACGGTCTGGCCGACGGCGCCACCCTCGTCATCACCCGCGAGGTCTACCTCGAGGTGGCGTTCGTCCTCGCCGTCCGCCCCGGGACGACCCTCGACGCCGTCCGGTCGGTGGCCAGCCACCCGCACGCCCTCGCCCAGACCAGCGGCCGGCTGGCCGAGCTGCTGCCCGGCGTTCCCCCGATGCCCACGGCCTCGACCGCCGCCGCCGCCGCGGCCGTGGCCGCAGGGAAGGTCGACGCCGCGGTCTGCGCACGGATCGCAGCCGACCGCTACGGCCTGGCGGTGCTCGCCGACGACGTCGCCGACACCGCGGGTGCGGTGACCCGGTTCGTGCTCGTGCAGCCGCCCGGCCCGCTGCCCGCGCCGACCGGCAACGACAAGACCTCGCTGACCGTCGTCGTCGGTGACCGCACCGGTGCGCTGCTGGACGTGCTGCGGGAGTTCGCCGTCCGCGGCATCAGCCTGACCCGCATCGAGTCGCGCCCCACCCGGCAGCGGCTCGGCGTCTACTCCTTCTCCCTGGACTGCGAGGGGCACGTCGCGGACTCCCGGGTGGGGGAGGCGCTGGCCGCGTTGCACCGGGTGTGCGACGACGTCCGCTTCCTCGGCTCGTACGCGCGCGCCGACGGGCGGGACAACCGGTCGGTGCCGGCGGAGTCGTCCGACGACGCGTTCGTCGAGGCCGGGCAGTGGCTGGCCCGGGTGCGCGCCGGGGAGCTCTGAGCCGCGGCTCGCGCCGCCGTAGGCCACGCAGGGCTGCTGCGCCGCGGCGCCGTGCTCAACGGATCGCCACCGCCGGCTGACCCGGCTCAGCCCAGGCGGGCGCGCAGCTCCTCGACGATCTCCCGGGTGACCGGGACCTCGACGCCGTGCCGGTCGGCCGCCCGCAGCACCGCGCCGCCGATCGCCTCGAGCTCGGTGGGCAGCCCGGCCCCGGCGTCGCGCTGCATGGAGGACCGCATGCCCTCGGGCAGCGACCAGGCGAACTCCCGGGTCGCCGCGGCGTCCCCGGTCGCCCCGTCGGCCCGCGCCACCGCGGCCACCTCGGCGATCACGGCGGTGAACTCCTCGCCGTGCTCCGCGCGCACCGTGCCGAGGTCGGCCGCGTGCCGGGTCGTCAGCAGCGCCATGGGGGCCAGGAAGCACAGCTTGTCCCAGAGCAGCCCGGCCTCGTCCGGGCGGACGGCGACGTCCACCCCGGCGGCGTCGAGCGCAGCGGCGAGGGGCTCGGCGCCCGGGGCCAGCTGCACCGCGCACAGCTGCCCCTCGTGCCGGACCTCGCCCGGCGCGGGGCGGGAGGCGAACACCCGGATCGTCCCGGCGACCACCCGCGCCGCCGCGTAGCGCTCCCGCAGCGCGGCCAGGTGCTCCACGCCGTTGAGCAGCGGCACCACCACGGCGCCGCCCAGCGTCTCGGCCGGCACGCGGTCGAGCGCCTCGTCCAGCTGGGTGGCCTTCGTCGTCACCAGGAGGACGTCGACCGGGCCGTCCAGCCGCTCGGCGCCGCGGACCCGCGCCGTCAGCTCGCCGTACCGGTCGCTGACCACCCGCAGGCCGTGCGCGTCCAGGTGGGCGGCGGTCCCCGGCCGGGCGAGGCAGGTGACCGCGTGCCCGTCCCGCGCCAGCAGAGCGGCGAGCAGCCCGCCCACCCCGCCGGGGCCGAGCACGGCGATCCGGAGCCCGTCCGCAGTCGTCATGGGGCCAGCCTGCACGAAGTCCTTCCCCGCAGCGGCGCGGCCCCCGCCGGTCAGCCCGCGGCCGCGCCGGTGAGCTCGCGGTCGGGTTCGGCGCCCCGGTCCGGCCCCCGGGCCAGCCGGCTCGGCCACCACACCCGGTCGCCGAGGAGGTGCACGGCGGCCGGCACCACCAGCGAGCGCACCACGAAGGTGTCCAGCAGCACGCCGAAGCCGACGAGGAACGCCAGCTGCACCAGGAACAGCAGCGGCAGCACCGAGAGCGCGCCGAAGGTCGCGGCCAGCACCAGGCCCGCCGACGTGATGACCCCGCCGGTGACCGCCAGGGCACGCAGGACGCCGTCCCGCGTGCCGTGCCGCGCGGCCTCCTCGCGGGCCCGGGTCATGAGGAAGATGTTGTAGTCGATCCCCAGCGCGACGAGGAAGACGAAGGCGATCAGCAGGATCGTGGGATCGCTGCCGGGGAAGCCGAAGACGCCGTCGAACAGCAGCGCGGCGACGCCGACGGTGGCGCCGACGCTGAGCACCACGGTGCCGAGGAGCAGCAGCGGGGCCACGAGGGAGCGCAGCAGCAGCGCGAGGACCACGGTGATCACCACCAGCACGGCGGGCACGATCACCTGGAGGTCGCGTGCGGCGGTCTCGCGGGTGTCCAGGTTGCTCGCGGTGTCGCCCCCGACGAGGGCGGCGGGGTCGGCGTCGTCCAGGCTCGTGCGCAGGTCCTGCACCGTCTCGATGGCCTCGACGCTGTCGGCGGGGACGGCGAGCACGACGTCGAGCCGGACCAGCCCGTCCACCACCAGCGGCTCGGCCCCCGGCTGCGGCGGCCCCTCCGCCCCGGTGAAGGGCAGCACGGCGGCCACCCCCTCGGTCGCCGCGGCCGCCTCGGCGACGGCGGGCCAGTTCTCCTCCGGGGTCAGGACCACCGTGGGGCTGCCGGCCCCGGCGGGGAAGTGGCGGCCCAGGGCCTCCTGCCCCGCGACGGCGTCGGACTCGCCCCGGATCGCGTCGGAGATCGTGATGCCGCTGGCGTCGTAGGCCGGCGCGAACACGGCGGCGGCGACGAGCGCGAGCGTGCTGAGCGCGAGCACCCGGCGCGGCCGGCGGCCGACCAGCGCGGCGACCCGCTGCCAGCCGCGGCCCTCCGGCGGCTGCACCCCGTACACCGGGCGGAACGGCCAGAAGGCGGCCCGGCCGAGCAGGGTCAGCGCCGCCGGGAGGAAGGTGAGCGCGGCGACGACCGCGAGGGTCACGCTCACCGCCGAGATCGGGCCGAGGCCCCGGTTCGAGCCCAGGTCGGAGAGCAGCAGGCAGAGGACGCCCAGGACGACGGTGGCCCCCGAGGCGACGATCGGCTCCCACGAGCGGCGCAACGCCGTCCCCATCGCGGCGTACGCGGAGTGCTGGGACCGGAGCTCCTCGCGGAAGCGGGCCACCAGGAGCAGCCCGTAGTCCGTGGCCGCACCCACCACCAGGATCGCGGCGATGCCCTGGCTCTGGCCGTTGACGGTGATCACCCCGGCGTCGGCCAGCAGGTAGGCGACGGCGTTGGCCGCGGTGAGGGCGAGCCCGGCGGTGCCGATGACCAGGAAGGGCAGGATCGGGCTGCGGTACACGACGAGGAGGATGAGCAGCACCACGCCGAAGGCGGCGGCCAGCAGCAGCCCGTCGATGCCGGCGAAGCCGTTGGCGAAGTCGGCGAAGATCCCACCGGGGCCGGTGACGTAGGAGTCGGTGCCCTCGACCGGCAGGGTGTCGCGGAGGTCGGCGACGACGGGGATGATCTCGTCGCCGAGCTCGGGGCTCAGCGGCAGGACCGCCTGCACCGCCTCGCCGTCCTGCGAGGGGATCGGCGGGCTGGGCTCGCCGGCCAGCGCGTCGGCCTCGCGGGCGACGTCGGCGGCCTGCTGCACCCGCTCGGCGATGGTGGCGAGGGTGGCGGGGTCGATGCCGCCCTCGCCCTCCCACAGCAGGATCGCCGGGATCGACTGCGTCGGCGCGAAGCCCTGCTGCAGCTCCTGCACCCGCGTGCTCTCGGCGCTGTCGGGCAGGAACGCGGCGACGTCGTTCTCCTGCAGGCCGGTGAGCCCGGCGCCCAGGGCGCTGAGCGGGCCGGCGCCGCCGAGCCAGACGACCAGGACCAGGAGCGGGAGGATCCAGCGGGCGGAGCGGCGGCCGGGCATGATTCCCCTAGATGCTCGATCATCTCGATCGTCGAGATGATAGGACGGCGGGACCACGATGGCGAGTGGAGGTGCGGTGGCCGAGGACGTCGACCGGCAGGAGCTCGCGCTGCTCCTTCGCCGGCTGACCGTGGAGCTGGATGCGGTCGGGCAGCGGTTCGCCGATCTGCACGGGCTCGGGCGCACCGACGTCCGGGCGCTGGTGGCCGTCATGGACGCCGCGCGGCGCGGGGAGGCGCTCACCGCCGGGCGGCTGGGGTCGGCCGTGGGGCTGAGCTCCGCGTCGGTGACCGCGCTGGTCGACCGGCTGGAGCGGGCCGGTCACCTGCGCCGGGTGCGGGACGGCGCCGACCGCCGGCGGGTGACCCTGGAGATGTCGGCCGGTTCGATGGCTGCCGGCGCGGAGTTCTTCGGCGGGCTGCAGCGGGACCTGCTCGCCGCGATGGAGGGGTTCTCGGACGACGAGCTCACCGTCGTCCGGCGGTTCCTGCTGGGGATGACCGAGGTGATCGAGACGCACGCCCGCGACGCCCCGTGACCGTGCGGCCCGCTCGCAGGGTCCCGCCCTGAGCGCGCGCGAAGGGGCGGGGGGCGAGGGGGTCCTCTCTCAGAGGTAGAGGCCGGTCGACTCCTCGATGCGCTCGGCGGCGACGGCGTGCACGTCGCGCTCGCGGAGGATGACCAGGTCCTCGCCGTGCACCTCGACCTCGTGCTGGTCCTCGGGGGAGAAGAGCACCTGGTCGCCGACCTTCACCTGCCGGACGCTGGGCCCGACCCCCTTGGCCTCGCCCCAGACCAGCCGCTTGGCGACCTGGGCGGTCGCGGGGATGAGGATGCCGCCGGTCGAGCGCCGCTCGCCGTCCTCCCGGCGCAGCGACACCAGGATGCGGTCGTGCAGCATCTTGATCGGCAGCCGTCCGGCGCTGTTCTCGGGCACGGGGGGCAAGGCTACGTTCACCCCCAGCCGAGCTCGTGCAGGCGGTCCTCTTCGATGCCGAAGTGGTGCGCGATCTCGTGGACGACGGTGATCGTCACCTCGTCGACCACCTCGTCCTCGGTCTCGCAGATGTCGCAGATCGCCTCGCGGTAGATCATGATCCGGTCGGGCAGCGCCCCGCCGTAGTCCCAGCCGCGCTCGGTCAGCGCGTAGCCCTCGTAGAGCCCGAGCAGCTCGGGCTCGTCGGGGTTCCGGTCCTCGACCAGGACGACGACGTTGTCCAGCAGCGCCATCAGCTCGGGCGGCACCTGGTCCAGCGCGTCGGCGACCAGGTCCTCGAAGACCGGGAGCGGGAGCGGCGTCACCAGCTGGTCGGCAGCGGCCGGCCCTCCTCGTACCCGGCCGAGCTCTGCACCCCCAGCACCGCCCGCTCGTGCAGCTCGTCGACGGTGCGCGCACCCGCGTAGGTGCACGAGGAGCGCACGCCGGCGACGATCTGGTCGATCAGGTCCTCGACGCCGGGGCGCTGGGGGTCCAGGTACATGCGGGAGGAGGAGATGCCCTCCTCGAACAGCCCGGCCCGCGCCCGCTCGAAGCCGCTCTGCGTCGCCGTCCGTGCCTTGACCGCGCGCGCCGACGCCATCCCGAAGGACTCCTTGTACAGCCGGCCGGCGTCGTCGTGGATGTCGCCGGCGCTCTCGAAGGTGCCGGCGAACCAGGAGCCCACCATCACGTTCGCCGCGCCGGCCGCCAGCGCCAGGGCGATGTCGCGGGGGTGCCGCACGCCGCCGTCGGCCCACACGTGCTTGCCCAGCGAGCGGGCCTCGGCGGCGCACTCCTCGACGGCGGAGAACTGCGGCCGCCCCACCCCGGTCATCATCCGGGTGGTGCACATGGCGCCCGGGCCCACGCCGACCTTGACGACGTCGGCGCCGGCCTCGACCAGGTCGCGGGTGCCCTGCGCCGTCACCACGTTGCCGGCGACGACCGGCACGGAGCCGGCGACCGAGCGGACCGCGCGCACCGCCTCGATCGCCTTCTCCTGGTGCCCGTGCGCGGTGTCGACGACCAGCACGTCGACGCCGGCGGCCAGGAGGGCGCCGGCCTTGCCGGCGACGTCGCCGTTGATGCCGACGGCGGCCGAGGTGAGCAGGTGCCCGTCGGCGTTCACCGCCGGGAGGTAGAGCGAGGAGCGCAGCGCGCCCTTGCGGGTGATGACCCCGACCAGCCGGTCCCCCTCGACCACGGGGGCGGCGCTCACCCGCTCGCCGGAGAGCACGTCGAAGATCTTGGTGAGGTCGGTGCCGGCCGGGATCGTCAGCGGCTCGCGGGTCATCACCTCGGAGAGCTGGGTGAAGCGGTCGACGCCCTGGCACTGCCCGTCGGTGACGACGCCGACCGGGGCGCCGCCCTCGACCACGACGACGATGCCGTGGGCGCGCTTGGTCAGGAGCGACAGCGCCTCGCCCACCGTGGACGTGGGGGAGAGGGTGATCGGGGTGTCGTAGACGGGGTGCCGGGTCTTGACCCAGGAGACCACCTCGGCGACGACGTCGACCGGGATGTCCTGCGGCAGGACGGCGAGGCCCCCGCGGCGGGCCACCGTCTCGGCCATGCGGCGGCCCGAGATCGCCGTCATGTTGGCCACGACGATCGGGATCGTGGTGCCCACGCCGTCGGGCGTGCGCAGGTCGACCTCCAGCCGCGACCCGACGGTGGAGCGCGCCGGCACCATGAAGACGTCGGAGTAGGTGAGGTCGTGCGAGGGCCGCTGCAGGAAGCGCATGGGGCCCATTGTCCCCGATCCCCGGTCCGGCCCGTGGTGCCCTGCGAGCCCTACCTCTCTGCCCCGCCGGGGTGGGCAGAGGGGTACTGCCCGGGCGGGGACCTCCGGGGTGGGTGGAGCGGGCGAGGAGCCGGATCGCGGCCGGCGTCGACCGCGAGCAGTGGACGCGGTGGCACGACGCGCTCGTCGATTCCCCCGGAGCCGGTCGAGCGCTAGCGCGCGGGGGCGAGCTGCCCGCGCCGCGGGTCCGCGGGGAAGCCCACGCGCGGCATGGCCGACCACACCGGGTCGCGGGAGGTCAGCGCCGCCACCAGGCCGCGCAGCCGGAACCAGGCGTGCGCCTGCCGGTACCCCACGTTCTCGACGAGGGCGGCCAGCAGGAGGGCGCACAGGTCCCGCCCCCGCCGGTACCGGTGGTAGGTCAGCTCCTCGACGGCGATGGCCGTGGTCGACAGCAGGGTCCCGACGGCGAGCGCCAGCCCGACCATCACCACGGCGGTGCCGTGGTCGAGGATGCCCAGCCCCGCGGCCAGGACGACCGAGGCCAGCCCGAACACCTCCACGACCGGGCCCAGCAGCTCGAACAGCACGAAGAACGGCAGCGCCATCGTGCCGACGGCGCCGAAGCGCGGGTTGCCGACCATCCGCCGGTGCTTCCACAGCAGCTGCGCCAGCCCGTGCGACCAGCGCCGCCGCTGCCGCGCCAGCACGCCCCACGTCTCGGGGACCTCGGTCCAGCAGACCGGCTCGGGGACGAAGACGACGCGGTGCGGCGCGCCGGCCCGGCGCTGGTGCTCGAGCAGGCTGATGACCAGCTCGGCGTCCTCGGCCAGGGACCGGGCGTCCAGCCCGCCGATCTCCAGCAGCAGGTCGCGGCGGAACAGCCCGAAGGCGCCGGAGATGATGAGCAGCGCGTTGGCGTCGGCCCAGCCCGTGCGACCGAGCAGGAACGAGCGCAGGTACTCGACCGCCTGGATGCGGACCAGCCAGTTGCGCGACAGCCGCGGCTCGAGCACGGTCCCGCGGTCGGTGACGGCGCCGTTGGCCGCGCGGATCACCCCGCCGGCGGCGATGACGTTCGCCGGGTCCTCCACGAACGGGCGGGCCACCCGCAGCAGCGCGTCCTCCTCCAGCAGCGAGTCGGCGTCGACCATGCAGACCAGCGGGTGGCGGGCGACGTTCAGCGCCGCGTTGAGGGCGTCGGAGCGGCGGCCGACGCTGGTCTTGCGGACGACGACCAGCGGGTCGCCGGTGGTGGCCCGGTGCACCGAGAGGATCTCGCCGTCGACCGGGAGCTCCGCGGTGCGGCGGGGGGTGATCTCGGTGAGCCCGTAGCGCTCCGCGACCAGCGCGAAGGTCCGGTCGGTGGAGCCGTCGTCGACGAGCACCACCTCGAGCGCCGGGTAGCGCTGGCCGAGGGCCGCGCGCAGCGTGTCGAGGATGCCCGCCTCCTCGTCGTGCGCCGGGATCAGCAGCGAGACGGCCGGGGTGAGCGGGCTGGCGAAGATCTCGCCGTGCCCCTCGGCACCGCGCCAGCGGCGGGCCTCGGCGACCCGCCGGGCCCCCAGGAGCACCAGGGCCAGCATGCTCAGGTCGAGCAGCAGCGTGTAGCCGAGGACGGTCCAGCTCGCGGTCAGGACGACGTCGGTGAGGAGGCCGCTCACCGGGCACCGGCCGGCTCGGGACGGCGCAGCCCGGCGTCGAGCTCGTCGAGCGCGGCCCGGGCGACGTCGGCGGCGGCCCCGGGGCCGTCGGCCACCTCGCGGAGGGCGAGGCGCCCCTCGGCGCCGAGCCGGCCGAGCGCGTCGGCGCAGGCGCTGCGGACGGCGATCCCGGGGGCGGCCAGGCCGGCGAGCAGCGGGACGGTCGCGACCGGGTCGCCGACCCGCCCGAGGGCTTCGGCGCTGGTGCGCTGGAGCCGGGCGTCGGGGGAGTGGGTCAGCGCGGCGACGAGCGGCTCGGTCGACGTCGGGGAGCCGATGCGGCCGAGCGCGGCGGCCGCGGCACGGCGCACGCCGAGGTCCTCCCGGGCGTCGCGGAGCAGGTCCTCGAGCAGCGGGGCGGCGGAGGCGTCGCCGTGCACGCCGAGCAGCTCGGCCACGAGCTCGCGGGCGACGCCGCCGGAGCCGGCGAGGGCGTGGCGCAGCACGGGGAGGGCCGCGGTCCCCAGGTCGAGCAGGGCCATGCCGACGACGCCGTGGGGCAGGCCGCCGGCGCCCCGGGTGGCCCGGAGGAGGGGGTCGACGGCGGTGGGGTCGCCGGCCTTGCCGAGGGCGCGGGCCGCGGCGCAGCGCACCTCGAGCGAGCGGTCGCGCAGCAGCGGGGTCATCGCCGCGACGTGCGAGGTCCCCGCGGCGGAGCCCAGCAGGGTCACCGCGCGGCCGCGCCGCCAGGGCGTGCGCGCCGCGAGGTCGGCGACCGCGCGGGCCACGACGCCCCGCTCGGTCAGCAGCCGGCGGAGCACCTCGCGGTCGCTGCCGCGGAGCTGGGGGAGGAGCTCCAGCACGATGGCGTCGAGCTCGGCGGGCGCGCCGACGGCCTCGGGGAGGGGCGCGCCGCCCGCGGGGCCGTCGTCCAGCAGGGCGTGCACCAGCGGGGTGAGCTCCCGCTTGCGCCGGGCGTCCCGGGCGACGCGGCGTCCGCGCAGGAGGTGGGCGGCCCCGACCAGGACCAGCAGGACGACGATCAGCGCGGTCACCGCCGCCCCGGCCACGAGCGCCGGTGCGAGCGGGACGGTCACGGGAGGACGCTGCCCGGCGGCAGGGCCGCGGTGACGCGGCTGACCAGCTCGCGGGTGCTGAACGGCTTGGCGACGAAGTCGGTGGCCCCCGCGGCGAACCCCCGCTCCAGGTCCGGCTCCTGGGCCTTGGCCGTCAGCAGCAGCACGGGGGTGCGGGCGAGCGCGGCGTCGCCGTCCCCACGCAGGGCGCGGCACACCTCCAGGCCGTTCATCCGCGGCATCATCCAGTCGAGGACGACGAGGTCCGGGCGCAGCTCGCGGGCGGCCGCCAGGCCGGCCTCGCCGTCGCCCTCGACCGACACCTCGAGGCCCATCCGGCCGAGGCGGAACGCGACGAGGTCGGCGATGACGGGGTCGTCGTCGACGACGAGCACGTGGGTCATGGGGCTCCGATCGGAGGGGGGCGGACCTCCCCGGCATCGGCACGCACGGCGCGGAACTGAAGCGTCCGGGGCCGGGCCGTCGGGCCTCAAGGACGGGGGCCCGGCGGCCGACACCACAGGGGTGCGCCCCTCCCCCCGTCCCCTGACCGACGCCGACGACGCCCGCCCGCTGCGGGCGCTCCTGCGCCGGCCGATGCTGGTCGCGCTCGCCGCCCTCACCACGGTGGCCCTGACGACGCTGGGGCTCGCCCTGCTGGTGGTCACGGTGATCGGCCCCCGGATCGACCGGACCGACGCCATGCTCGCGACCCTCCAGGACGGGCACATCGCGATGCTGAACCAGGAGACGGGGCTGCGCGGGTTCCTGGTGACCCGCGAGGTGCGGTTCCTCCAGCCGTACTGGAACGGCGTCGACGCCCTCCGGCGGAGCGACGCCGCGCTGGACCGCATGGCCCCGGGGGACGCCGAGTTCGCCGCCGTCGTCGCCGACCTGCGGGCCGCGCAGCAGCAGTTCATCACCGACTGGGCCGAGCCCGTCCTCCGGACCCAGCCCGCCGTCGGCGACACCGCCGCCCTGAGCGCGCTGCTGGTGCGCGACAAGGCCCTGTTCGACCGGTACCGGGAGGTGCAGGGCGAGGCGCGCGCCCTCATGCAGGAGCGGCGCGAGCAGGCGACCGGGCAGCGGAACGCCGTCGTCCTGGGCGGAGCCGGGCTGGGGCTGGTCGTGGCGGTCGTCGTGGCGCTGGCCGTCCGCCGGGCCAACCGGCGGCTGGCCGCCCAGCTGCTGCCCCCGACCCGCGAGGTGCGGGACTCGCTGGAGGCGCTCACCTCCGGCAACCTGGACCGCCGGGCCCCCGAGGCCGGGCCCGCCGAGCTGCGCGCCATCGCCGGTGACGTGAACGCCCTGGGCCACGCGCTGCGGGAGCGCGGCGAGCAGGTCGCCGCCCGGGAGACGCAGCTGGTCGCCGCCCGCGACGAGGCCGAGCGCGCCGGCCAGGCCAAGACCGCCTTCCTCGCCACCATGAGCCACGAGATCCGGACGCCGCTCAACGCCGTCCTCGGGCTCACCGACCTGCTGCTGACGACGTCGCTCACCGACGAGCAGCGCGGGCACCTGGAGACCGTCTCGCGCAGCGGCGACAGCCTGCTGGCGCTGATCAACGACATCCTCGACTTCTCCAAGATCGAGGCCGGCGAGCTGGACCTGGAGCAGGCGCCCTTCGACGTCGCCGGGCTCGTGTACGACGTCGCGCAGCTGCTCGCGCCCCAGGCTGCGGGCAAGGGGCTGGACCTGCTGGTCGACGTCCCGGTCACCTGCTCGTGGCGGGCCGTCGGCGACGCCGCCCGGCTGCGGCAGGTGCTCACCAACCTGCTCGGCAACGCGGTCAAGTTCACCAGCTCCGGCCAGGTGCTGGTCAGCCTCGCCGGCCAGGAGACCGACGGGGTGCTGACCTGCCGGCTGGCGGTGAGCGACACGGGCATCGGCATCCCGGCCGCCCAGCGGGACCGGCTGTTCCGGTCCTTCAGCCAGGGCGACGCCTCGATCACCCGCTCCTACGGCGGCACCGGCCTGGGCCTGGCGATCAGCCAGCGGATCGCCCGGGCGATGGGCGGCGACATCGGCGTCGACAGCAGGGAGGGCAGCGGCTCGACCTTCACCGTCACGGTGCAGCTGCCGGTCGCCCCGCCGGCGCCTGAGGACGACCGCAGCGGCAGCCTCGCCGGCCGGCGGTTGCTGCTGGTCGACGACAACCCGACCAACCTGCGGATCCTCGAGCACCAGCTGGGCCGGGCCGGGGCGACCTGCGTCCTCGCCGGCAGCGGGGCGGCCGCGCTCGAGCAGGTGGAGGGCGGGGACTTCGACGCCTGCCTCCTCGACCTGCACATGCCCTTCATGGACGGCGAGGAGCTGGCCCGCCGGCTGCGCGCCCACCCGCGGGCGGGCCGCATGCCGCTGGTGCTGCTCAGCAGTGCCGCGCACATCCCCTGCGACGGCGGCGCGACGTTCGAGGCGCGGCTGCACAAGCCGGTCCGCCCGGAGCGCCTCGTGCAGACGCTCCGCTCGGTGCTGCAGCGGGACGGGGCCGGCGCACCCGATGCCGGGGGCGCGCAGCCGTACGGGACCGGGGTCGCGGGGCAGCGGCTGCGGGTGCTCGTCGCCGAGGACCACGCGGTCAACGCGCACCTGATCGGCCTCTACCTGCGCCAGCTCGGGCACGACGGCGTGCACGTGGAGAACGGCGCGCTCGCGGTGGAGGCGGTGCGCACGGAGCGCTACGACGTCGTCCTCATGGACGCGCAGATGCCGGTGATGGGCGGGGTGGACGCCACGGCGGCGATCCGCGCCCTCGACGTGCGGCAGCCGGCCGTCATCGCCGTGACGGCCAGCGTGCTGGCCAGCGACCGCACCGCCTTCCACACGGCGGGCGCCGACGAGTTCCTGACCAAGCCCGTCCGCATGGGGACGCTCGGCGACGCGCTGGAGCGGGTCGCCACCGGGCGCCCCAGCGGCATCCCGGCGCCGGCACCCGGGGCGGTGCCCGCCGCGGCCCCGGCCGACGACGACGCCCTGGACGCGGAGACGGTGGAGGAGCTCCGCGACCTCGGCGAGGACGGCTTCCAGCACCTCTACCGCCAGTACGCGGACGCGCTCGCGGAGACGGTGGCGGCGCTGCTGGCGGCCGACGTCACCACGGACGCCGACGACGAGGCGGGCCTCCCCCGGCTGGCCCACCGCCTCAAGGGGAGCAGCGCCGCCATGGGGGCGCTGCGGCTGGCCGACCTCTGCCACCGCCTGGAGGACGCCGGCGCGGCGCCGGGGGACCGGGACGAGGTGCTCGGCGCGCTGCGCGACGAGAGCCGGCGGGTGCACGCCGCCGTCACGTCCCTGCTCGACGCCCCGTGACCACGACCCCGCGCCGCCGGGTCCCCCGCCGCTCGACACGTCGTCCGGCCCCGGGTGACACCATGGCGACGTGATCGACCTGCGCCTGGTGCGCGAGCACCCCGACGTCGTCCGTGCCAGCCAGCGCGCCCGGGGCGCCGACGAGTCCCTGGTCGACGCGCTCCTGGCCGCCGACGCGGCCCGGCGGGACGCGGTGAAGCGCGGCGACGACCTGCGCGGCGAGCAGAAGAGCGCCTCGCAGGCGGTCAAGAAGGCGACCCCCGAGGAGCGTCCCGCCGTCCTCGAGCGGGCCAAGGCCCTGGCCGCGGAGGTCAAGGAGGCCGAGGAGGCGCAGCGCGCCGCCGATGCGGCGCTGCGCGAGGTCCACCTGCGCATCCCGAACGTGGTCGCCGACGAGGTCCCGCCCGGCGGTGAGGACGACGCGGTGACGATGCGCACCGTGGGCGAGGTGCCCGCCTACGACTTCCCGCCGCGCGACCACATCGAGATCGGGGAGAAGCTCGGCGCGATCGACATGGAGCGCGGGGCGAAGGTCTCGGGCTCCCGCTTCTACTTCCTCACCGGGCCCGGTGCGCTGCTGGAGTTCGCGCTGGCCCAGCTGGCGATCAGCCGCGCGGTCGCCGCCGGCTTCACCCCGGTGATCGCCCCCGCGCTGGTCAAGCCCAGCGCCATGGAGGGCACCGGCTTCCTCGGCGAGCACGACGAGGAGGTCTACCGGATCGAGCGCGACGACCTGTACCTCGTCGGCACCTCCGAGGTTGCCCTGGCCGGCATGCACGCGAACGAGGTGCTCGACCTCTCGTCGGGGCCGCGGCGCTACGCCGGCTGGTCGTCCTGCTTCCGCCGGGAGGCCGGGTCCTACGGCAAGGACACCCGCGGCATCATCCGCGTGCACTGGTTCGACAAGGTCGAGATGTTCAGCTTCTGCCGGCCCGAGGAGACCGAGGCCGAGCACCTGCGCCTGCTGGCGTGGGAGGAGGAGTTCCTCCAGGCCCTGGAGCTGCCCTACCGCGTCGTCGACATCGCCGCCGGCGACCTGGGCACCAGCGCCACCCGCAAGTACGACATCGAGGCCTGGTTCCCCACCCAGGGCACCTACCGGGAGCTGACCTCGACCTCGGACTGCACCACGTTCCAGGCCCGCCGGCTCAACATCCGCTACCGCGACGCCGACGGGAAGAACCAGATCGCGGCCACCCTCAACGGCACGCTCTGCGCCATCGCCCGCACCATCGCCTGCCTGCTCGAGGTGCACCAGCGGGCCGACGGGTCGGTGCACGTGCCGGTCGCGCTGCGCCCCTGGCTGGGCGGCGTCGAGACGCTGACCCCGGGCATGGCGCTGGTGCCCCCGGTGCCGACCGCATGACGGCCCGCACGCCGCGGGCGGTCCGCGCTCACGGCGTCCTCGAGGGGGCGGACACCGTGGTCGAGCTGGGCGACCTGGGCACCTGGCGGCCCAAGCTGGTGGCCAGCGACCTCGACGGCACGCTGCTGGGGCCCGACGGCGAGGTGAGCCCCCGCACCCGCGCGGCGCTGGAGGCCTGCTGGGACGCCGGGATCCCGGTCATCGGCGTCACCGGCCGGGGGCCGCGGCTGCTCGACAGCGTGCGCGCGGCCCTGGACGGGCGCGGGATCGCCGTCCTCTCGCAGGGCGGGTTCGTCGTCGACCTCGAGCGGGACGAGGTGCTGCGCACCGTCGCTCTCCCGCGTGACCAGGCCGAGCGGGTGGTGGAGCAGATCGAGGAGGTCGCCGGCGACCTCGTCCTTGCCGTCGAGGACGCCGCCGAGCAGGGCGAGGTGCACGCCCGCCTGCGGGTGCAGCACGGCTTCGACTGGCCCTACCCCGAGCCGGCGCACCTGCTCCCCCGCGGCGACGTGCTGCCCGCCGGGCCCGTGCTCAAGGTGTTCCTCCGCTCGGCCGCGCTGGGGCAGGACGAGCTGCTGGCCCGCGCCCGGTCCGTCGTCGACCCGGCCGACGCCGAGCTGACCCACGCCGGGCTCGGCTTCATCGAGGTGCTGCCCCCGGGCATCACCAAGGCCAGCGGCCTGGCGATGGCCCTGGAGCGCTACGGCGTCGGCTTCGGCGACGTCCTCGTCTTCGGCGACATGCCCAACGACCTGCCGATGCTCTCGGCGGTCAAGGACGCCGGTGGCCGGGCGGTCGCGGTGGCCAACGCCCACCCGGCGGTGAAGGCGCTCACCCCGGAGCTGACGAGCGGCCACGAGGTCGACGGGGTCGCCCGCTACCTGGAGGCGGTGCTGGGCGATGTCTGACTGGCGGCCGCGGCTGATCGCCACGGACATGGACGGCACCCTGCTGCGCTGGGACGACACGGTGAGCGAGGCGACGGTCGCCGAGCTCGCGCGCTGGCGGGCCGACGGGGTGCCCGTCGTCCTGGCCACCGGCCGGCCACCCCGCTGGATGGTCCGGATCCGGGAGGTCCTGGGCACCGGCACCGCGGTGTGCTGCAACGGCGCGGTGCTGCTCGACCTGGAGCGGCTGGAGATCCTCCACGAGGACCCGCTGGAGCCGGCGGTCCTCGAGTCGGTCACCGCCGAGCTGCGGCGGCGTCAGCCGGACACCTGGTTCGCGGTCGAGTACGGCCTGGAGTTCCGTCACGAGCCGATCTACAAGCCGCGGTGGGACGTCGACGCACCCGGGGTGGCCGAGGCGACGCTGGCGGAGATGGTCGCGCAGCCGGTCGCGAAGCTGCTGGCCCGGCACGAGTCGATGACCCGGGACGCCTTCGTGCGGCTGGTCGGCGACGTCGTCGGGGACCGGGCCACGGTGACCACCTCGTCGACCGACGCGCTCGCCGAGATCTCCGCGCCCGGGGTGACCAAGGCGACGGGCCTCGCCCGGGTCGCCGCCGAGCACGGGGTCGGACCCGAGGACGTCGTCGTGTTCGGCGACATGCCCAACGACATCGCCGCGTTCGAGTGGGTCCGCGCCGGCGGGGGGCGGGCGGTCGCGATGGCCCACGCCCACCCGGACCTGCTCGCCGTCGCGACCGACGTCACCGGCACCAACGAGGAGGACGGCGTCGCCGCCTTCCTGTCCGCGCTCTAGGTCGGAACGAGCCCTCCCCCGCGCGCCGGCGCCGCCCGGCTGGGATCAGGTGACCTGATCATCGAGGCTCCTCCCTCACGGTGGGCGGTGAGGGTGGACGCGCGGCGCCGAGGGAGGACGCCCCGGCCCGGCGCGTCTCGGCGTCCCGCGACGGCGCCGTCGACCTCCGCCGACCCCGCGTGACGGTCGGTACACCGCTCGGCTGCATTCCGGCCGTCCGCCGTCCGAAAGGAGCACGACGGTCCTCCGCCGACCGACCGACTTCACGGAAGCGAGCAGGCATGGAGCACGTGCACGACCCCGAGACAGCGGCGAACGTCCACCCCGGAGACGAGGCCCGGCGCGGCCTGTCCGGGATCGGGCTGCGCACCCGGCTGCTCGGCTCCATCCTCGTCGTCGCCCTGACCACCGTCGGCGTGGGCGCGTTCGGCATCGACCGGATGTCCACCCTCAGCGACCAGGCCCAGGAGGTCTACGACCGCGGGGCGATCCCGCTCAGCGGGCTGCAGGGGCTCGAGGCGGACTGGTGGCAGCTCTCCACCAACGTCGCGCGGGCCGCCATCCCCACCCTCCCGCCCGAGACGATCGCCAAGGCGCAGCGCGGGACGGTGGCGGCCACCGAGGCCCTCGCCGCCGACACCGCCACCGTCGCGGAGATGCCGCTGGACGGGCCGACGCGTGCGGCGTTCGAGACCTTCGCCGGGGCCACCCAGGCCTACCTGGCCGCGCTCGGCGAGCTGCAGACGGTGGCGACCACCAACCCCGCCGCCATGCCGGGGCTGCTCAGGACCATGAACGAGAACGAGATCCTCATCGAGGAGTCGCTGGTCGAGGCGACCGACGCCGCGGCAGCTGCCGCCCGCGCCACCGCGACCGACGCCAACGCCGCCTACGAGACCGCGCGCACCATGACCCTGCTGATCATCGGCGCGGGTCTGGCGATCTCCGTCGTCCTGGCCCTCGTCGTGGCCCGCGGCGTCACCGGGCCGGTGCAGCGCATCCGCGAGGTGCTCGGCCAGGTCGCCGCCGGTGACCTCACCGTCCGCGCCGGCCGCACCGGCGGTGCCGAGCTCGGCGAGATGGCGGCGTCGCTGGACGAGACCCTCGACGCCATCGGCAACGTCCTCGTGCTGGTGAACGACTCCTCCACCCGCCTCGCCGCGGCCTCGACGCAGCTGAACGCGGCGGCCGAGGGCATGCGCGGCAACGCGGAGACCGCCGCCGGTCAGGCCGACGAGGTCGTCGCCTCCGCCGGTGCCGTCGCGTCGAGCGTGGACACGGTCGCGACCGGCTCCTCCCAGATGGAGTCGGCGATCCGCGAGATCGCGCACAACGCCACCGAGGCCGCCCGCGTCGCCGGTCAGGCCGTGTCGGTCGCCGAGAACACCACCAGGACCGTCGGCAAGCTGGGCGACTCCTCGCAGGAGATCGCCACCGTCATCAAGCTGATCAACGGCATCGCCGAGCAGACCAACCTGCTGGCGCTCAACGCCACCATCGAGGCGGCGCGGGCCGGTGAGGCGGGCAAGGGCTTCGCCGTCGTCGCCTCGGAGGTCAAGGAGCTGGCGCAGGAGACGGCGCGCGCGACCGAGGACATCTCCAAGCGCGTCGAGGCGATCCAGGCCGACACCGCCGGCGCGGTGGACGCGATCAGCCAGATCAGCTCGGTCATCGGCGAGATCAACGACTTCCAGGCAACCATCGCCGCGGCGGTCGAGGAGCAGACGGCGACGACCAACGAGATGAACCGCAACGTCGCCGAGGCGGCCAGCGGGACCCAGGGCATCGCCGCGGCGATCTCGGGGCTGGCTGCGGGCACGCAGGAGACCAACCAGCGCGTCGCCGACGCCCAGCGCGCCGCCGGTGAGCTGGCCCGGATGAGCGGTGAGCTGCAGGAGGCGGTCAGCCGCTTCACCGTCTGACCCGGCGGACCCGGCTGGGATCAGCTGACCTGATCATCGAGCGTCCTCCCTCACCGCCGACCGTGAGGGAGGACGCTCCGCGTTGAGGGAGGACGCGACCGGGCAGGTGTCAGGCGACGGCGTCCGCCGGATCGGACCCGGGCTCGGGCCGGCGGACCACCCGGAAGCGGCGAGGCCCGCTCAACGGCCGGGCCAGCAGCTCGCGGAGGCGCTCGGCGGGTCCGTGGAGCCGGGGGAGGTCCTCGTCGACGACGCGGACCACCCGCACGTCGAGGTCGCGGATCCGGTCTTCGCGACGCTTCTCCCGCCAGGCAACCTCCGCCGGGGTGCGGCCGCCGTGGGGGTCCTCGTACTTGATGCGCCCGTCGAACTCGACGGCGACACCGGCGTCCTCGAACCAGGCGTCCACCCGCGCGACGAAGCCGCGAGGCCCGTGCAGGTCCACCTGCAGCTCAGGGCGGGGCAGCCCGGCGTCCAGGAGGGCCAACCGGCCCCGCGACTCCAGCGGCGACTCGGCTCGCCCGTCGGCCAGGCCGAGGGCGCGCGCCGCCCCACCGATGCCCAGCCAGTGGCTCTGCTGCAGCACCGCCGTCGTCAGCTCGCGCCGGCGCACCTGCTTGCGGAAGATCGCCGCGTCGAAGGCGACGACGGCGTCGGCGACCAGCAGCTCCCTGGCGCAGTCGACCAGCGTCCGCGCAACGCCCGTCACCCGGAACGGGCCGGTGTCGACGACGTCGTCCGCGGGCAGCGCCGCGGCGGCGATGCGGTAGCCGTCGCCGACCCGCCACTGGTCCGGGTCGGTCAACCGGACGACGTCGTCGACACCGCGGGGGAGGACCAGCTCGTGGAAGCGGGCCGCGGACGAGTGACTGAGCACCGGGCCGGCGCGCAGGACGGTGAGCGCCGCGACCGCGGCGAGGAGGTGCCGGGCCCGAGGGTCGCCGGCCGCGGTGGCCCAGGTCTCGGCCGTCACGTAGACGCCGCGGCGCAGCCGGTGCCAGGCGCCCGATCCGACGGCCGAGCGGATCTCGTCGGGGCGGTAGCCGGCGCGGCGGGCATCGGCGACGGTGAAGACGCCGTCACGGCGTCGGGCGGCGGCCTCGAGGACTGGGTGCACCGCGCCAGTCTCGGGATCCCCGGCCGGCCGCGGGACGGCGTCGGCCGATCTGTGGACAACCGGCGTCCGTCCTCAGCGCGGGGTGTCCTCCCTCGCCGCAGACGCTGAGGGAGGACACCCGGTGATCAGGTCACCTGATCCCCGCCGGGGCCAGGTGTCAGAGGTACTGGCCGCCGCCGGGCCGGAAGTCGGGCTGCTGGGCCGGCGCCTGCCCGCCGGGGAGGGCCTTGCGGCGCATCTCCTCCAGCTGGGCGCGGGCGGCCATCTGCTGGGCGAACAGCGCCGTCTGGATGCCGTGGAACACGCCCTCCAGCCAGCCCACCAGCTGCGCCTGCGCGATCCGCAGCTCGGCGTCCGAGGGGGTCTCGCCCTCGCTGAAGGGCAGGGTGATCCGCTCCAGCTCCTCGCGGAGCTCCGGCGCCAGGCCCTGCTCCAGCTCCCGGATCGAGGAGGCGTGGATGTCGCGCAGCCGGTTGCGGCTGGCGTCGTCCAGGGGCGCGGCGCGGACCTCCTCCAGCAGCTGCTTGATCATCGTGCCGATCCGCATCACCTTCGCCGGCTGCTCGACCAGCTCGCCGACGCCCGGCGCGCCGTCGCCCTCCTCGTCGGGCCCCTGGGGCATCGGCACGGTGCCGACCGGACGCCCGTCGGGCCCGACCACGACGACCTGCTGCGGGCGCTCGTTGCCGTTCTGCGGTGCAGTCATGCCCCCATCCTGCCCGGTGGTGCGGACGGTCCGCCGGGGCACCGGGACGGCGCGGGACCGACCGGGCGCACGAACTAGGGTGCGGCCCATGTCTTCGGGGGGCCGGCTGGACGTCGCGCGGGTGCGCGGCCTCTTCCCGGCGCTCTCCGACGGGTACGTCCACGCGGACGGTCCGGCCGGCTCGCTGGTCCCCGAGAACGTCGCGCACGCCGTGGGCTCCGCGATGCGCATGCCGGTCGCGAACCGCGGCGGGGTCTTCCCGGCGTCCGGGCGGGCCGAGGCGCTGGTCTCCGGCGCCCGCGCGGCCGTCGCCGACCTCGTGGGCGGCCGTCCCGGCGGCGTGGTCCTGGGCCCGAGCATGACGGCGCTGACCTACGGGATGGCCCGCGCGCTGGCCCGCACCTGGCGGCCGGGTGACGAGATCGTGCTGAGCCGGCTGGACCACGACGCCAACGTCCGCCCCTGGCTGCAGCTGGCCGCCGTCACCGGCGTGCAGGTGCGTTGGGCGGAGGTCGACATCGAGACCGGTGAGCTGCCCGCCTGGCAGTACGCCGAGCTGCTGAACCGGCGCACCCGGTTGGTGGCCGTCACCGCGGCCAGCAACGCCCTGGGCACCCGGCCCGACGTCGCCGGCATCGCCGCGCAGGCGCACGCGGTCGGGGCAGTCGTCTACGTCGACGCCGTGCACGCCGCCCCGCACGTGTTCCTGGACAAGGCGTCCCTGGGCGCCGACCTCCTCGCGGTGTCGGCCTACAAGTGGTGCGGCCCGCACGTCGCGGCGGTGGTCGCCGACCCCGACCTGCTCGGCCACCTGCAGCCGGAGAAGCTGCTGCCCTCCTCCGACCGGGTGCCCGACCGGTTCGAGACGGGGACGCCGCCGTTCGAGCTCTATGCCGGCGTGAGCGCCGCCGTCGACCACCTGGCCGGTCTCTGCGGGGAGGCGTTCGGCAGCCGCCGCGACCGGCTGCGGATGTCGATGGCCGCCGTCGCCCGGCACGAGGGCGACCTGTTCGACTGGCTGGACCAGGCGCTCCGCGCCATGCGGCACGTGCAGGTGCTGGGCGAGCCCGAGCGGTGCACCCCGACGTTGTCGTTCACCGTCGCCGGCATGCGCCCCCGCCAGGTGGCCGCGGAGCTCGCCCGCGCCGGCATCTGCGCCTGGGACGGCGACTTCTACGCCCGCGAGCTCTTCGACGCCCTCGGGGTCAACGAGAGCGGGGGAGCGGTGCGCCTGGGCCTCATGCACTACAACACCGCGGACGAGGTCGGCCGGATCATCGACGCCGTCGCCGGACTGCGCCCCCGCTGCTGAAGGACCCCCTCCTCCTCACGGCCCCGCTGCGAGCGTGCGAGTGGTGGGGGGCAGCGGGGTCCTTCCTCAGTCGCCGTTGACCAGCAGCACCTTGCCGACGTGCTCACTGGCCTCCACGACCCGGTGGGCCTCGGCCGCCCGCGACATCGGCAGGCGGCGGTCGACGATCGGCCGGATCGTGCCGCGCTCGACGTCGGGCCACACGTCGTGCCGCACGGCCGCCACGATCTCCGCCTTGCCCCCGCGGCCCTCCACCGGGCGCGACCGCAGCGCCGTGGCGTGCACCGAGGCCCGCTTGGCCAGCAGCTTCCCGATGTGCAGCTCGGCCTTCGCGCCGCCCTGCATGCCGATGATCACCAGCCGCCCGCCGGTCGCGAGGGCATCGACGTTGCGGGCCAGGTACTCGGCGCCCATGTTGTCCAGGACGACGTCGACCCCCCGGCCGTCGGTCGCCTCCCGCACGCGCTCGACGAAGTCCTCGTCGCGGTAGTTGATGCCGACGTCGGCGCCGAGCTCGCGGCAGACGTCGAGCTTGGCCGCCGTCCCTGCGGTCGTGAGCACCCGCGCGCCGGCGCGGGCGGCGAGCTGGATCGCCATGGTCCCGATGCCGCTGGACCCGCCGTGCACCAGGAACGTCTCCCCCCGGCGCAGCCCGGCGAGCATGAAGACGTTGGACCAGACGGTGCAGGCCACCTCCGGCAGGGCGGCGGCCGTCGCCAGTTCCACGCCCGACGGCCTGGGCAGCACCTGCGCGGCCGGGACGGCGACCCGCTCGGCGTAGCCACCGCCGGCGAGCAGGGCGCACACCTCGTCGCCGACCGCCCAGCCGGTGACGCCCTCCCCGACCTCGCTCACGATCCCGCTGCACTCCAGGCCGAGGACCTGCGTCGCACCGGGCGGGGGCGCGTAGTTGCCTCGCCGCTGGAGGAGGTCGGCGCGGTTCACGGCGGTGGCGACGACGTCGACGACGACCTCGCCGGGGCCGCAGACCGGGTCGGGCGCCTCCCCCCAGGTCAGCACCTCCGGACCGCCGGGTTCGCTGATCGTCACCGCGCGCATGCCCGCACCTTAGGAGGCCCGTGGGCTCCCCACCTCTCGCGGGCCGGGGCAGGACGGGCTCCGGGTCAGTCGGCCGCCAGCCGACCCCGGCGGACCGCCAGGGGCGCCAGCCGCGGATCGCGCGCGGGCAGCAGCTCGATCAGCCGGTCGTGCACCTCCAGGTCGTCCTCGCCGAGGCGGTGGTGGGCCAGCTCGTGCAGCAGGTCCACGTCCCCGGAGTCGAGCACCGCACGGCGCACGGCGGCCGACAGCTCGCCGCGCAGCTGGCGGACCAGTGGCGCCTCCGAGCGGGGCAGCAGGGGCCCGGGCGCCCCCCGCAGCGCCGTGGCGGCCTGGCCCTGCTGCAGCGCGCGACGCACCCTGCCCAGGTCGCTGTCCACCGGGGTGGTCAGCCGGTAGGGCCGGGTCAGCAGCAACTCGGCGCCGATGAGGCTGCGCAGGCGGAGGACCTCGACACGCACCGTCGTGGGGTTGCCCTCGTCGCCGTACAGCAGCAGGGCCAGCTGCTCGCCGGTGAGCCCCTCGGGGTGCAGCACCAGGGCGGTGAGCATCTCGGCAGGGCGGAGGGTGAGCGGGATCGGGCGTCCCCGCACCACCGCCCGGGGCGGCTCGTCGCCCATGAGGCGCAGGGAGAGCGCCCTCTCGGGTGGCCCGGCGGCGCTGCCGGAGAGGCGGTCGGTGGTGCGCAGGAGGAGCCCCTCGTCCAGCTGCTCGACCACCACCTCCTGGCCACCCGGAAGCACGAGCCGGTCGCCCGCGGCGGGGATCTCCATGCGGTCGGGCCACCAGCCCCAGGGTTGCCCGGCGAGCAGCCGGCCGGACGGGGTGAGGAGAGCTCCGGGGGCGCCCCGCAGGGCCGTCAGGTGCCGCATGTTCTGCCGGCGCAGGCGCTCGTCGGCGATCGCCGACCGCACCCGAAGCTGGTGCTCGGCGAGCTGCGCGGTGGTGGAGACCAGTTGCACGAGCGCCGGGTGCACGGTCTTCAGAGGGCCGCTGAGGTCTATCGCGCCGAGGATCGAGCCGGTCTCCGGGTCGTGCACGGGCGCGGCCACGCAGGTCCAGCTGTGGTAGGTGCGGACGAGGTGCTCGGCCGAGTGGATCTGCACCGGCTCGTCCACGGCCAGCGTCGTTCCCATCGCGTTCGTGCCGATGGCCTGCTCGCTCCAGTTCGTGCCGGGGAACAGGCCGACCCGGTCCCCCTGGTGGAGCAGGGTGGCCGCGCCCTCCCGCCACAGGACGTTGCCGGCCGCGTCGGTGACCAGCATGACGTGCACGGCCTCGTCGGCGATGCTGGCCAGGGTGCTCTGCAGGAGGGGGAGCACCGCGTTCAGCGGGTGGGCATCCCGGATGTCCCGCAGCTCGTCCTCCGCGTAGACGACCGGCGGGGTGCGGTGCTCGGGGTCGACGTGCGCGGCGAGGCTCCGCTGCCACGAGGCCGACACGACCGGGCGCGGGCGGGGGGCGTCCGCGTCGCCGGCGAGGACCGCGTCGAAGACCCTGCTCAGGGTGCGGGCGTGCGCGACGGGATCGGGTGCCGTCCGCGCGCTGCCGAGCCGGGGCGCCGCTCCGCGTGTCACCCGCACCTCCGAGCCCGGTGCCGGGCACCCGCCGAGCACACCTCGCCCGCGCATCATCGACCCGGCCGCGCCGGGCGGGCAACCCCCGCCACCGCCGGTCCTGCTCGTGGCGGCAGGCGGCAGGCGGCAGGCGGCAGGCGTCAGGCGTCAGGCCGGCCGTCGAGCGCAGCCGCGGCCGCCGTCGCGACGACGACGTCCTGCTCGACGGATCCGGCGCTGACCCCCACCGCTCCGATGATCTCGCTCCCGCGCTGCAGGGGGATCCCACCGCCGAAGGTGACCAGGCCGCCCGCGGTGTGCTCGAGGCCGTAGAGCTCGGCCCCCGGCTGGACGAGGGGCATGAGCGCGGCGGTCGGCAGGGCCATCAGCGCCGACGTCACCGCCTTGCGGTTGGAGATGTCGATGCTGGCCCGGATGGCGCCGTCCATCCGGGCGAAGGCCACCAGGTGGCCACCGTCGTCGACGACGGCCACGTTCATCGGCTGGCCGATCTCTTCGGCCTTGGCGATGCCGGCGTCCAGCACCTGGCGGGCTTCTGCGTGGGTGAGGCGAGGTGTCATGGCGGGCAGCAAACCGCCAACGCTCCGTCGGGGCCAGCCCTCCCGTCGTGCCGGTCCGCGGCCCGGTGCCCGCCGTCCCCCGACGCAACGCGCGTGCAACGTGGCGCCTGTCACAGTTGCCGGGCTGGACGCCCGCGCCGGACCACCACAGGAGCGCCGCCGGATGAGCACGCCACCGAGCAGACCGCTGACCCCCGCCGACTACCCGCTGTCCATCAACCGGCCCGACCTCCTGCGCACCCCCACCGGCAAGTCGGTCAGCGACCTGACCATGGCCGCGGTGGTGTCCGGCGAGCTGTCGGCCGACGACCTGCGGATCGCCCCGCAGACCCTCGAGCTGCAGGCCCAGCTGGCCGAGGCGAGCGGCCGCCCGCAGCTGGCGGCCAACTTCCGGCGCGCGGCGGAGATGGCCGTGATACCCGACGTCGAGGTGCTGCAGATGTACAACGCGCTCCGCCCCCGCGCCTCGACGGGTGCGGAGCTGCGCTCGCTCGCCGACCGGCTGGAGGGCACGTACTCGGCGCCGACCTGCGCCGGCCTGGTCCGCGAGGCCGCCGAGGTCTACGCCCGGCGCCGCCTGCTGGCCCCCGACGCCGCCACCGACGCCGACGGCCCGGTCGCCTCCGGGGACGTGCCCCCCACCGCCGCCGACGACGTCGCGGCCGCAGACCTCACCCCCGAGCTGAGCGAGAGGACACCGCGGACATGACCACCACGCAGCCCCGCACGGCGGACGAGCCCGGGCGCTCCCGGCGCACCGACGTCCTCGAGGCGCGGCCGGTCAACCTCGACGGCTTCGTGGAGGAGTGGCCCGAGAAGGGCCTCGTGGCGATGGAGAGCGCCTTCGACCCGGCCCCGGGTGTGCGGGTGGAGGAAGGCCGGATCGTCGAGCTCGACGGCCGCGCACGCGCCGACTTCGACTTCATGGACACCTTCATCGCCGACCACGCGATCGACGTCGCCACGGCCGAGGCATCCAACGCCGTGCCGTCGATCGAGATCGCCCGGATGCTCATCGACCCCCGGGCCTCCCGCGCCGACGTGCTCCAGGTGACCCGCGGCCTCACCCCCGCCAAGATCCTCGACGTCGTCAAGCTGATGAACGTCGTCGAGATCATGCAGGGGATGCAGAAGATGCGGGCCCGCCGCACGCCGGCGAACCAGGCCCACTCCACCAGCGCCCGCGACAACCCGCTCCAGGTGGCCGTGGACGCCGCCGAGGGAGCGCTGCGCGGGTTCGCCGAGCTGGAGACGACGCTGGGTGTGGTGCGGTACGCCCCGCTGGTGGCGATCGCGCTGCAGGTGGGCGGGCAGGTCGGGCGCGGTGGCGTCCTCACCCAGTGCGCGCTGGAGGAGGCGACCGAGCTCGAGCTGGGCATGCGCGGCATCACCGCCTATGCGGAGACCATCTCCGTGTACGGGACGGAGTCGGTGTTCGTCGACGGCGACGACACCCCCTGGTCCAAGGCATTCCTCGCCTCGGCGTACGCCTCCCGCGGCATCAAGATGCGCTTCACCTCCGGGACCGGGTCGGAGGTGCAGATGGGCAACGCCGAGGGCAGGTCCATGCTCTACCTGGAGATCCGCTGCATCCTCATGGCCAAGGGCGCCGGCGTGCAGGGTCTGCAGAACGGGTCGATCAGCTGCATCGGCGTGCCCGGGGCGGTGCCGGGCGGCATCCGCGCGGTGGCCGCGGAGAACCTGGTGGCCAGCATGCTCGACCTCGAGTGCGCGTCGGGGAACGACCAGTCCTTCTCCCACTCCTCGATGCGCCGGGTGGCCCGGCTGATGCCGCAGCTGCTGCCGGGCACCGACTTCGTCTGCTCCGGCTACTCGGCCGTGCCGAACCCCGACAACATGTTCGCGGGTTCCAACTTCGACACCGACGACTACGACGACTGGAACACCATCCAGCGCGACCTCCAGGTCGACGGGGGCCTCCGGCACGTGCGCGAGGACGAGATCCTCGCCGTCCGGAACAGAGCGGCGCGGGCGCTGCAGGCCCTCTTCGCCCACCTGGACCTCCCGTCGATCACCGACGAGGAGGTGGAGGCCGCGACCCGCGCGAACTCCTCCAACGACTACCCGTTCCGGGACGTGCTCGCCGACCTCAAGGGTGCGCAGTCCGTGATGGACCGCGGGATCACCGGCTTGGACCTCGTGCGGGGACTGGAGGCCACCGGCTTCCACGACGTCGCCGGGAACCTGCTGGCGGTCCTGCGCCAACGGGTGAGCGGGGACCTGTTGCAGACGTCCGCCGTCCTCACCGCCGACTTCGTGCCGCTGTCGGCGATCAACGACGCCAACGACTACGCCGGGCCCGGCACGGGCTACCGGCTGGAGGGCGAGAGGTGGGAGCAGCTCAAGAAGCTGCGGCACGTCACCTCCGCCACCGACCCCGAGACCGAGGTGAGCTGAGCCGTGACCACGTTGGAGACGACGCCGGCACGACCGGAGCGCACGCTGTCGCTCCGCGAGGTGGGGCCGGCCGGCCGGGGGACCCGCGGCGACGAGGTCGTGGTCGCGGTGTCCCCGGCCTTCGGTGGGCACTTCAGCCAGACGATCGTCGGGGTGCCGCACGCCGAGGTGCTGCGTCAGCTGCTCGCCGGCATCGAGGAGCAGGGCGTGACGGCGCGGGTCGTGCGCGTCTGGTCGACCGCCGATCTCGCCGCCCTGTCGCACACCGCCGCGAAGCTGTCCGGCTCGGGGATCTCGGTGGGGCTGCTCTCCCGGGGCACCACGATGATCCACCAGAAGGACCTCGCGCGGCTGAGCAACCTCGAGCTCTTCCCCCAGTCACCGCTGCTCGACCCGCCGGTGTTCCGGATGATCGGCTCGAACGCAGCCCAGTACGCCAAGGGCGAGTCACCCCAGCCCGTACCGACCCGCAACGACCAGATGGCGCGACCCCGGTGGCAGGCGAAGGCCGCTCTGCTGCACCTCAAGGAGTTCGAGTGCATCCAGCACGACCGCGAGCCGGTCGAGCTGGCGGTGGCGTTCGGGCCCGCCGGCTGAGGTGACCGGTCAGCGCGGTCGACGGCTCGTCGTCGGCGTCGACATCGGCAACTCCACCACCGAGGCCTGCGTCGCCGTGATCGGTGCGGACGGCGCGGCCGACCACCTGGGCACCGATCTGACGCACACCACCGGCGTGAAGGGGACCCCGGACAACAGCGCGGGAGCGCTCGTCGCGATCCGGGGCGCGCTGGCCCGTGCCGGGCGGGATCCCGCCGACGTGCACGTCGTGCTGCTCAACGAGGCGACGCCGGTCATCAGCGGGCTGGCCATGGAGACGATCACCGAGACGATCATCACCGAATCGACCATGATCGGGCACAACCCGGCCACCCCGGGCGGGGAGGGGCTCGGGGTGGGCACCACCGTGTCGGTCACCGACCTCGCCGCGCAGGAGGCCGGGACGCCGGTGATCTGCGTGGTGCCGCACGGCTGGGACTTCGACGACGTCGCCGGCGCCCTCAACACGGCGGTCGACCGCGGCGTGGAGGTCGTGGCCGCGGTGCTCGCCGGGGACGACGCCGTCCTGGTCACCAACCGGCTCTCCCGGCCCATACCGGTGGTCGACGAGGTCGCGTCGGTGGAGAAGGTGCCGCTGGGCATGCTCGCCGCGGTCGAGGTGGCCGCGCCCGGTCGCACCATCCGGACCCTGTCGAACACCTACGGGTTGGCCACCGTGTTCGGCCTGGACCCCGAGCAGACCCGGCACGTGTCGCCCGTGGCGCGGGCGCTCACCGGCAACCGCTCGGCCGTCGTGATCCGGACCCCGTCGGGTGACGTCTCCGACCGGCGCATCCCGGTGGGGGTCCTGGAGCTGCGGGGTGCCGGCAAGACCCTGCGGGTCGACGTCGACGCCGGTGCGGAGGCGATCATGGCGACCCTCGCCCGCGTCCAGCCGCTCGACGACGCGCACGGTGAGCCGGGCACCCACGTGGGCGGCATGCTGGCCCAGGTCCGCGACACCATGGCCGACGTCATGGAGGTGCCCGGCCAGGCGGGCGTCCCCTCGGCGGAGATCGCCATCCGCGACGTCCTGGCCGTCGACACCTTCGTGCCCGCCGAGGTGCGCGGCGGGCTGGCGGGTGAGGTCGCGCTGGAGAACGCGGTCGCGCTGGCGGCGATGGTGCGCACCAGCCGCAGCCGCATGCAGCTGGTGGCCGACGAGGTGTCCACCCGGCTGGGCGTCCCGGCCGAGATCGGCGGGGTCGAGGGCGAGATGGCCGTGGGCGGCGCGCTGACCACCCCGGGCGTGGACCGGCCGGTCGCGGTGCTCGACCTCGGTGGCGGATCGACCGACGCGGCCCTGGTGGACCGCGCCGGCCGGAGCACCGCGGTGCACGTCGCGGGTGCGGGCGAGCTCGTCACCAAGCTCATCGACTCGGAGCTGGCGCTGGACGACCGGGAGGTGGCCGAGAGCGTCAAGCGGTTCCCGCTGGCGAAGGTCGAGAGCTTCTTCCACGTCCGCCACGAGGACGGGACGGTGCAGTTCTTCCCCGACCCGCTGCCGGCCCACGTGTTCGCCCGGGTGGTGGTCATGACGCCGGAGGGGCCGGTCCCGGTGGTCACGAGGCACGGGCTGGACCGCGTGCGCCGTGTCCGCCGGGAGGCCAAGCGCCGGGTCTTCGTCGTCAACTCCCTGCGCGCGCTCCGCCAGGTCGCGCCGGACGCGGACCTGCGAGCCCTCGACTTCGTGGTCCTGCTCGGCGGCTCCGCCCTGGACTTCGAGATCCCGGACATGATCGCCGACGCGCTGGCCGGTCACGGCATCGTGTGCGGAACCGGGAACGTGCTGGGCACCGAGGGGCCGCGCAACGCCGTCGCCTCGGGCCTCGTGCACGCCTACGCGGCGGCCACCGCCGTCCCGGCGGCGCCGGTGGACGCAGCCGCCGCCGTGCCGTGACCGCGCCGGGGAGGTCGGCACCGGAGCCCCCGGCGGTGCTGGTGCACCGCCACGCGGATGCCGATGCCACGGTGCTGCGCGAACTCCACGCCGGGATGGAGGAGGAGGGGGTGCCGACCCGCGAGGTCGTGCTGCCGCACGGATCCCCGGATGCCGTGGCGATGGCGCACGCCGCGGCGACGGACTCCCGGCTGGAGGTGGGGATCGGGGTGGACGCCGCCGGGGCGGTCGCGGTGCACCACGGGAAGCTCCCCGCGCGGCGCGCGGTGCTCGTCGTCGGGGCGGGCGCGGGACCGGTCGAGCTGCGCCGGGCCGGGCGGACGGCCGGTCGGGTGGTCAAGGGGCTGCCGCTGGGGTGAGGCCCCGGCACGTCGCCGTGCCGGGGCCCCACCGCCGTCGCGGGGCGTTCTCAGGCGCGGGCCTTGAGGTCCTTGCGCAGGATCTTGCCGGCTGCCGACTTCGGCACCTGCTCGATGAACTCGACGAAGCGGATCTTCTTGTGCGGGGCCACCTTCTCGGACATGTACGCCATGACGGCGTCCTCGGTGAGCTCCGAGCCCGGCGCGCGGACGATGAACGCCTTCGGCAGCTCCTCGCCGCTCTCCTTGTCCGGCACGCCGATGACGGCGGCGTCGGCGATCTCCGGGTGGTTGATCAGCACGGCCTCGAGCTCGGCCGGGGCCACCTGGTAGCCCTTGTACTTGATCAGCTCCTTGACGCGGTCGACGACCGTGTAGCAGCCGTTCTCGTCGACGACGGCGACGTCGCCGGTGTGCAGCCAGCCCTCGCTGTCGACGGTGCCGGCGGTGGCGTCGGGGTTGTTCAGGTAGCCCTTCATCACCTGGGGGCCGCGCACCCACAGCTCACCGCGCTCGCCCGGCGCTGCGTCCTGGCCGGTGCCCGGGTCGACCAGCCGGCACTCGGTGTTGGGCACCGCGTAGCCGACCGAGCCCTTGGGCACCTCGCTGCTGACGCCCGGCGGCTCGGCGCCCGGGTCGGGCGTGGTGTGCGAGACCGGCGAGAGCTCGGTCATGCCGTAGCCCTGCCCGACGGTGACGCCGGTGTCGGCGCCCTTGCGCAGCCGGTCTTGGGCGGCCAGCGCGAGCTGCTCGTCGAGCGGGGCGGCGCCCGACAGGATCGAGGTCAGCGACGACAGGTCGTACTGGTCGACCACCGGGTGCTTGGCCATCGCCAGCAGGATGGGCGGCGCGACGAACGCGCGGGTGATCTTGTGGTCCTGGATGGTGCGGAGGAAGTCCTCCAGGTCGAAGCGCGGCAGCGTGACGACGGCGCCGCCCCACGCCAGGCCCTGGTTCATCAGCACGGTCAGGCCGTAGATGTGGAAGAACGGCAGGACGGCGATGATCCGCTCGTCCTCGCCCAGCCGGATCAGCGGGCGGCACTGCGCGACGTTGGCCACCAGGTTGCGGTGGGTGAGCATGACGCCCTTGGGCAGCCCGGTGGTGCCGCTGGAGTACGGCAGCGTGACCAGGTCGTTCGCCGGGTCGATGTCCACCTGGACCGACGGCGCGTCGGCGCCCAGCAGGTCGAACAGGTTGGCGTGCCCCTCCGCGCCGTCGAGCACGATGATCTCGTCCAGCGGCGTCTTCTCCGCGGCCGCCGTGGCGCGGTCCAGGAACAGCCCGATGGTGATCAGGATCTTCGCGCCGGAGTCCTTCAGCTGGAAGGCGATCTCGTCGGGCGTGTAGAGCGAGTTGATCGGGCTCATCACGCAGCCGGCCGCGGCGATGCCGTGGAAGACCACCGGGAACCACGGGGTGTTCGGGCAGAAGACGGCGACGACGTCGCCCTTGCGCAGGCCGCGGGCGTGCAGGTTGGCCGCGACCCGGTCGACGTACTGGGCCAGCTGGCCGTGCGTGATGACGTCGCCCTTGAGGCCGTCGATCAGGGCCGGTGCATCGGGCTTCTCCCGGCCGGCCGCCAGGACGAACTCGGGGACGGAGACGTTCGGGATCTCGACGTCGGGATACGGGCTCGACAGCGCCACGGGTGTTCCTCCTCGCATGGTGTGTGGCGCCAGTCTCACACCCGCGGTGTCCCCGCTCACAAGGGGGTTACCGGCGGGTTCGCCCGGTCAGCGGGGCCACAGCACCGACTGCGTGCACCGGAACAACGCGATGGTCTTCCCGGTGGCGGCGTTGCGGACGACGGCGTCCCACACCTGGGTGGTCCGCCCGGCGTGCACGTTGGTGGCCTCGCAGGTGAGCCGGCCCTCCCGCGCGGTGCTCAGGTGGTTGCTCTTGAGCTCGATCGTGGTGAACCCGCTGGCACCCTCGGGGAGCAGCGCGCGCGTGGGCAGGCCGCAGCTGGTGTCGGCGAGGGTTACGACGGTGCCCGCGTGCAGGTAGCCGTTGGGGGCGAGCAGCTCGGGGCGGACGTCGAGGTGGCTCGTCAGCCGCCCGGGCTCGTGGGTGTCGACGACGATGCCGAGCAGGCCGGGGAGGGTGCCCGGCAGCAGGTCGTTGAGCTCGTCGGCGGTCAGGAACCCGGTGGCGGACATGGGAAGGGAACTTAGCGAGGCCCGCTGCGCCGGGATCAGGTGACCTGATCGCGGCGCGTCCTCCCTCACCGCCCACCGTGAGGGAGGACGCTCGATGATCAGGTGAGTTGATCGTGGCTCGGCGTGGCTGCGGCGTCGTCCGCGGACGGCGGTGTCATCGCGTCAGGCGAGGCCGCGGACGGTGCGCACCGGCGGGCGGGTGCCGCGGATCGAGGCGACCATGTCCAGCGTCTGCCGGGTCGGGGCGACGTCGTGGGCGCGGAACACCCGGGCGCCCAGCCAGGCGCTCACCGCGGTGGCGGCCAGCGTGCCGGTGAGCCGCTCGCCCAGCGGGACGTCGAGGGTCTCGCCGACGAAGTCCTTGTTCGACAGCGCCACGAGCACCGGCCAGCCGGTCGCGACGAGCTCGTCCAGCCGGCGGGTCGCCTCCAGCGAGTGCCGGGTGTTCTTGCCGAAGTCGTGCCCCGGGTCGACCAGCACGCGCTCGCGGTCCACCCCGGCGGCGACGGCGGCCTCGGCCAGCGCCGTCGTCCGCGTGACGATGTCGGCGACGACGTCGTCGTAGGCGACACGGTGCGGCCGGGTGCGCGGCGGCAGCCCACCGGCGTGGGTGCAGACGATGCCGGCGCCGGCCTCGGCCGCGACGACCGCCAGCGCCGGGTCCACGCCGCCCCAGGCGTCGTTGACGACGTCGGCGCCGGCGGCCAGCGCCTCACGGGCGACCTCGGCCCGCCAGGTGTCGATGGAGATGGGCAGGGCGGGGTGCGCGGCACGGATCGCGGCCACGAGGTCGACGGTCCGGCGCACCTCCTCGGCGGGGGAGACCTCCTCGCCGGGCGCGGCCTTCACACCGCCGACGTCGACCATGTCCGCGCCCTCGGCGACCACCCGGTCCACCCGCTCGACGGCCGCGGCCAGCTCGTAGGTGGCCCCGCGGTCGTAGAACGAGTCGGGGGTGCGGTTGACGATCGCCATGACCACGAACGCGCCGTCCGGAACGTCGAGCGCCCCCAGTCGCAGCAACCCGCTCCCCGTCCCATGGTGGTGTGTGGTGGAGTCAGCCAACCAGACCGTGCACGAGGAGGCAGAGCAGATGGCGCAGACGACGGCCGAGGGCGTCGAGGGGGTCCAGGGCCTGGTGGGTCAGCACCTGGGCCACAGCGACTGGGTGACGATCACGCAGGAGCAGGTGAACCAGTTCGCCGAGGCGACCGGTGACCACCAGTGGATCCACGTCGACCCGGAGCGGGCGAAGAAGGAGAGCCCGTTCGGCGGGCCCATCGCCCACGGCTACCTGACGCTGTCGCTGCTGCCCGCGCTGATGCCGCAGATCGTCGAGATCACCGGCTTCCGGATGGGCGTCAACTACGGCACCGAGAAGGTGCGCTTCCCCTCGCCGGTGCCCGTCGGCGCGCGGGTGCGGGCCTCCGCCACGCTCGAGGCGGCGACGCCGTTCGAGGGCGGCATCCAGATGAACCTCGCCGTCACCGTGGAGGTCGAGGGCGGCAGCAAGCCGGCGATGGTCGCCACCGTCGTCTACCGCCGCTACCTCTGACCGGCGGGCGGTCGGCTCGCAACCGCCGTCCACCCTCACCGCCGGGCGTCCTCCCTCACCGCACACCGCGAGGGAGGACGCCCGACGATCAGGCCACCTGATCCCAGCCCCGGGGGCGGGTCAGGTGACGATCGCCTGGCTGATCAGCTGGCGCAGGTAGGTGCGGACCGGCAGCGTGCTCGAGGGCAGCAGCTGCGTGTAGAAGCCGACCGTCAGGTCCTCGACCGGGTCCACGTAGAACGCCGTCGACGCCGCCCCGCCCCAGCTGTAGTCGCCGACGCTGGAGACGACGCCGTAGCGCACCGGGTCGATCACCACCGAGACCCCGAGGCCGAAGCCCACCCCGCGCAGCGGCGTCTCGGCGAACAGCGGCCGGCCGAAGGTCTCCAGGTCCTGCCCGCCGGGGATGTGGTTCCTGACCATGTGGGCCAGCGTCCGCGGCCCGAGCAGCCGGCCGCCGTCGTAGGAGCCGCCGCTGCGGAGCATCTCCGCGAACCGCAGGTAGTCACCGGCGGTGGAGACGAGCCCGCCGCCGCCGGAGAGGAACGCGGGCTTGCTCAGCGCCGCCTGACCCATGGCGTCGAGCGGGGCGAAGCCCGTGGGCGCGCCCCCCGGCCGGCCGGGGGTGGCGGCGTAGAGCCGGGCCAGGGTGTCGGGGTCGTCCTCGGGGCGCAGCCCGAACGACGTGTTCGCCATGCCGAGCGGCGCGAAGATGCGCTGCTCGAAGAACTCGTCCAGCGGCTGCCCGGAGACGACCTCGACCAGCCGGCCCAGCACGTCGGTGGAGACGCCGTAGTTCCACTCGCTGCCGGGCTGGAAGACCAGCGGCACCGAGGCCCACTGTCGGCAGACCTCGGCGGAGTCCGCCCCGGGCGGGGTGCCCCACTCGTGGCCCATCGCGCGGTACATCGCGTCGACGGGGTGGGCGTGGTGGAAGCCGTAGGTGAGCCCCGACATGTGCGTGAGCAGGTGCCAGATCCGGATCGGCTCCACCTGCGGCGCGGTGACCGGCTTCATCGTCGACCCGGCCACGTACACGCGGGTCTCGGCGAACTCCGGCAGCCACCGCGAGATCGGGTCGGAGAGCTGGAAGGCGCCCTCCTCGTACAGCATCATCGCCGCGACCGAGGTGACCGGCTTCGTCATCGAGAAGATGCGCCACCGGGTGTCCAGCTCGACGGGGCGGCCGTGCTCGACGTCGCGGGAGCCGTAGCGCCCGACGTGCACCAGCTTCCCGTGGCGGGCGACCGTCACCAGGAAGCCGGGCAGCTGCCCCTCCTCGACGTAGCGGGCCAGCCGGCCGTCCAGGCGTCCCAGCCGGGCGGGGTCCATGCCCACCTCTGCCGGGTCGGTGACCACCTGCAGTTCGTCGCTCACGCGCACCTCCGGGTCCCGGGCGCCGACCGCCGCCGGGCGACGCCTCGACCGGCATCCTGGCTCACGGCGTTGTGAGCCCGGACACACGGGGTCGGCGTCGGCCCGGCTGCGGGCGCGACCCGGGATCAGACCGGGACGGAGCTCGCGGCCTTCTTCAGGTTGGAGCCGGCGGTCACCTTGACGGTGTTGGCCGCGGGGATGTCGATCGACTCACCGGTCTGCGGGTTGCGGCCCGTGCGGGCGGAGCGCTGCGTGCGCTCGACCGTGATCAGCCCGGAGACGGCGACCTTCTCGCCACGGGTGATCGCGTCGACGAGCTCGTCCTGGAGGCCGGCGAGGACCGAGTCGACCGTCGAGGTCGGGACGTCGGCGCGCTTGGCGATGGCGGAGACCAGTTCAGCCTTGTTCATGGAGCAACCTTTCCGTAGGGGGTGGCGGTGCCGTGTCCTCGGCACGCAGCCGGCTCTTCACCCGGACGCGCGGAACGCCACCGGGGTTCCCGCTCCCACGCCTGGCGGGGGTGCGAGCACCCGGTCTCGCGGGATTCCGGGCCGGGGGCACGGTGTCATGCCACCTGCAGGTCTGGCCAGTGGGGGGTCCCGGGAAACCCGCAGCAGACCCGCTGATCACAGCCGTCACGCGGGCCCGCGGCCCCCGCGGACGGGCTCAGCCGCTCCTCTGGTGGGTCAGCGGTCGGCGCCGGCGGCCGACGCCAGGTCCTCGATGCGCAGCAGCCCCAGCACGTGGCCGCTGGGGTCGGTGCAGACGACGGGGTCGAAGCGGTGGGCGGCCGGGCGGGTGAGCGCCCTGCGCAGGGCGTCCCCGACACCGGTCGAGGGGTGCACCCGCAGCGAGAGCGGGGCGGTGTGCACCTCGCCGGTCCGCGGGTCGCTGAGCAGCAGGGCCGCGGGCTCGCCGTGCGGTCCCACCAGGACGGCGGGCGGTGACGCCGGCTCCTCGCCCGGGCCGCACTGGCGCACCGGGCGCAGCAGGCTGGCGACGCTGTCGGTCAGCCGGGCGCGGGCCACGTGGGCCCGCACCAGCCGGGCGACGTCGGGGTCCAGCGGCCGGAACTCCGGCGCCGGGCGGCCCAGCAGCCAGCCCTGGGCGAGCGGCACGCCGATGCGGGTGAACGCGGCCAGCTCCGCGGGCGTCTCCACCCCCTCGGCCAGCAGCCAGGCGTCGATGCGCCCGGCGAACTCGCCGATCATCTCCACCAGCGCCATCCGCACCGGGTCGCCGTCGACGTCCGAGACGAGCGACCGGTCGAGCTTGACCAGCTGCGGCCGCACGGCGGTCAGCTGCTGCAGGCCGGAGTAGCCGCTCCCGGCGTCGTCGACGGCGATGAGGGCGCCGCGCTGCCGCAGGGCGTCGGTCTGCCGGCGCAGGAGGAAGAGGTCGTCGACCGGCGTGTGCTCGGTCAGCTCCAGGACGACGCGGTGCAGGTCGGGACGGGTCGCCAGGGCGGCCTGGACGACGTCGGCGCCCAGCAGGTGCGGGCTGACGTTCACGGTGAGGAACGTGCCGTCCGGGAGCCGGTCGACGGCGGCGAGCGCCTTGTGGATGGCCAGCGCCTCGAGGTCGGCCGCGATGCCCGCGTCGGCGGCGGCGGCGAACCAGACGTCGGGTCCGGCCGCGCCGGGGAAGCGCGCCAGCGCTTCGTAGCCGGCGATCCCCGCCGTGGCGAGGTCGACGATCGGCTGGAAGACCAAGGTGAGGTCGTCGGCGTCGGCGAGGAGCGGCCGGCAGTCCGGCGGAGCGACCGTGGGCGTGCCCAGCATGGTCAGGTGATCGACGCGGGTGGGCCCGTCCTTGACGCGGCCCCTGCCGCCTCACCCCGCGGGGGGACGTCCTTCCGTGGCACACCGGGGACGCCGGTCCCGCGCCCGCGGCGCGGCGTGCCAGCATGTGCCAGGGACGTCCCCGGTCAGGGGGGCGCGGACGCCGGGCGGAGGATGCGTGGCCACGATGGGCGCCGCGGTCCCGGACGGTCGGTCCGAGGACGACCCGCTCACCGATCCGCTGCGGATCGCCGCGGCGCGCCGGCTGCTGCTGGAGGTGCGCGGCCCCGCGGCGTTCGACCGGCTCTCGGCGCTGACGGCCCGGGTGCTCGGGGTGGGGCACGTCAAGGTCACGCTCTTCACCGACCACGACGTCGTCGTCGGGGGGTACGGCCTCCCGGCCGGCGTGGTGGGCGGCCCGGCCCTCCTCACCGGGGCGCTCTCCGCCATCACGGTGCGCACCGGCCAGCCGCTGGTCGTCTCCGCCGCCACCGAGGACGCGCGGGTGGCCGACCTGCCCGCCGTCACGTCGGGGCAGGTGCTCTCCTACCTGGGCGCCCCGCTGACCGCCGTCTCGGGTCAGGTCGTGGGCGCGCTGGCGGCCTACGACGCCGAGCCGCGCACCTGGTCCGAGGACGCCGCCGAGCTGCTGGAGCAGCTGGCCGCCTCCGTCGTCGCCGAGCTGGAGCTCTCGGCCGCGCAGTCGGCGGTGGGCACCTCGCGGGCCTGGCTGGAGGTCGCGCTCGAGGCGAGCTCGGTGGGCATCTGGGAACGCGACCTGCGCACGGGGACCATCCACTGGGACGACCGGTGCGCGGCGCTGTTCGGCCTGGACTCCGCGGTCGAGCTCGACTCGCTCGACGACGTCCTGGTCTCGCACGTGCACCCCGACGACCACGCCGCCATCGCCGAGGCCATGCGGGTCGCCGTGGAGGAGCGCGGTGACTACACCGTCGAGTTCCGGGCGCTGCGCGAGGACGGCGTCACGCGGTGGGTGCTCGCCCGCGGGCGGGTGGTGGCCGACGTGACCGGCGCCCCGGCGCGCGTGCTCGGCACGGCCGTGGACATCACCGAGGCGCGCGGGCAGGCGCAGCGGCGGCTCACCGCGGTGCAGCGGGCCGCCGCGATCGCCGAGGTGGCGGCCGAGCTCGCCAACGCGGCGCGGCTGGACCAGCTCGCCGACATCGCGCTGCGCGGGGCCCAGGTGCTGGGTGCGGAGTCCAGCGCGCTGGCCGTCTTCGACTTCCCGGGCGGCCCGCTGCGGCTGCGCATGACCGGGAACATGGTGGCCACGGTGGAGGAGAGCGTGCCGGAGGCGGGGGTGCTCGGCGACGGCGTCATCCTCCCCATGGACGACGCGCTGCCGGCCCAGCACGCGGCGCGGCACGGACGCCGGATCCTGCTCGACGACCGCGCCGAGGCCGTGGCCCGCTTCCCGGCGCTGGAGCCCGTCATCGAACTGCTGGGGTTGCACGCGCTGGCGACCATCCCGCTGCGGGTCGAAGGGCGGCTGCTCGGCTCGTTCCTGGTCGTCTGGACCAGCGCGCACACCTTCACCGGGGACGACGTCGAGGTGCTCGAGGCACTGGCCGCGCAGATCGCGCTGAGCGTGTCGCGGCTGCAGTCCGACGCCGAGCGCGGTGCGGCGGTCGCGGCGATGGCGCAGGCCAACCAGCGGCTGCGGCTGCTCGCGGAGGCCGGGCGGGTGCTGTCGGGGACGCTGGACATCGACCAGCAGATCGGCCGGCTGGCCTCCCTGGTGGTGCCCGAGCTGGCCGACTGGTGCTGGATCGTGGTCACCGACGAGGCCGGCCGGCTGCACGGGGTGGCCAGCGGTCACCGGGACCCGGCGCGGCGCGAGGAGGTCCAGGCCTACGTGCGCGCGATGGTCGCCGAGATGACCGAGGAGGCCGCCGCGCGGCAGGTGACCGCCACCGGCCGCCCCGTCGTGCTGCCGGTCATCGACTGCGACCACGTGGCGCGCGCGCTGCCCGATCCCGTGACGCGGGAGCTCTTCGCCCGGCTGGGGGCCACGTCCTCCGTCGTGGTGCCGCTGGTCGCGCGCGGGCAGGCGCTCGGCGCGCTGGGGCTGTTCACCGGGGAGCAGCGCGGGCCGCTCGGCGACGCCGAGGTGGACACGGCGGTGGAGATCGGCCGGCGGGCGGGGCTGGCCCTGCACCAGGCGCGGCTCTACGAGCAGCAGCGGGATCTGGCCGACGCGCTCCAGCGCAGCATGCTGACCGAGCCACCGCAGCCGGAGCACTGCGAGATCGTGGTCCGCTACGTGCCGGCCGCCGAGGGCGCCGAGATCGGTGGCGACTGGTACGACGCCTTCCTGCAGCGCGGCGGCACGACGGTGCTGGCGATCGGCGACGTCGTCGGCCACGACACCCGGGCCGCGGCGGCGATGGGTCAGGTCCGCGGCCTGCTGCGGGGCATCAGCTACTCCAGCGGCGGCTCACCGGCCGAGGTGCTCACCGAGCTCGACCGCGCGGTCCAGGGGCTGGCGCTGAACACGATGGCGACGGCGCTGGTCGCCCAGCTGGACCCCGAGCCCGGCGACGAGGCCGGGCGCATGCGGCTGCGCTGGGCCAACGCCGGGCACCCGCCACCGGCGCTGCTCGCCTCGGACAGCAGCGTGGTGCTCCTCGACGGCAAGCAGGCGGACCTGCTGCTGGGCGTCGCGCCGGAGACCGTCCGCGAGGACCACGTCGCCGTCCTCGCCCCCGGCTCGACGGTGCTGCTCTACACGGACGGGCTGGTCGAGCGCCGCGACCGCGACATCGACGCGGGCACCGAGGAGCTGCTGGAGGTCCTCGGCGAGTGCGGCGGGTTGCCCCTCGACGAGCTCTGCGACCGCGTCCTGGAGCGGATGATCCTGCCGGACGCCGAGGACGACGTCGCCGTCCTCGCCGTCCGGCTCGTTCCCGAGGGCTGACCCCCGCACCGGGTGGATGCGCTGGCGGGCACCCCGGCCGCCGGGTCCCCGGGCTGGGCACCGCGCTCCTCCGGGCAGTCGCTCTCTGCCCCGCCTGAGTGGGCAGAGAGCAACTGCGCCGGACCCCTCGTGTGCCGCAAGCCGGTGAGGCCCTGCAACGGCCCCTCCGGGTGACGTCCTGGAACGGCCCCTCCGGGTGACGTCCTGGAACGGCCCCCGTGCAGGGCCGGGGGGCACGGGGGTCCTCTTACTGGCCCGGCGGGACCTCGACGGCGGTCGCGGTGCCCTCGGGGGCGCTCGCGCCGGTCTGCGCCCGCAGCTCGGCGTCGCGGGCGGCCATCGCCTCCTGCCGGCCCGGCTCCTCCTCCAGGATCGCGGCGGCCTTCCAGCCGTCGGGGATAGCGAAGGCGTCGACCAGCGTGGTGATGTGCGGCCGCAGGGCCTTGAGCAGGGCGTTCACCGTCGCGGTCAGCGTCTTGCCGCGCGACGGGGTGAGCTGCCCGTGCTCGAGGAACCAGGCCTTGTCCTCCTCGATGGTGGAGAGGGCGTACAGGTCGCAGACGGTGTCGAGCAGCGCCTTCGCGGCGGGGTCGGTGGTGCGGTCGACGGCGTCGACGAACGCCTCGAGGACGATCCGGTCGATGTGCGTCTGCGCCGTCTTCAGGACGTGGTCCTGGACGTCGTTGAACATGTCGAACGGGGCCATGCCCTCGATCGTCGAGTTCCTCCGCAGGCGGCGGATCGCGCCCTCGAGCGCGTGCTTCTCGCGGAACTCGAACATCTTGAGCTGCCAGCCGCGGTCGAGCATCGGCACCTCGTCGTCCCGGCCGGGGACGGCGTCGACGAGCCGCTGGATCAGCGCCCGCGCCGCCGTCCGCTCCAGCACGGTCTCGCGGACCATGTCCGCGACGAAGCCGATCCGGCCCCAGCCGTCGAGCGAGCCGAAGGTGTCGCGGTAGCCGGTGAGCAGGCCCTTCGCCACCAGCTGCAGCAGGACGGTGTTGTCGCCCTCGAAGGTGGTGAAGACGTCGGTGTCCGCCTTGAGGTGGGGGAGCCGGTTCTCCTGCAGGTAGCCCGCGCCGCCGCACGCCTCACGGCACATCTGGATGGTGCGGGTGGCGTGCCAGGTCTGGGCCACCTTGAGGCCGGCGGCGCGGGACTCGAGCTCCCGCTGCGCGTGCTCATCGACCTCCTGGCCGTGCTCGTGCACCGCCGTCTGGAGGTCGTGCATGGTGCTGACCAGCTCGCTCTGGGCGAAGTGCAGCGCGTAGGTCCTCGCCAGCGCCGGCAGCAGCTTGCGCTGGTGCACGAGGTAGTCGTTGATGACGATCTCGCGCTCCTCGCCGGGAGCGGCGAACTGGCGACGGCTGTTGCCGTAGCGGACGGCGATGTCGAGCGCCAGCTTGGTGGCCGACGCCGCCGAGCCGCCGACGCTGACCCGGCCCCGCACGAGGGTGCCGAGCATGGTGAAGAAGCGCCGGGTCTCGTTCTCGATGCTCGAGGTGTAGGTGCCGTCCGCGGCGACCTGGCCGTAGCGGTCGAGCAGCATGTCCCGCGGCACGGCCACGTGGTCGAAGGTGAGCCGGCCGTTGTCGACACCGAGCAGCCCGGCCTTGGGGCCGTCGTCGCCGATGGTGACGCCGGGCATCGGGTTGCCGTCCTCGTCCCGGATCGGCACCAGCCAGGCGTGCACCCCGTGGTTCCTCCCCTGGCTGACCAGTTGCGCGAAGACCACCGCCATCCGGCCGTCCCTCGCCGCGTTGCCGATGTAGTCCTTGCGCGCCGCCTCGTGCGGGGTGTGCAGGTCGAACGTCTGCGTCTCCGGGTCGTAGGTGCACGTGGTCCGCAGCTGCTGGACGTCGGAGCCGTGCCCGGTCTCGGTCATCGCGAAGCAGCCGGGCAGGTCGAAGCTCATGATGTCGCGCAGGTAGGTCTCGTGGTGCCGGCGCGTGCCGAGCAGCTGCACCGCCCCGCCGAACAGGCCCCACTGGACGCCGGCCTTGACCATGAGCGAGAGGTCGACGAAGGCCAGCATCTCGATGGAGACGACCGAGCCGCCGGCGTCGGCCTCGCCGCCGAACTCCTTGGGGAAGCCGAGGGTAACCCGGCCGGACTCCGCGAGCTTCGCCGCCATGCGGGTCACCCGCTCCCGCGCCTCGGCCATCGACTCGCCGTAGACCGGGAGCATCTCCGGGTCGTGCAGGTTCTCGCGGGCGTCGCGGCGCACGTGCGCCCAGCGGCCGTCGAGCGCCTCCTGGAGGCGGGCCGGGTCGACCGTGGGGGGCAGGGTGCTCGTCACAGGTCCTCCTTGCGGGGGTCGGGGGTCACGACGCCGGAGAGTCCGGCCCAGGCGAGTTCGGTGAGGTGGGCGGCCAGGTCGCGACGCGGCATGGGGCGGCCGGCGCGCAGCCACCAGTCGGCGGCGGCGCGGACCAGGCCGACGACGGCGTGGCCCCAGGGCGCGGCGGCGACCGGGTCGCGGCCGGCCCGTTCGAGCGCCGGGGCCAGGATCGCGGCCGCCTGGTCACCGACGAGGTCGGAGAGGCCGGTGATCGGGTCGTCGGCGTCGGCCGGGCCAGTCGGGCCGTGGACGACGAAGCGGTACAGCTCCGGATCGGCCTCGAGGAACGCCAGGTAGGCCTCGACGGCGGCGCCGAGCATGTCGCGCGGCTGGTCGGAGCTGCCCATCGCGGCGCGCAGCGTCGGCACCAGCTGCTCGGCGACCCGGGTGCAGACGGCGACGTGCAGGTCGCTGCGGTCGGCGAAGTGCCGGTAGACGACGGTCTTGCTGGTGCCGGCCACGGCCGCGATCTCGTCCATGCCCACGCCGGCGCCGTGCCGGCCGACCGCGACGACCGCCGCGTCGACCAGCGCGGCCCGGCGGGCCCGGCGGTGCTCGTCCCACCGGGAGTCGCGCCGGTCGCGGGGAGCAGCCGCACGGGCGGCGGCCGCCCCCGCCCGGTGCTCGGCGCGCCCCTGGGTGTCCCCGCCGGCCCGACGCCGGCGGCCTGCCGGGGCGTCCGGCTGCGACGACGGGTCCATCGCCTCGAGTTTCACGGCACCGACGGTACCGGGTACTGTCGGTACCGGCCACCCATCCCCCACCACGGAGGTCCCCATGGCTGAGAACGCGAAGCCCGCCACCCGCCGGGCGGCGATCGTCGGCGGCAACCGGATCCCGTTCGCCCGGTCCAACACCGCCTACGCCCAGGCGTCCAACCAGGACATGCTCACCGCGACCCTCGACGGGCTCGTCGCCCGCTTCGGGTTGCAGGGTGAGTCGGTGGGCGAGGTCGTCGCCGGCGCCGTCCTCAAGCACGCGCGAGACTTCAACCTCACCCGCGAGGCGGTGCTCGGCTCGAAGCTGTCGCCCACCACGCCGGCCTACGACGTCCAGCAGGCCTGCGGCACCGGGCTGGAGGCCGCGATCCTCGTCGCCAACAAGATCGCGCTGGGCCAGATCGAGTCCGGGATCGCCGGCGGGGTGGACACCACCTCCGACGCGCCGCTGGCCGTGGGGGAGGACCTCCGCCGCGTGCTCATCTCGCTCAACAGCGCGAAGACGGTGCAGGACCGGCTGAAGGCCCTCGCACGGATCCGCCCGGGCATGCTGGCGCCCGAGATCCCGCGCAACGCCGAGCCGCGCACCGGCCTGGCCATGGGCGACCACGCCGCGATCACCGCGGAGGAGTGGGAGATCGGGCGCGAGGAGCAGGACGAGCTCGCCGCCCGTTCCCACCGGAGCATGGCTGCCGCCTACGAGCGCGGCTTCTTCGACGACCTGGTGACGCCGTTCCTCGGCCTCGCCCGCGACAACAACCTGCGCCCCGACTCGAGTGTCGAGAAGCTGGCGAAGCTGACGCCGGTCTTCGGCAAGGGCGAGCGCGCCACGATGACCGCGGGCAACTCGACGCCGCTCACCGACGGGGCCTCGGCCGTGCTGCTGGCCTCCGACGAGTGGGCGCGGGCCAAGGGGCTGCCGGTGCTGGCCCACCTGGTCGACGCGCAGACCGCCGCCGTCGACTACGTGCACGGCGGCGAGGGCCTGCTCATGGCCCCGGTCTACGCCGTGCCGGTGATGCTGGCCCGCAACGGCCTGACCCTGCAGGACTTCGACTTCTACGAGATCCACGAGGCGTTCGCGTCCACCGTGCTCGCGACGATGAAGGCCTGGGAGGACCCCGCGTTCTGCAAGGACAAGCTGGGCCTCGACGCGCCGCTGGGTCCGATCGACCGGGCGAAGCTGAACGTCAACGGCTCCTCGTTGGCCGCCGGGCACCCGTTCGCCGCGACCGGCGGCCGGATCGTGGCGAGCCTGGCGAAGATGCTGCACGAGGCGGGCCCGGGCAAGCGCGGCCTGATCTCCATCTGCGCCGCCGGCGGTCAGGGCGTCGTCGCGATCCTCGAGTCCTGACCCACACACCTCCGGTGGGGAACCGGACGGCCTCCGGCCGCACCCCACCCACACACCTCCGGAAGAAGAGAGCTCTCAGTGGCTGACTGGTACACGAACTTCGCCAACTCCGGCTTCGGCACCACCCTCACCAAGCAACTCGGCCTGCCGCGCCCGGTCGAGCTCCGCCGCTACGAGCCCGGGGAGCCCCTGCTCCCGGGCCCGGTGGTGGTCGGCTCGGCCGGCGCGGGCCGGCTGGTCGAGACCGTGACCGCCGTCCTCCGGGACGCCGGCGTGACCGTGCGGTCGCCGGTGACCGCCGACGGGGCGGCCGACGGCGAGAAGCTCGGCGCGGTGGTCCTCGACGCCACGGGGCTGGCCTCGCCGGGCGACCTGGCCAGCGCGCGCGACGTCCTGGCGCCGGCGATCAAGCGGCTGCGGGCCTCCGGGCGGGTGCTGGTCCTCGCCGACCCGCCCGCGGATGCCGCCACCCCGGCGCAGGCGGCGGCGCGCCAGGCCGTGGACGGACTGGTCCGCTCCATCGGCAAGGAGCTGCTGAACGGCTCGACGGCGAATGCGCTCGTCGTGCCCGACGGCGCCGAGGGCTCGCTCGCCGCGCCGCTCCGCTTCTTCCTCTCCGGCCGTTCCGCCTACGTCGACGGCCAGCTGGTCACCCTCTCGGCGGCGGACGTCCCGGTGAACCCGGACGAGGAGCGGCCGCTGGCCGGCAAGGTCGCCGTCGTCACCGGTGCGGCGCGCGGCATCGGCGCCGCCATCGCGAAGGTCATGGCTCGCGACGGCGCCCACGTGGTCGCCGTCGACGTCCCCGCCGCCGGGGACGCCCTGGCCCGGGTTGCCAACGAGATCGGGGGGACGTCGCTGCAGCTCGACATCACCGCCTCGGACGCCCCGCAGCGGCTCGTCGAGCACCTGCGGGAGCGGCACGGGGGCGTGGACATCGTGGTCCACAACGCCGGCATCACCCGCGACAAGCTGCTGGTGAACATGGACGCCGCCCGCTGGGACACCGTCATGGCGGTCAACCTGCAGGCGCAGCTGGACCTCACGCAGGCGCTGCTGGACGCCGACGGCGTGCTGAGGCCGGACGCCCGCGTCGTCTGCGTCTCCTCGCAGTCGGGCATCGCCGGCAACCGCGGCCAGACCAACTACGCGGCGAGCAAGGCCGGCGTCATCGGCATGGTGCGGGCCTGGGCGCCGGAGTTCGCCGGCCGGGGCGCCACGATCAACGCCGTCGCGCCGGGCTTCATCGTCACCGAGATGACGGCGAAGATGCCCTTCGGCACCCGGGAGATCGGGTCGCGGATCAACTCGCTGCAGCAGGGCGGGCTGCCGGTCGACGTCGCCGAGACGATCGCCTGGCTGGCGCAGCCGGCCAGCGCCGGGGTCAACGGCCAGACCGTGCGGGTCTGCGGCCAGTCGCTGCTGGGGGCCTGATGGCCGAGTCCTCCGCTGCACGAACCGTCCTGGACGGGCCGCCGAACATGGCGGCGCTCTTCGCCCAGGCGGCGCTCACCGCGCGCGGCCGGGGCGGGGAGCTCCCCGACACCCGTTTCGCGCGCACCGGCGTGACCGTGGACCCGACCGACCTCGCCGCGTACGCGCGGGTCTGCGGCTTCCCGCTCGCCGACACGCTGCCGGCGACCTACCCGCACGTGCTGACCTTCCCGCTGCAGCTGGCGCTGATGAGCGACCGCGCGTTCCCGCTCGCCCTGCCCGGGCTGGTGCACGTGCGCAACCGCATCGACCTGCTGCGCCCGATCGCCACCACCGAGGCGCTCGACCTCGAGGTGTGGGCGGAGCGGTTCGCGCGGCACCGGAGCGGGGCGACCGTCGACCTCTGCGCGTCGGTGCGCGCCGGCGGCGCCGAGGTGTGGCGTTCCCGGTCGACCTACCTGGCGCGCGGGGCGGCCGCACCCGACGGCGCGCCGGAATCCGATGTGACGGTGACGGTGGGCAGCCTGGAGCGGGCGGTCGCCACCTGGCGGGTCCCCGACGATGCCGGTCGCCGCTACGCCAAGGTCTCCGGGGACGTGAACCCGATCCACCTCTCGGGGCTGTCCGCCAAGGCGTTCGGCTTCAAGCGGGCGATCGCGCACGGCATGTGGGTCAAGGCCCGCGTGCTGGCGGCGCTGGAGAACCGGCTGCCCGAGGCGTTGACGGTCGACGTCGCCTTCCGCAAGCCGCTGTTCCTGCCCTCCACGGTCACGCTTGCCACGGAGCAGGCCGAGGGTGGCTGGGACGCCGCCGTCCGCAACGCGGCGAGCGGGACCGAGCACCTCGTCGCCACCATCCGCCCCCTGTGACCTGAGGTCACCCCCGTCGTTGATCATCGGCGTCTGGTCGGCCGACACGCCGCTGGGCGCAGCCGGATGCCGATGATCAACGCGACGGACCGAATCGAGGAGCTCCGCATGGCCGTGTCGTTCGACCTCACCGAGGACCAGCTCGAGCTGCAGAAGTGGGTCCACGAGTTCGCCGCGGACGTCGTCCGCCCGGCCGCGCACGAGTACGACGAGCGGGAGGACTTCCCGTGGGAGGTCCTGCAGGAGGCCGCGAAGATCGGCCTGTACTCGCTGGACTTCTTCGCCACCCAGTGGTTCGACGAGTCCGGTCTCGGCATCCCGCTCACCATGGAGGAGCTCTTCTGGGGCGACGCCGGGATCGGGCTGGCCATCGTGGGGACGACGCTCGCCGCCGCCTCCGTGCGGGCCAACGGCACCGACGAGCAGGTCGGGCAGTGGATCCCCGCGATGTTCGGGACCGAGAGCGAGCCGAAGGTCGCCGCGTTCTGCTCGTCGGAGCCCGACGCCGGCTCCGACGTCGGCGCCATGCGCACCCGGGCCGTCTACGACGAGGCGACCGACGAGTGGGTGCTCACCGGCACCAAGACCTGGGCCACCAACGGCGGGATCGCCGACATCCACGTGGTCACCGCCGTCGTCGACCCGGAGCTGAAGGCGCGCGGGCACGCGAGCTTCGTCGTCCCGCCGGGCACGAAGGGCATCAGCCAGGGCCAGAAGTTCCTCAAGCACGGCATCCGCGCCTCGCACACCGCCGAGGTGGTGCTGGACGGCTGCCGGATCCCCGGCGACTGCCTGCTCGGCGGGCGGGAGAGGCTCGAGGAGCGGCTGGCACGCGCGCGCGAGGGCGTGCGGAGCGGGCGCACCCAGCCCTCGATGGCGACATTCGAGCGCACCCGCCCCGCGGTCGGCGCCCAGGCGGTCGGGGTGGCGCGGGCCGCCTACGACTACGCGCTGGACTACGCCAAGCAGCGGGTGCAGTTCGGCCGGCCGATCATCGAGAACCAGGCGATCGCCTTCATGCTCGCTGACATGAAGACCTCGATCGACGCGGCCCGCCTGCTGGTGTGGCGCGCGGCGTGGATGGCCCGCAACGGCCAGCAGTTCACTGCCGCCGAGGGCTCGATGTCGAAGCTGGTGGCAGGGGAGACGGCCGTGCGCGTGACGGAGAAGGCCATGCAGATCCTCGGCGGCAACGGGTACACCCGCGAGTACCCCGTCGAGCGGATGGCGCGCGACGCCAAGATCTACACGATCTTCGAGGGCACCTCGGAGATCCAGCGCCTGGTCATCGCCCGCGCCATCTCCGGCGTGCAGCTCCGCTGACGGGCAGCCGACCGGGCAGCTGTGACGCTGGTGTCGCGCTCTGCCCACGTGGGCGGGGCAGAGCGCGACCGTCGTCCGGGGGTGGTGACGTCGCCCGTGCCCGGCGCGTCGCATCACGCTGAGCAGCGGTTCCGTCACTTAACATCGGCCCGACGCGCCTCTGGCGGGCGCCGCAGCCGAACGACCGGGGGCACGGTATGGCGGACCCGGACCGGGGACGGCGCGAGGACGACACCCGTCCGGCGCTGCGGTGGGACGCCGGCGCCGACCCGGACGTCCTGCCGCTGACCGCCCGCCCGCCGGTGCCTCCGGTGGCCGGCCCGCGGCACGATGCCATCCCCGCACCCGACGGCGGCCCGGTCGGCACCGTGGCCGGGGCGCGCCCGGCCGAGCGCCCGTGGGACGACGGGCCGTGGGACGAGCACTGGGACGAGCTCACCGCGGACGACGGCACCTGGGACGACCCCTCCTCGGACGGCCGGTCCTGGCACGGCACCTCCTGGCAGGACGAGGACGGCGAGGAGCAGGCCGCCCCGCCGCGGCGCCGAGAGCCGCGGTGGCAGGTGGTGTCCCGCGGGATCGGCGAGCTGATGGTCACCGCCGGCCTGGTGCTGCTGCTCTTCGTCGTCTACGAGGTCTACGTCACCGACCTGCTCACCGAGCGGCGCCAGGACCAGCTGAGCGCCGAGCTGCAGGAGGAGTGGCGGAACGCCCCCGCCGAGGCGGGCCTCGTCCAGGTCGAGATCGGGGACGCCTTCGGGGTGCTGCGCATCCCGCGGCTGGGCGAGGACTACGCCCGCGTGGTCCTGGAGGGCACCACCGAGGGCGAGCTCTCGCAGGGGCCCGGCCACTACGTCGGCACCGCGATGCCGGGGCAGCCCGGCAACGTCGCGCTCGCCGGCCACCGGGTGGGCAAGGGCTCGCCCTTCCTCGAGCTCGACGCGCTCGCCCCCGGCGATCCGATCGTCGTCGAGACCGTGGACACCTGGTTCGTCTACCGCGTCCTGGGCGACCCGGCGACCGGCGATCTCGAGGCCGACCCGACCGGCATCCCGGGCCGGCACGTGGTCTCCCCCTCCGACGTGTCGGTGATCGCCCCGACGCCGACCGCCGACCCGGCGGTCGGCCCGACCGGCGCCTACCTCACGCTCACCACCTGCCACCCGCGCTTCTCCGCGCGGGAGCGGCTGATCATCCACGCGCGGCTCGACGGCGCGGGCATCCCCAAGTCGGAGATGCCCGACGGCCCGCCCGTGCTGCGCGAGGGCTGATCCGGACACCGGAGGACCGCATGTACGGCTGGATCTGGCGGCAACTGCCCGGCGGCACGGGCCTGAGGGCGGCGCAGTCGCTCGTCCTCGCGCTCGCCGTCTGCGCCCTGCTGCTCTTCGTCGTCTTCCCGTGGGTGGAGCCGCAGCTCCCCTGGAACGACGTCACCGTCGACGGCTGATCGCTACCGGTCCAGCACGGCCAGCACGGCGTCGAGCACCCGGTCGGGGCCCCAGCGGACGACGTCGTCGGTGACCAGCCCGGTCTCTCCCGCGGCGGCGTCCACGGCACGCCGCGCGGCGACGTCGTCGAGCCCGGCGGTGTTCACGGCGACGGCGGCGACCCGCGCCGGGCGCACCCAGCCGGCGGCCTGCTCGTAGCCGCGCACGATCTCGGCGAGCGGGGGGAGCGCCGTGCCCGGGTAGTCGGCGATCGCGGTGCGCCCCGCCCGGTGGCACAGCACCAGCGCGTCCGCCGACGACCCGTGCAGCAGGCCGAGGGTCACGCCCGAGTAGGCCGGGTGGTAGATCGAGCCCTGCCCCTCCAGCCACAGCAGGTCACCCCGTTCGGCGCCCTCCCGCACCAGCCGGTCGGCGGCGCCGGCGGTGAAGTCGGAGATCACGTGGTCGACGGCCATGCCCCAGCCGGAGATCGCGACGCCGGTCTGCCCGGTGGCCACGAAGACCGAGCGCAGCCCCCGGTCCCGCGCGGCCCGGTCCAGCTCCAGGACGACGCTCATCTTCCCGATCGCGCAGTCCGAGCCGACGGTGTGCACCACCCGGGCGCCGACCGGCCCGGTGAGCGGGACGCCGAGGTCGTCGGGGACCGCGCGCAGGTCGCGGATCGAGACCCCGGCCGCCCGGGCGGCGGCCGCCAGCTCCGGATCGGCGCCCAGGTCGGTGTGCAGCCCGGCTTCGACGTGCAGGCCGAGCCGGAGGGCGGTCAGCAGCGTCTCCCGCCAGGCGGCCGTCAGCCGGCCGCCGAGCGGTGCGACCCCGAGCAGCACCGTCGTCGCGCCGAGCTCCCGGGCGGCCGCGACGTCGGCGACCACGGGGGCGGGGGAGGCGCAGAAGGGGACCACGTCGACCGCCCGCCGCCCGGCGTGCGCGGGGTCGATCACGCAGACCACCTCGCGGGTGCCGTAGCGGAGCACCCCGTGCGCTGTCTTGGCGTAGGACTCCGACAGCTGCCCGCCGGTCAGGACGGCCAGCCGCTCCCCGTTCACGCCACCTCCCCGGCCGGCTCGAGCCCGAGGCCGGGTGCGTCGGGCAGCACGACCCGCCCGGCCTCGAGCCCCAGACCCGTGAAGGGCTCGTCCGAGACGAGCAGGTGGGCGTCGAGGTCCACCAGGTCGGCCAGCGGGCCGAGCTGCGCCGCCTGGGCGATGCCGAGCTGCGACTCGATCATGCAGCCGAGCATCACCCGGAGGTCCAGCGCCGCGGCCGCCGCCAGCATCCGCTGCGCCTCGCGGATGCCCCCGCACTTGGCCAGCTTCACCACGATGCCGTCCGCGTAGCCGGCGACGGCGGGCACCGAGGCGAGGTCTTTGCAGCCCTCGTCGACGAACACCGGCAGCCGGTCGGGGAGCTCCCGGTAGCGGGCGAAGGAGTCCAGGTCGCCGGCGGGGAAGGGCTGCTCGACCATCTCGACGCCCAGCTCGCGCAGCCGCGGCAGCAGCTCGCGGGCCTGGTCGAACGTCCAGCCCTCGTTGCCGTCGATCCGCAGCCGGGCGTCGGTGACCGAGCGGATCGCCGCCAGCCGTTCCAGGTCGCCCGGCCCGCCCACCTTCACCTTGTAGACGGCGAACCCCGGGGCACGCCGCACACGGGCGACCGTCTCCTCCACCGACGCGATGCCGATCGTGAAGCTGGTGGGCGGGAGGACCCCGTCCAGCCCCAGCAGCCGCCAGACCGGCTGCCCGTAGCGACGGCCCACCCAGTCGTGCACCGCGCCGTCGAGAGCCATCTTCGCGCCCTGCGGGCCGTCCCAGGCCCGCAGCCGGCGGGCGATGCCCTCGACGTCGCGGAGGTCCCCGCCCAGGAGCGCGGGCCCGTCCGCGGCGACGGCGTCGTCCATCGCGGCCACCGACTCCCCCCAGTAGGCGACCGGCGCGCCCTCGCCGTACCCGCGGACGCCCCCCTCGTCGACCCGGACGACGAGCACCTCCTCGGTGTCCACCGAGGAGCGGGCGATCGTGAAGGTGTCGCGCAGGTGCAGCGTCAGGGGGCGGCAGGTGAGCTCCACCCGGGCAGTCTCGTGGCCGGGGCGGCCTGCGGCTACCGGTTGCGTCCGAGCGCGTCGTGGCTGGTGACCCAGTCACCGGCCAGGATCGCGGAGGTGAGCGAGATGTCGCCGGCCAGCACCACCCCGGCGCAGATCTCGGCGAACTTCTGCACCTTGTCCTTGCCGTAGCAGCCGAGCACCTCCAGGCACTCGCGCTGGGTGGGCAGCCCCGTGCCCCCGCCGTACGTGGCGACGATGAGCGAGGTCAGCGTGGTCGACCAGTAGTAGTCGCCGTTCTCCAGCAGCTGGGTGTAGGTGACGCCGGAGTGCGACTCGGCGACGTTGGCGGCGTCCTGCCCGGTGGCGATGAACATGGCGGTCAGCCCGTTGGCGGCGTGCGCGCCGTTGTAGGCCGCCCCGGACATGAAGGCGCCGGCCATGCCGATCTGCCGGTACTCGAACAACTGCCGGGTGCCGACGCCGGTGAGCCGCCGCAGCACCTCGTCGGGGATCGTCACCTCGGCGACGACGCGCTTGCCCCGCGTCATCAGCATGTTGATCTGCGAGTGCTTCTTGTCGGTGTCGATCGCGCCGGAGAGGACGTAGCGCGGATGGTCGGGGTGGTTCTCGCGGATCCACTCGCAGGCGGCCAGCGTCGCCTTGCCGGTCATGTTCTGGCCGGCGGCGTCGCCGGTCGTGTAGTTGACCCGCAGGTACCGCAGCGGGCCGATCTGGTGCTGGCCGATGTAGGTGAGCTTCCCCGAGCGGGTCGTGGCCTCGGCCGCCGCCCGGATGCCGTCGACGTGCTCGTCCACCCAGCGGCCGAACTCCCGCGCCGCCAGGGCGTCCTCGAGCACGAAGGCGGGCGCGCGCTGCATGTGGTCGTCCACGACGGTGGTCCGCGCGCCGCCGCACTCGGCGATCAGCCGCATCCCGCGGTTGTAGCTGGCCACCAGCGTGCCCTCCGTCGTGGCCATCGGCACGAAGAAGTCGCCCCGGGCGTGCTCGCCCCGCAGCGTCAGCGGCCCGGCCAGGCCGAGGGGCACCTGGGCGACCCCGGTGAAGTTCTCGACGTTGCCGGGCAGCACGGCGGGGTCGATGGAGTAGCGGCCGACGTGGTCGAGCCCGGCGCCGGTCTGCTCGGCGACGAAGGCCTGCCGCTTGTGCGCCATCTCGTCGGTGTAGTCGTGCTCCCGGTCGCGGGGGATGCGGGCGCGGTGCGGAGGGCGGGCGTCGGTCATGGGGCACCTCGACGGGACGACGGTGTGACGCCTCGATTGTGAGGTGGCTCACTTGCCCCCGCGCGTCCACCGGCGGGTCTCGAACCGGCAACGATCCCTTTCCCCCGAGTCGCCAACCTGCGGGTACGGGAGCAAGGTCGGGGTGGACGACCTGCCCCGACCGCGGAGGTTCCCGTGCGCACCACTCGATTGATCTCCCTGGGCGCCGTCGGTGCGCTCGCCCTCAGTGCGTGCAGCGGTGGCGGCGAGAGCGTCGACACCGGTGCCGGCGGCGGCGGGGGCGGCGGCGACGTGCTCGTGGCCGCGGTGAGCGCCCAGCCCGATCAGTTCGACCCGCACGTGACCAGCGCCTACCCGAGCTTCCAGGTGCTCGAGAACGTCTACGACACCCTCGTCGTCCCGAACGCGCAGGACCTGACGATGGAGCCGAGCCTCGCCACCGACTGGGAGGTCAGCGAGGACGGGCTGACCTGGACGTTCAACCTGCGGGAGGGCGTCACCTTCCACGACGGCAGCGAGTTCGACGCCGCGGACGTCGTCTACTCCTACAACCGGATCATCGACGAGGAGCTCAACAACGCCTACCGGTTCGCCACGGTCGAGAGCGTCGAGGCCGTCGACCCGCAGACCGTCGAGATCACCGTCAGCCAGCCGACGCCGAACCTGCCCGCCCTGATCGGCGCCTTCAAGGGCATGGCGATCCTGCCGGAGGGCGCGGCCGAGGAGTACGACCTCACGACCGAGGCGGTCGGCACCGGCCCGTTCACGCTGGAGAGCTCCGACGCCAGCAGCACCGAGCTCGCCGCGTACGAGGACTACTGGGGCGGCGCGCCCAGCATCGGCGGCGTCGAGTTCACCTACATCACCGAGCCGGCGGCGGCGCTGACCGCGCTGCAGAACGGCGAGGTGCAGTGGACCGACAACATCCCGCCGCAGCAGATCGAGTCCCTCGAAGGTGACGACGCCGTCGAGCTCGCGACCACGCCCAGCGTGGACTACTGGTACATGAGCATGAACTACGACCGGGAGCCCTTCGGCAACCCGCTGGTGCGCCAGGCGATCGCCACCGCCATCGACCGCGGCGCGGTGACCGAGGCGGCCCGGTTCGGGGCGGCGCAGCCCAACCAGACCGCCATCCCCGAGGACAGCTTCTACTACTACGACTACGCGCCCTTCGAGCCGAACGTGGAAGAGGCGACGGCGCTGCTGGAGCAGGCCGGGGTGCAGACCCCGATCACCATGGGCCTGATGGTCACCGACGAGTTCCCGGAGACCGTCACCGCCGCGCAGGTCATCGCCAGCCAGCTCGAGCCGATCGGGATCGAGGTGGACGTCCAGACCGTGGACTTCGCCACCTGGCTGGACCGGCAGGCGCAGGGTGACTTCGACGCCTTCATGCTCGGCTGGCTGGGCAACATCGACCCGTTCGACTTCTACCACGCCCAGCACATCACCGACGGCTCCAGCAACTACCAGGGCTACAGCAACCCGCAGGTCGACCAGCTGCTCACCCAGGCATCCACGGAGACCGACGAGAACGCCCGCAAGGAGCTCTACGACCAGGCCGCGAAGCTGATCGTGGACGACGTCTCCTACCTGTACCTCTACAACCCCGACGTCGTCCAGGCCTGGGCGCCGGGGCTCTCCGGGTACGAGATCCGGGCCGACAAGGCCATCAACTTCGAAGGCGTGGAGCTGCCCTGACCGGCTACGTCCTCCGGCGGATCGGCCAGTCCGCGGTCGTCCTCGCCGGAGTGAGCGTCATCGTGTTCGGCCTGGTGCACCTGGTACCAGGCGATCCGGTGCGGCTCGCGCTGGGCACCCGGTTCTCCCAGGAGAGCTACGACGCCCTGCGCGAGCGGTCGGGGCTGGACCAGCCGCTGTTCGAGCAGTTCTTCAGCTGGTTCGGCCGGGCGCTCACCGGCGACCTGGGGGTGAGCTTCCGCAGCGGCGAGACGGTGACCTCCCAGATCGCCGAGCGGCTGCCGGCGACGCTGACGCTGGCGCTCGCCTCCATCCTGGTGGCGCTGCTCATCGCCGTCCCGCTGGGCACGATCTCGGCGCTGCGCCCGCGCTCGCTCGTCGACCGCGCGGCCACCGTGATCAGCCAGTTCGGCATCTCGGTGCCGGACTTCTGGATGGGCATCGTGCTGATCCTGATCTTCGCCGGGACGCTGGGCTGGCTCCCGTCGGGCGGCTACGTCCCGCTGAGCGAGGACCCGGGCGGGTGGCTCCAGCGGCTGCTCATGCCGGCGCTGGTGACCGGCGTGGTGTCGGGCTCGGTGATCACCCGGTTCGTGCGGTCCAGCATGCTCGAGGCGCTCGGCGCCGACCACGTGCGCACCGCGCAGGCCAAGGGGCTGCCGACGCGGCAGGTGTTCACCTGGCACGTGCTCCGCAACGCGCTGCTGCCGCTGGTCACGGTGACCGGCGTGCAGCTGGCCTACCTGCTGTCGGGGGTGGTGGTCGTGGAGATCGTCTTCTCGTGGCCGGGGCTGGGGCAGCTGGCGCTGCAGGCGGTCCAGGCCCGCGACTACCCGGTGCTGCAAGGCGCGATCCTGCTCTTCGCGCTGGTCTTCCTGGTGATCAACCTGGTGGTGGACCTGCTCTACACCGCCATCGACCCCCGGATCCGCCGATGATCCCCAGCCGAGTCCTGCTGGCGACCCCCAGCCGAGTCCTGCTGGCGACCCCCAGCCGAGTCCTGCTGCCGACCCCCAGCCGATTCCTGCTGCCATGAGCATCCAGCCGACCCCCGGACCCCCGCCCTACCAGGGCAGGGGTGGCGAGCGCCCGCCCGAGACGCCGGAGGAGCCCCCCGGCGGGTCCCCGCAGCGGGACACCTCCCCCGAGCCGCCCACCCTGCGCCCGGCCCGGCCGCGGTGGCGCGAGACCCTGAGCCTGCTGGCCCACAACCCGACGGCGGCGATCGCCTCGGTCGTCCTGCTCTTCATCGTGGTGGTGGCGGTCTTCGACGACACCTTCGCGCCGGAGGGCGCCAACGACATCTCGGTGGCCGACCGGCTCCAGTCGCCGAGCTGGGAGCACCCGTTCGGCACCGACGACCTCGGCCGCGACATCCTGAGCCGGGTCATCCTGGGCGCCTCGGTGTCGCTGCGCGTGGGTTTCCTCGCCGTCGGGTTCGCCCTCGTCGTCGGCACCCTGATCGGCCTGTTCGCCGGCTACTACGGCAAGTGGGTCGACGACGTCCTCATGCGGGTCATGGACATGCTCTTCGCCTTCCCCGCGGTGCTGCTGGCGATCGCCGTCCTCGCCGTCCGCGGGCCCGGGTCGGGCAACACCGCGCTGGCGATCGGGATCGTCTACACGCCGATCTTCGCCCGGGTCACCCGCGCCAGCGTGCTCGGCGTGCGCGAGGAGGTCTACGTGCGGGCGTCCCGGTCGGTGGGGGCGTCGGACTGGCGGATCCTGACCCGCCACATCCTGCCCAACGCCGCGCCGCCGATCATCGTGCAGACCTCGATCAGCCTGGCGTTCGCGGTGCTGGCCGAGGCCGCGCTGTCGTTCCTCGGCCTGGGCACGCAACCGCCCAACCCCTCGTGGGGGCTGATGCTCGCCGAGGGGCGCGGCTACATCGAGCTGGCCTGGTGGCTGGCCTTCTTCCCGGGGATGGCGATCTTCCTGACCGTGCTCTGCTTCAACCTGCTCGGCGACGGGCTCCGCGACGTCCTTGACCCGCGCCAGCGCACCCAGATGGCCGGGGGCTCACGGGCGGCCGGTGCGGCCGCCGCCGCCGACACCGGCGGGGGTGGGCGGTGACCGCGCCGGTGCTGGAGGTCGAGGACCTGCGGGTGCGGCTGCGCACCCCGCGCGGGCCGGCCGATGTCGTCAACGGGCTGAGCTACACCGTGGGCCCGGGGGAGACCGTCGCGGTCGTGGGGGAGTCCGGCAGCGGCAAGAGCGTCTCGGTGCTGGCGCTGCTCGGCCTGCTCCCCGCGCGGGTGGCGACGGTGACCGGCCGCGCCGTGCTGCAGGGCGAGGACCTGCTGACCATGTCGCCCGAGCGGCTGCGCCAGGTGCGCGGCCCGGGGGCGGGCATGGTGTTCCAGGACCCGATGACGTCGCTCAACCCGGTGCTCACCATCGGGCGGCAGCTGGTCGAGGGCATCCGTGCGCACGGCGAGGTCTCCAAGCAGGCCGCGCGGGACCGGGCGACGGAGCTGCTGCGCGAGGTGGGGCTGCCGGATCCGGACCGGGCGCTGGACCGCTACCCGCACGAGCTCTCCGGCGGGATGCGCCAGCGGGTCGTCATCGCGATCGCGCTGAGCAACTCGCCCTCGCTGCTCATCGCCGACGAGGCCACGACGGCGCTGGACGTGACGGTGCAGGCGCAGATCATCGACCTGGTCGAGGAGCTGCAGGCCGACCACGGCACCGGCGTCATCTGGATCACCCACGACCTCGGCGTGGTCGCCGGCATCGCCGACCGCGTGCTGGTCATGTACGGCGGCCGGTGCGTCGAGGACGGCACGGTCGACGACGTCCTGGAGCGGCCGGCGCACCCCTACACCCGCGGCCTGCTCGGCTCGCTGCCCGACCTCGCCGCCCCGGTGGGGCCCGACGGCGAGGTGCCCGAGCTGACCGCCGTCCCCGGGCTGCCGCCGCCGCCCACCGACCTGCCGCCGGGCTGCGTGTTCTGGCCGCGCTGCCCCGTGCGGGCCGATCTGCGCTGCGAGACCGAGCAGCCGCCGCTGGCCGTGGTCGGCCCCTCCGGTGGGGCGCTGCCGCACCGGGCGGCGACCTGGTGCGCCGAGGGGGAGGAACCGCGATGAGCGAGCGGGGGCCGGCGGGGGCGCACGCCTCGCAGGGGGCGCCGGTGGCGGAGGATCGGACGGCGCCCGGGGGCGACGTCCTGGTCTCCGCCCGTGGGCTGGAGGTGCACTTCCCGGTGCGCGGGCAGGGCCGCGGCACGCCCGCCCGGGTGCTGCGCGCCGTCGACGGGGTGGACCTCGACATCCTGCGCGGGGAGGCGCTGGGCCTGGTGGGGGAGTCCGGCTGCGGGAAGTCCACGCTGGGCAACGCCCTGCTGCGGCTGGTGCCGCCGACCGGGGGCAGCGTGACCTTCGACGGCACCGACGTGACCTCGCTGGACCGCCGCGGGCTCAAGGAGATGCGCCGGCGGGCCGGGATGGTCTTCCAGGACCCGTTCGCCTCGCTCGACCCGCGGCGCACCGTCGCCCAGACGGTCAGCGAGCCGCTGGAGGTGCACGGGCTGCGGTCGGGCAAGCGGGAGCGGGCCGAGCGGGTGGGCGAGCTGCTGGAGCTGGTCGGGCTCGACCCGGTCGTCGCGGGGCGCTACCCGCACGAGTTCTCCGGCGGTCAGCGGCAGCGCGTCGGCATCGCCCGGGCCCTCGCCGGGGAGCCCGACTTCCTGGTGTGCGACGAGGCGATCGCCTCGCTCGACGTGAGCGTGCAGGCCCAGGTGCTCAACCTCCTGCGCCGGCTGCAGCGGCAGCTGGGGCTCACCCTGCTGTTCATCTCGCACGACCTCTCCGCCGTCCGGCACATCTCCGACCGGATCGCCGTCATGTACCTGGGGCGGATCGTCGAGATCGGCCCCGCGGCGGCGGTGGGTTCCGAGCCGCAGATGCCCTACACGCAGGCGCTGCTGTCGGCGGTGCCCGTGCCGCACCCGGCGCAGGAGCGGGCGCGGAAGCGGGTCGTGCTGCGCGGCGACGTCCCCTCGCCGTCCGACGTCCCCTCGGGCTGCCGGTTCCGCACCCGCTGCCCGTACGTCTTCGAGCCGTGCGACGACGTCGACCCGGCGCTGCAGCCGGCGGGCGCGCCCGGCCAGCTGGCCGCGTGCCACCTGCACGGCGTCGCCGGGACGCCGGTCACCGAGACGCCCGAGGGCGTCACCGCCGACCCCTGACGCTCTGGATCGCTGTTGATCATCGTCGTGTGGCTGGGAGACACGCCGGCGGTGGGCGCCAGATGACGATGATCAACCGGGGAGGGGCGTCAGACGGTCTCGCCGACCAGGCGCGGGCGGGCGGCGGCCAGCCCGACGGCGAGCTGGGCGACCACCACGGCGAGCAGCATCCACAGCCCGGGCGCCCACTCGCCGGTCGCCTCGTGCAGCAGGCCGACGGTCAGCGGCCCGGTGGCCGCCACCAGGTAGCCCACGCTCTGCGCCGCCGCCGAGAGTCGCCCGGTCTGGCCGACGTCGCGGGTGCGCTGGAGGATCAGCGTCATCGCCAGCGGGAAGGCGATGCCGGTGCCGACGCCGTAGAGCACCGCCCACAGCAGCGGGGCGGACGCGGGCGCCGCGAGCAGGCCGACGATCCCGGCGATCACCGGGATCGTGCCGGCCAGCACCCACGCGCCCTGGCCCGGGCGGCGCGCGGCCAGCGGCGGGACGACGAGGGACGCGGGCAGGCCGAGGGCGGCGGCGAGCGCGACCAGGCCGCCCGCGGCCACCGGGGAGACGCCGGAGTCGGACTCCAGCACCTCGGCCAGCCAGGTGAGCATCGCGTAGAACGACAGCGACTGGAGACCGAAGAAGAGGGTCACCGCCAGCGCCACGCGGTCGCGAAGGACGGCGGTGCGGGCGCCGGCCGGGGCGGGTGGAGGAGGCGGGACGGCCCGCCGCGCGCGGGTGAGGGCGGCCATGCCGAGCAGCGCCGCGAGCACCGGCACGGCCCACAGCAGCAGGCCGGTGCCGGCGCTGCCCGCGAGCCCGGCCAGCGGCTGCGCCAGCCCCGCCCCGATGCTGGCCGAGGCCGCCATGGCGGCCACGATCATCCCGAGCACCAGGGCGCTGCGGTTGCCGTACTCCGCGCGGGCCGCGGCGGGCAGCAGCACGTTGGCGACGGCGATGCCGCCGGTGAGCAGCACCGTGCCCAGGAAGAGTCCCGGGACGCCGGCCAGCCGGAGGCCGATCCCGGCCGCCAGCGCGACGACGCCGAGGAGCACGGCCCGGTGCACCCCGAACCGGGCGGCCAGGGCCGGCGCGAACGGCGAGACCAGCCCGAAGCAGACCAGCGGGAGCGCGGTGACGACGGCGAGCGCCCCGGTGGAGAGGGTGAACTCGTCGCCGAGCTCGGCCAGCAGCGGGCCGACGGCGGCGAACGGCGCGCGCAGGCACAGCGCGACCAGCACGAGGGCGGCGGCCGGGAGCGCGAGCCGCCAGGCGGAGCGCCGTCGGGTGGCGGGGGCGGTCACGAGCGGGCGCTGCGGCCGAGATCGTGCTCGATCTGGGCGGCGGTCTCCAGCAGCGGCGGCACGTAGTCCTGCTCCAGCTGCGTCACCGAGGTGCGGCTGGCGCTGACCGACAGGTTGACCGCGGCGACGACGGCGCCGGACCGGTCGCGCACGGGCGCGGCGGCCGAGCGCAGGCCCTCCTCGAGCTCCTGGTCGACCATCGCGTAGCCGCGCTCGCGCACGTCGCCGAGCACCCACCGCAGCACCCCGGGGTCGGTGACGGTGCGCCCGGTGAGCGGCTCCAGCCGGGCGCGGTCGAGGTAGGCGGTCAGCTCCTCGTCGGGGAGCCCGGCGAGCAGCACCCGCCCCATCGACGTCGCGTACGCCGGGAACCGGGTGCCGACGGTGATCATCACGGTCATGATCCGCTTGGTGTGCACCCGCGCCACGTACACGACGTCGTCGCCGTCGAGCACCGACAGCGACGAGGACTCCTCCACCCGCTGCACCAGCGACTCCAGGTGCGGCTGCGCGACCTCGGGGAGGGTGAGCCCCGAGAGGTAGGAGTAGCCGAGCTCCAGCACGCGGGGGCGGAGGGAGAACTCCCGCCCCTCGGCGCGGACGTAGCCGAGCTGGACGAGGGTCAGCAGGAAGCGCCGGGCGGCCGCGCGGGTCAGCCCGGTGGCGCGGGCGACCTCGCTGAGCTGCAGGCGGGGGTGCTCGGCGTCGAAGGCGCGGATCACGGCCAGGCCGCGGTCGAGGGACTGCACGTAGGTGCCGTCCCGGACGGGCGCCGGCCGCTCGTCGGGCACAGGGGTCACGGCGGCGCTCCTTCGCTCCGTCGGGTGGTGAGCGCGATCACCATACGGTGCGCATGATGAACGCCTGTGCGGAATGCGCACGACATGACGGTCGGATCACGACGGATTGACGTGACTGCCCTCACGTGCAAGCGTCGTGCACGTTCACATGGCACACAGATGTTCGCACAGCGAACACGTGCCTGGAGTCGCCGTCGATCCGAGGAGAACTCATGCGCCGCACCGTGGCAGCGCTCGTCGCCGCCCCCCTGCTGCTCGTCACCGCCTGCGGCGGATCCGACGAGGAGCCCGACGCCGGCGCGGCCGGCGGCGGTGGCGGTGGAGAGCTCGAGCAGGTGTCGGTCGGGGTCATCCCCATCGTGGACGTGGCGCCGATCTACCTCGGTGACCAGCAGGGCTTCTTCGAGGAGTGCGGGCTCGACCTCACCCTCGAGACCGGCCAGGGCGGTGCCGCCATCGTCCCCGCCGTGGTGAGCGGGCAGTCGCAGTTCGGCTTCAGCAACGTCACCTCGCTGCTGCTCGCCGCCAGCGAGGGGCTGCCGCTGCAGGTCGTCGCCAACGGCGTCGCCTCCACCGGTGAGCAGGGCGCGGACTTCGGCGCCGTCGTCACCACCCCCGACAGCGGCATCGCCGGCGCCGCCGACCTCGCCGGCGCCACCGTGGCGGTCAACACGCTGAACAACATCGGGACGACGACGGTCCGCGAGTCGGTGCGCGCCGCCGGCGGCGACCCCGACAGCGTCCAGTTCGTCGAGCTGCCGTTCCCGGAGATGCCCGCCGCCCTGGAGCAGGGCAACGTCGACGCCGCCTGGGTGGTCGAGCCGTTCCTCGCCGTCGCCACCGACGCCGGCGCCACGGTCGTGACCTCGAACTTCGTCGACACCGCCGACGACCTCACCGTGGCCGCGTACTTCACCAGCGAGCAGTACGCCCAGGAGAACCCCGAGGCCGTCGAGTGCTTCAGCGACGCGATGGCGCAGTCGCTGGAGTACGCGCAGGCGAACCCGGACGCCGTCCGCGAGGTCCTGGACGAGTACACCGAGATCGACCCGGCCATCGCCGAGGCCATGACGCTGCCGGCCTGGCCGGCCGAGATCAACCGCGACTCGGTGCAGACCCTCTCCGACCTGGCGGTCGAGGACGGGCTGCTCGACGAGGCTCCGGACCTGGACGCCCTGCTGCCGTGACCGGTTCCACCGCCACCCGCACGGCGGCGGACCCCGCCGCGGGGGGGGGGGGGGGGGGCCCCCCCCGGGGGGGGGGCGCCGCGCGCGGCGCCGGGGGGGGGGGGGGGGGGGGGGGGGGGGCCCGCGCCCGCG
>NZ_JBJHAC010000024.1:0-73939 GCF_054050835.1 Blastococcus sp. SYSU DS0510 | reverse complement strand
GACTGCACGGCGAGATCGGCCTGATCCCGTCCGCCGAGTACGAGGGCACCTACTACCGTCACAACCCCGCCCCGACACCCGCCGGAGCGTCAGTTCAGAGCCTCCACTGAACCCGGCGCGGGACACACCTTTGTCGTCGCGGCGCGGGAGAACCCGGACATCCACGCACAGGTGCTGGTGCTCCGACATGCCTGAGATGGAGGGAGGGGCGTGGTCACGCGGATTCGTGGCGCCCGCTGGTCGAGCGACGGCGAAGCCGCGGACGCGCCGCGAGATGCCCGGGGGCTGGTCAATGACCGCCCCTGACTACATGCCGCCGATCGCCTGGCAGCCATCCCTCTTGGCACCCACCGCGTACGGCTTCGTAATTGAGCCGGGCCAGCGCGACTGGCGACTGGAACGCCCGGGTGCTGCGCGCGCTGATCAGCCGGCGTGGGGGTCTCCGCGCGGTAGGCGCCGCCGCCCTGGGGAGCGCCGGCCCGGCGATGGGCCCGGCGATGGGCCCGGGCCTGCCGGACCGCCTCCAGGTGGCGGGCGACGACGACGGTGCCGATCAGGACCAGCCGGAGGCGATCAGGACGACGGCGCTTAAGTGTTGACGAAAGGCAGGTCGATGCCGAAGAGCGGGAGCACGCCGCCGGCCACCAGGGCGAGGGCCGTGAGGAGTGCCACGTTCGCCCGCCACGGGCTCCGACCGACTTTCGTTGACCCCTCCTGCGCCTTGTCCTTCGCATAGTCCAGCGGTCTGCGGGGCCCAGGCGAACCGGTGGCCAGGACCGCGAGGCCCCCGGCTACCAGCAGGAAGCCCGGCCCGGGGAGGACGAGCAGCCCGATGCCGGCGAGGGTGAGCAGGCCGCCGACGACGGCGATCGCGGCGGTCTTCGTCCCACGGTGGCGCCCAACCTCACACCGGGTCATGCCCGCTCATCTCCCAGCTGCGGGCGGACTCGGTTCCCCTTGGCCGGCGCCGTCCGGGGCGAGCGCCGGCCGCCGCTCCTCCCCCACGGTGGGCTCCTCCTTGAGCTGGCCTCGGCGGTCGTCCCAGACGTCCCGGAGCACGACCTGGATCATGCCGGCGACAGGAATCGCCAGCAGCGCACCGAGCACTCCGAGGAGCTCGACCCCGAGGAGGATCGCGATGATGACGGTGAGCGGGTTGAGCTTGACGGTGCGGGCGTAGATCAACGGCTGCAGCAGGTGGTTCTCCATCTGCTGGTAGATCACGAAGAACACCAGCAGGACGATGCCTGCGGTCGTCGAGTACAGGAAGCCGGCGAGTACGGCCACGGCCCCGCCGAGGGTCGCGCCCACCAGTGGAACCAGGTCGGCGAGGCCCACGAAGAGCGCGATGAGGCCGGCGAAGGGGATTCCGAGGATCAGCAGTACGACGTAGGTGACGGATCCGCAGATAACGCTAACCAGCAGATTGCCGGAGATGTACCCGGTCACCGACCGGGCGCAGTCGGCACCGACCCGGCGGATTCGCGCAGCCGTGGCGGGGGCGAAGATGCTCGTCGCGCCGTCGACGACCCTCGGGCCCTCCAGCACCATCAGGTAGGCCAGCACGAAGACAGTGACTGCCCCGGCGATGCCCGTCGCCACGCCGCGCAGAACACCCGCCGCGGGGGCGGTGAGGCCGTTAACGAAGGAATCGATCCGGTCCTGGTTGTTCTCCACCCACTCCAGGACGTTGGTGCGCTCCAGCAGTCGCCCGACCGGACCACGCCCGGCGCGGGCCTCGCCAACCAGGTCGGGAAGCTGACCGGCGAACCTGGTTGCCTGCTCGGCCAACGGGACGACGAAGGCGGTGACGAGCCCGGCCAGAGCTACCACCACGACCAGGAACACGATGAACGTCGCCAGGGCCGGCCTTCGGCCGCCGAGAATCCGCCGCTGCACCCAGGCAGCCGACGGGTGGAGGGCAACGGCGAAGAAGGCGGCGACCACTATCCACGTCAACACCTGTCGCGTCTCGATGACGAGGTACAGCGCCAAGGCTGCTGCGAGGACTAGGCCGATGGTGGCGAGAATGGTCCGCACCGGCACTGGCGGCCGGCTCTGACGCCCAGGGAGCGACGTCACTGCGCGACGTCCCCGGCGCACAGGTCGGCCGGGCACCAGCCCACCCCGGTCGGCTCGGATAGAGCTTGCTCGCTGCGTCCCGGCGTGCGGCCGTGCATCACGAGGTGGTGCCGGAGGTCCAGGGCGAGCACTCCCGCGCTCCCTCTGTGCCCGTCGCCGTCGGCGGATGAACGGGGGTCTCCCACGGGTGCCTCCGAGCTCGACGGCCAGGACGTGGCACAGCCTCACACCGCAAATGGCTCGGCGCTCGCGTGCGGGGCGTCGGTTCACCGGTCACAGTGAGATTGCCGGGCGTAAGCGGCCGTCAGGTGGTGGAGCCGAGACCGAGGTCGGCCGTCGGGCGCTCCATGCGACGTCGCAGGTCGGCACCGAAGCGGGTGGCGGGTGCGCCGTCAACGATGTTGTGGTCGATGGTCACGGTGAGGTCGAGAACGTCCCGCACGGCGACCGCGTCGCCGACGACCCGGGGGCGCCGGCTCACCCCACCCACGACGACCGACACGGAGGCGAGGGTCGGTGGGGCGATGGCAAGCCGCCGCCGCCTGCGTACATCCCGACGGCGGTCACCTGAACGGTGCCGGCGAGCTGGTGGGCGCGGACCGAGCGGCTCATCACCGCATACATCACGGGGAACACCCCGGGCGCCCGCCCGGTTCCGGTCGAGGCCAAGTCGGCCTTGACCCCGCGCAGCTCGGTGGTGATGTCGGCAACGCCTCGGATGTCGGCGTCCCGCACGACGTGCACCAGCCCGAACGGCCCCTGCGGGGTCGGCACCTCGACGAGGGTCTGCACGTCGACGTGGCGGTGCCGCACCAGTCGGCCGCGCCAGTCGCGGTAGGCGTGCACCTCCGGATGCGCGGACACGGCCCGGGCCACCGCGGCGACGACGTAGGCGGTCATAGAAAGCGGCGGCTCGTAGGAGGTGAGTAGGCGGCGGACCTGGGTGACGTCGACGTCCAGCAGGCCGTGCATGGGGAAGATGCGGCGCCCGGCCCGGACCGCGGCGGTGACCGCACGTCGGCTGGACGGAAAGGGCCGCACGTCGACGCCGCGGAAACGACCAGGGCCGGACATGGGACCAGCCTGCCCTGCAGGGCGGGCCGGCAGCGGCCGGCCCGTCATGCGGCGCCGCTCAGTGCCAGCCCGGAAGCCCGGCCGGGCTCATCTGAGCCGGACTCCCACCATGGAGAAGGCCACCGCGGAGGCCGCACGCGCCGCATCCATCGCCGTCCCGTCTCCGTCGACGGCCCGGCGGCGAACTTCCCCGGTGGGTGTGACACGCCGGGACCGCTGCCAGCTCGTGGTCCGCCGCCTGCCCGCCGGGTGCGCGAGGACCCGCGCGAGGGGCACGGCATCCTCGGCTCGGGCAGGAGGTCGACGTCGGGGTTGAGGCCATGGGGTGCGTGTGCGTGACGGCGCTGTCATCCGGCCGGTTGGTCCCGAGGGGCACAGGGTGGGCACGAACGCGCCGACGACCGCGGGCCACCAACGAACCAGCGCGGACCGCGGCAAGCGTCTGACATGCAGGAACGGACCCGGCCGGTCAAGACGAATCGCAGCCGACACCTGGTGCGCCCGACTCATAATCCCTGGGTCGTGGGTTCGAGCCCCACCCGCCCCACCACAGACGGCAGGTCAACAGGTTGCCAGCCCGGCCGCAGGTCGGCGGTTCGGCCGCCGACCCCACGTTGGTCGATGACCTGCGGATGACTGCGACCAGCGCCGCCCCCCTCCCCCGGCGTGGCTTCGCCGATCAGGCGGTCCGCTGTGCCGCCGTCTCACCGCTGTTCTCCGGCGCTGGCCGGTCAGAGGCGGACCACGCAGGGAGTCCCGGGACCAACACCGGTCACAGGGCGGCCAGAGACCCCTTCAGCCCGGTCAGGAAGCCCGGACTGACACCCCCCGACCCGAGGACCGCCCACCTCCTGCTGGACGGCACCGGGTGGCCTGCGCGAGTTACGTCAGACGCCGCGGGGCACCCAGCAGCCGCGAGATCTCGGCGGCGGCAGCCATGGCCTGCGGGGCCAGTCCTTCGATGGACGATCCGGGATGCTCGAGGGCGATCGACGAGATCGACAGTCCGTGCGTGGCCCGGCCCGTGCTGTCGAATATCGCCGCCGCCACGCAGACGGTGCCTTCTTCGTTCTCGCCCAGGTCGACCGCGAAGCCCCGCTCACGCACGACCCGGAGCACGCTGCGGAGCGAGGCGACATCGCGAACGGTCGCGGCCGTGCGCGACGGCAGTCCGGTGCGCTCGGCGTAGTCGTCGACCTGGTCGTCGGTCCAGGTGGCCATCACGGCTTTCCCCATGCCGGTCGAGTGCATGGGGATCGCCAGGCCGATGCGCGAGCGCATGCGGTAGGGCTTCGACGAGTCGGTGCGAATGACGTAGACCATCTCGTCGCCCGCCCGGACTCCGACGTGGACCGTGCAGTCGACCTCGGCGACGAGACGGTCGACCACGGGCTGGGCGACGCGGGTGATGTCGGTCTCGGTGAGCACGCGGCCCGCCAACGACATGAAGCGCGGGCCCGCCCGGTACCCGTGCTCGGCGTCCCCGGAGATGAACCCCTCCTCCACGAGGGTCGCGACGAGACGGTGCACCGTCGACTTGGCAAGGCCCGTGTGCTCCACGATGTCGGTGAAGCGCTCGTGCACCAGCGCCGCCTCGAGCACCTGGAGCAGCTTGTGGGAGGCGTTCGAGGGCGACTCCCGCCGATCGCTCAGCAGCTCCACCCTGGCTTCTCCGCTTGCACTCATCTCGTGTACTCGCTCGCTCGTCAGGTCAGCTCGGTGATCTGCACGTGATCCATGTCGTCGAACGACTGGTTCTCGCCGGCCATGGCCCAGACGAAGGCATATGCCTGCGAGCCGACACCCGAGTGGATCGACCAGCTCGGCGACATGATCGCCTGCTCGTTGGCAACGAGCATATGGCGCGACTCGCTCGGCTCGCCCATCAAGTGCAGCACCCGCGCCTCTTCGGGCACGTCGAAGTACAGGTAGAACTCGGTACGGCGCTCGTGCGTGTGCGCCGGCATCGTGTTCCACATGTTGCCCGGGTGCAGGCGCGTGACGCCCATGACGATCTGGCAGCTGCGGATGCCGTTCTCGTGGATGACCTGGCGCAGCGACCGGCGGTTGGAGGTCAGCTGGTCGCCGAGCTCGCGCACCGTGCCCTCCCCGGGGCGACCCAACTGGGACGGGTACTCGGTGTGCGCCGGCGCCGAGAAGCCGTAGTACTTCGCCGGGTCGTCGGCGGAGTCGGAGGCGAAGACGACGTCGCGCGTGCCGCGGCCGAGGTACAGCACCGCCTCGCGCTCCATCGGGTAGGTCTCACCGCCCGCACGGATGCTGCCGGGCCCACCCACGTTGACGATGCCGATCTCGCGGTGATCGAGGAAGTGCTCCGAGCGGATCTCCGGGATGGGAGTGAGCTCGATCTCGGCGTCGGTGGGCACGACGCCGACGGCGACCACGCGGTCGTAGTGCGTGGGGATGGCGACCTGGCGACCGGCGACCAGCAGGTCCTCGATCAGGAACCGGTCGCGCAGCTCCTGCTGCGAGAACCCGGGGATCTGCTCCGCGGCGACTGGGCCGCGCATCGACGAAGGCACTGCGTCTCCTTGAGATGTTGTCGGATGGTGCGTCACTCGACGAGGCCGGCCAGGCGCGGCAGCCACAGCGACAGGTCGGGTACGAAGACGACGAAGAAGAGCATGACGATCAGCACGACGAGGAAGGGCACCATGCGCCTGATGACCGGCTCGAGCCTCGTCTTGGCCACCTGGGTGCCGACGAACAGCACCGGCGCGGAGGGCGGCGAGATCACGGCGATCGACAGGTTGAAGACCATCATGATGCCGAAGTGCACGGGATCGACGCCGTAGGAGACGGCGATCGGCAGGAAGATCGGCACGAAGATCAGCAGCGCCGGCGTCGGGTCGAGCGGGATGCCGATGACCAGGAGCACGAGCATCATGATCAACAGCACGACGACCTTGGAGTCGGTCCATCCGAACAGCGACTCGGCGATCAGCTGCGGCAGCCGCGCGTAGGTGAGGATGTAGCCCATGATCGAGGACACCGCGATCAGGAAGATCACGATCGCGCTCGTGCGGCAGGCGTCGTACAGGATGCGGTCGAGGTCGCGCACCTTGATGGTGCGGTAGATGAACGACAGCACGAGCGCATAGACGACCGCGATGACCGCGCCCTCGGTGGGGGTGAAGAAGCCGGCGACGATACCGCCGATGACGACCACGATGAGACCCAGCGAGGGCAGGGCCTGCAGCACGGTGGCGAAGAAGACGCCCCAGCCGGGGAACGGCTGGCCCTTCAACTCCGGGTGACGGCGCGCGTAGAAGTAGACGACGCCCGCACAGGAGATGGCCCACAGGGCACCGGGGATGTAGCCGGCGAGGAACAGCGCCCCCACGGAGGTACCACCGGCGGCCAGTGAGTAGATGATGAGCGTGTTGCTGGGCGGGATCAGCATCCCCGCCGGTGCGGAGCTGACGTTCGTCGCGGCCGACATGGCGGGTTCGTATCCGCTGCGCCGGAGCATCGGCGTCATGGTCGAGCCGACCGCGGCCGCGGTGGCCACCGCCGAGCCCGACACGGTGCCGAAGATCGTGTTGGCGATCACGTTGCTCTGCATGAGGGAGGCCGGTGCGCGCCCGACGAGCGCGCGGGCGAGGTTCACCAGCCTCTCGGCTATCCCACCGGTGTTCATGATGACGCCGGCCAGCACGAAGAAGGGAATCGCCAGCAGGGCGAACGAGTTCGCGCCGCGCAGCATCTGCTGGGCGGAGGTGATGGCGCCGTTGTCGAAGCCCGCTACGAGCATGAGGCAGACGGTCGAGGGCAGACCGATCGCGATCGAGACCGGGGCCCCGATGGCGAGGAGGACGACGAGGCCCGCGATCAGGATCAGCCCGATGACGAGTGGATCGATCATGCGGTCGCCGCCTTCGGGTCCTCGTGGAAGCCCTCGCGTCCCGTGAAGTCGCGAGACAGGGCGTGGGCGATGTGCAGGGCCAGGTAGAAGGTGATCAACGCTCCCGAGATGGGCAGCGCGAGCGAGAGCTGGCCCTGCGTGAGGGGCAGCAGCGGGTTCGTCTGCGCCCATGCCGTCATCGACTGCTCGATGCCGCCGAAGAGCATCACGTAGCCGACGAAGGCCAGCACCATGAGGTAGGCGAGGATGTCGACGATCCGCTGCCAGAAGACCGGCAGCTTCTCGACGAGGAAGTCCATGACCACGTCCGCCTTCTCGCCGATCGCGATGGAGATGCCGATCAGGCTGACCCAGACGAAGGTGTAGCGCGCGGCTTCCTCACTCCACGCACTCGGTGCGCTCAGGACGAGCCGGGTGAAGACCTGCCAGACCACGAGGAGCACGAGCACGGCGAACAGGACGACGCAGACGGCTCGCAGCGTGCGATCGAGCCAGCGGCGGACGACGGTCATGGACTTCCTCCGGTTGGAGGGGACGGCCGCGGTCAGCCGCGAGCGGCTTCGATGGCGTCGTAGATCTGCTGCTGACGGTCGGTCGTCACCAGCTCGTCGTGGAGCGGGAGCACCGCTTCACGGAAGGCGTCGGCATCCGCTTCGACGAACGTCGCGCCGGCCTCTTCGGCTTCGGTCTTCGCGGTCTCGACGGCGTCGCCGAAGGCGGCGAGCTCGGTGTCGATCGACTCGGCGAGCAGCTCCTCGAAGATCTCCTTGGTCTCGTCGTCGAGCGAGTTCCACGCGTTGGGGCTCGCGATGAGGTAGTCGGGCATCATCAGGTGCTCGGTGTAGGAGTAGTACGGCGCGATCTCGTCGTGCGAGAGCGACGAGTAGATGAGCTCGTTGTTCTCGCCGCCGTCGATGACGCCCGACTGGATCGCGGTGTACACCTCGTCCTGGGCCATCGGGGTGCCGACCCCGCCCATGAGCTCCATCATGCGGACGTTCGTGTCCGAGCCGATCACCCGGATCTTGAGAGCAGCGAGGTCCTCGGGCGTCTCCACCGGCTTGTCGGTGTACACGTTGCGCACACCACCGTGGTAGGCGGCGAGCACCTCGATGTTGTCCTGTGCGAGCGAGTCGTAGAGCTCGCCGACGATCTCCTGGTCGTTGAGCACCTCGAGCTGGTGCTCGGGCGATTCGTAGACGTACGGCAGGTTGACCACCGAGAAGTCGGGCTCGAGGCTCTCGAGCAGCGAGCCGGCGACGAAGGCGAAGTCGATGGTGCCCGACTGGACCTGCTCGATGGTGGCTTCCTGTGCGCCCAGCGTGCCGTCGGGGAACAGCTCGAGCCGGTAGCGGCCGTCGGTCTGCTCCTCGAGCTTCTCGGAGAGCTCGAGGATCGCCTGAGCCTGGGGGTGCGCCTCGTTCTGGTTGAAGGCGACGCGGAACACCTGGGTGTCTCCGCCGCCGCCCTCACCGGAATCGGAGCCGCAGCCCGCCAGGGTGAGGGTGACGACCGCTCCGGTCGCGACGACGCTCGCGATGCGCTTGCGCACAAGCATGGGGACTCCTCTTTGAGTTGACACCGGGCACCTGCGCGCCGGCGCTTCGACCTCGGGCCACTCTACGCAGACGGAACACAGTTTCGCCACATGGAACTTTCTGCGGAACTGTGTTCCACTTTCTCGAGCGGCAGCGTGGCATCGCGTCTGTCGACGGCGCTCGGAGAGGTGACGTGGTGGGAACTGGCGAGTACACGGGCGGAGGGCGAGCCGCCGCATACACGGGCGCGGGCCGCATCGAGGTGATGGACAACGCCGTCGCGGGACCGCGACCGGGTCACGTGCAGATCCGCGTGGCGTACTGCGGCATCTGCGGCACGGACCTGCACATCCTGCACGGCGACATGGACCACCGGGTGAGCCCGCCGCAGGCGATCGGTCACGAGATGAGCGGCACCGTCGAGGCCGTCGGCGACGGGGTCCAGAGCGTGGTCCCCGGTGACTCCGTCACCGTCATGCCCCTGGACTGGTGTGGCGACTGCCCCGCCTGCCGCGCGGGCCACCAGCACATCTGCCACCGCCTCGCCTTCGTCGGCATCGAGACCACCGGCGCGATGCAGGAGCTGTGGACGGTGCCCGAGTCGATCGTCGTCCCCCTCCCCAGCGAGGTGTCGCTGCAGCACGCCGCTCTGGTCGAGCCGCTCGCGGTCGCCGCGCACGACGTGCGCCGTTCACGTCTGGCCGAGGGCGAGACGGCGCTCATCATCGGCGGCGGGCCGATCGGTCAGCTGATCGGCCTGGTCGCCGCACAGGCCGGCGCGCACGTCGTCCTGAGCGAGCCCAACGCCGACCGTCGCGCCTTCGCCGCCCGGCACGGCGCGACCGTCGTCGACCCGGTCAACGAGGACCTCGGCTCCCGCGTGCAGGAGCTGACGGCCGGTGCGGGAGCCGACGTCGTGTTCGAGGTCGCCGGCGTCGCCGCGACGGCACTGGAGGCCACGGCGCACGCCCGCACCCGGGGTCGTGTCGTCATGGTCGCGATCCACCCACGCCCCGTGCCGATCGATCTGCACCGGGTCTTCTGGCGCGAGCTCGAGCTGCTCGGCGCACGGGTGTACGAGCGCGAGGACTTCGAGCACGCGATCGCCCTGATCGAGCGGGGAGCGATCCCCGCCGACGAGCTGATCAGCGCGACCGTGCCGCTCGACCGCACTGCCGAAGCATTCGAGAGCCTCGGCCGCGCCGAGTCGATGAAGGTCCTCATCGATGTGCAGCACTGACCGCTTCGCACCGACCAACCCTCAGACGGGAGCACCAGCATGACCTCGATGTTCGACCTCACCGGCACCACCGCCGTCGTCACCGGAGCGCGCCGCGGCATCGGGTTCGCCATGGCCGAGGCCCTCGCGGTCGCGGGTGCCGACATCATCGCGGCCTCCGCCGGCCAGGAGGAGGACGGCGGTCAGATCGGCCGCCGCGTGCGCGAGCTCGGCCGCGAGTTCGAGGGGCACCGCGTCGACTTCCGCGACCGCGAGGCCGTCACCGCCTTCGGCGCAGACGTCGCCGGACGCACCGACATCCTCGTCAACAACGCGGGGACCATCCGCCGCGCCCCCGCCGCCGAGCACCCCGTCGAGTGGTGGGACGAGGTGCTCGACGTGAACCTCAACAGCCAGTTCGTGCTCACGCAGCAGATCGGCACATCGATGATCGAGCGCGGGCGCGGCAAGGTCATCTTCACCGCGAGCCTGCTCAGCTTCCAGGGGGGCATCAACGTCCCCGGCTACGCCGCGGCCAAGTCGGGCATCTCGGGGCTCACCAAGGCGCTCGCCAACGAGTGGGCGCCGCTCGGCGTGACGGTGAACGCGATCGCCCCCGGCTACATCTCCACGGACAACACCGAGGCGCTGCGCGACGACCCCGAGCGCTCGCAGGCGATCCTCGCGCGCATCCCCGCCGCGCGCTGGGGCCAGCCGAGCGACCTCGGTGGCGCGACGGTGTTCCTCGCCTCGGCCGCCTCGGACTACGTCACCGGGGTGACCCTCCCGGTCGACGGCGGCTGGCTCGGGCGATGAGTGGAGACGACCCGCTGTTCACCCACCGAGTCGTGCCGCTGGCCTCGGTCTCGCACCCCGACACGATCGAGGCGATCGGCGAGGGTCTCGTCGCCGGCGGGCTGCCCGTGGTCGAGGTGGCGCTGCGAGGCGAGTTCGGCATGACGGCGGTGCGGCGTCTCGCCGAGCGCGCCGACCTGCTCGTCGGCGCGGGCACCGTGCTCTCGGTCGAGCAGGCCCGGGCGGCCGTCGACGCGGGCGCGCAGTTCCTCGTGAGTCCCGGCTTGGACCTCGAGGTCGTCGCCTTCGCGAGTGACACCGGCGTGCCGATGGTGCCCGGCGTGATCACGCCCACCGAGGTGCAGAGCGCCCGCGCCGCCGGGCTCACACGGCTGAAGCTGTTCCCGGCCGGGGTGTTCGGCGGGCTGTCGCTGATCGACGCCTACGCGTCGGTGTTCCGCGACATCCGGTTCATGCCGTCGGGCGGCGTCTCGCCCGGCAACCTCACCGACTACCTCTCGCGCGCCAGCGTCTTCGCGGTGAGCGGTAGCTGGATCACTCAGGCCGCGGAGGCGGGCGGCGAGGCCGTCGCCGCACGCGCCCGCGAGGCCGTCGAGGTGGCCGGGTGAGCGCCTCCCCCGCCGACGTCGTCGTCGTCGGTGAGAGCCTCGGCCTGCTCGTCGGCGAGCAGACAGGGCGCCTCCTGCGCGGCGAGCGGATGCGGCTGACCTTCGGTGGCGCGGAGAGCAACGTCGCGATCGGGGTGTCCCGGCTGGGCGGCTCGGCCGCATGGATCGGTCGCCTGGGCGCCGACGCGGTCGGAGCGATGATCATGCGTGAACTGCGCGCCGAGGGTGTCGCCGTGCACGCGGCGACCGAGTCGGCAGTGGCAACCGCGCTCATGCTCAAGGAGCGCGCCCGCCCCGGCGCGAGCCGCATCACCTACTACCGGCGCGAACAGGCGGGCAGCCGGCTGTCACCGGCCGACATCCCGGCCGACGTCGTGACCTCGGCGAAGGTGCTGCACCTGACCGGGATCTCGGTGGCCTTGGGCGAGGGGCCTCGGGACGCCGCGATGCACGCCGCTGACCTCGCCCGCGAGAGCGGCACGCTGGTCTCGTTCGACGTGAACCACCGCGCAACGCTGGTCGATGACGTCGAGCAGACGCGATGCGGCTACCTGGCTCTCGCCGAACGCGCCGATCTGCTCTTCGCCGGCAACGACGAGGCGGAGCTCCTCACCGGGGAGAGCGACCCGGAGCGGCAGCTCGACGCGATGCTCGCGCTGGGTGCCCGACAGGCCGTGGTCAAGCTCGGCGGAGACGGCGCGATCGCGGCGACCGCGAACGGCGACCGCCTGCGCCAGGGCGCGTTCCGGGTGTCAGCCGTCGACACGGTCGGTGCAGGCGACGCGTTCGTCGCGGGCTGGCTCGCCTCGTTGGTCGAAGGCGACGACCTCGTCGATCGGCTCGACACCGCCAACCGCTGCGGAGCGCTGGCCTGCCTGACCGAGGGCGACTGGGAGGCCGCGCCGACGCGGCTCGACCTCGCCTCGCTCGACGCGAGTCACCGCGACCCCGTCTCGCGCTGAGGAACTCTCTGCGGCGTCACGTTCCCGGGGCGGGCGGTTCGGGGTCCGCCGTCCCGGGCTCGTCGCCGAGCAGTGCCGCGGCGCGCGGGTGCCACGCCGAGCCGCCGGCCGCGACGGTCCGGATGTGACCGGAGAGCTCGGCGGGATCGTCGTCCTTCAGCAGGTAGCCGGCTGCGCCGATCGCCCGGGCCTCGCGGACGCTGGCCGGGTCGAGGCCGCCGGTGAGGAAGATGATGCGGACCTCCGGGTGAGCGGTCCGCACACCGCGGGCGGCCGTCAGACCGTCCATCACGGGCATCTGCTGGTCCAAGAGCAGGACGTCGGGGCGCAGCTGCCGCACGGCGTCGGCGACCTCGGTCCCGTCCGCGCACTGCCCGACCACGGCGATGCCGCCGGCCGCCTCGAGCAGCTCGGTGAGCGCTTCCCGCAGGAAGGGGTGGTCGTCCACGACCACCACCCGGATCTCGGACACCTCTCGTCCCGCCTTCCGTGCCACCCGTGCATCACGGAACACGCGGACCGCGTGCGCGCCTTCCCGGCTGCCGTGCAGGGCCGGGCCGCGCCCGGTCGCCGTCACCGGCCTCCCTCCGCGCCCGACGGATCCGCACAGCGTCATGGCACCGGAGCGGTGGCGCATGGTTCCCCCTCTCGTCACGCCCCCGCCTCCCGTCCGCCCCGCGCCGGAGGCTCTCCGACTGATACGCGGCGGGACGCGACGCATGACGCGGCACCGGTCGGCGCGAACGGCACGGCGCAGGCGGATCCACCGCCGTCCCCTGCGGGGTCAGGGCAGGACCGACGGTGGCCCGCAGTGGAGAAGAGGCGCGGATCCCTGGTGGATGACGCGGGATCCGCCCCTCGTCGCGTCGTCCTGGACGTGCGCGTCATGCGGTGCGCGTCGCCGCGTCCTCACCGGTGCACGGGGAACCGCGAGGAATTCGAGGTGTGCCATGACCACGGGCCAGCATGTGCGCGTCAGGTCCGCGGGACTCCAGGACGGACCGCCCCAGCGCCAGGAGCGGCTCCGGCGGCTCGCGCGGATGCGACGGGCGGCCGGGCACCTGGTGACCGCCGAGATCCTCGAACGCCGCGCCGATCAGGCCACGAGCCCGGTGCTGGCGTCGCTGCTGCGCGAGCGCGCCGGTGAGCGACGCTCGCTGGGAGAGCGGCTCCTCGCGCCCCCGGCCGAAGCCCGGCCCGAGCCGCGCGCGGGAGGGGAGGCGGTGCGCGTCCGCCGGTTGTAGCGTCCGGCCCATGGCAGCCGCGGGGCCGGCTGGCTCCGAGGAGGAGCGACCGGGGTCGGTCGAGTTCATGGCGCTCGTGCCGCTCGTCCGGCGGATCGTCGCGTCCCGGGTCCGGGACGCCGCCACCGTGGACGACCTGGTGCAGGAGACGCTGGCCCGCGTGCTGGCCGCGGCCGGACGGATCGAGCCGGGGATGCTCGAGCCCTACGCGATCGTCACCGCGCGCAACGTCGTCACCTCGTTGTGGCGGGAGCAGGACCGGCAGCGGCGGAACCAGCACCGCGTCGTCGATCTCCACCCCTCCGCCGCACCGGACGAGGACGTGCTGGCGCGCGAGGACCGGGACGCCGTGAGCGCCGCGCTGCGCCGGCTCGGCGACCGGGAGCGGGTCACCCTGCTGGCCCACGAGGTGGCCGGGCAGGACACCCGCTCGCTCGCCGCCGAGCTCGGCTCGACGGCCGGCGCGGTGGCCGCCCAGCTCAACCGCACGCGGGCGCGGCTGCGCGTGGAGTACCTGCTGGCCCTGGAGATGGCCGACCCGCCGACGGACCGGTGCCGGCCGGTGCTGCTCGCCCTCTCCAGCGGCGACCGGCGCCGGCAGCGGGAGATCGACGCGGCGATGCACCTGCTCGGGTGCGACTTCTGCGCCGGGCTGAGCGGCCCCCTCATGGAGCGCGGCCGGGCCCGGGAGGACGAGGTCCGCGTCCCCGTGCGGGCCGACGCCGACGTCGTCGCCGCCCGGCAGGCGGCCCGCGAAGTGGCGGCCCGGATGGGGTTCCCCCCGACCGACCTCACGGTGATCGCCACCGCCGTCTCCGAGGTGACGCGCAACGTCGTGCGGTTCGCCGAGGCCGGCGAGGTGGTCGTCGACGTGCTCGAGGAGCCGCGGCGCGGGATCCGCGTCGTCGTGCGCGACGTCGGCCCGGGCATCCCGGACGTCGAGCAGGCCCTGCAGGACGGCTTCAGCAGCTACGCGGGCCTGGGCCTGGGCCTGCCGGGCGCCCGGCGCCTGATGGACGAGTTCACGGTCGTGTCGGAGGTGGGTCGCGGCACCACCGTGACCATGACGAAGTGGTGGGGAGAGCGATGACCGGCAGCCAGGACGAGAACGCGACCAGGGTCTCCGAGGCCGCATCGTCGGGGAGGCCCGGGGACGAGGAGGTCCTGCTCCCCGAGCTCGTCGCGCACCTGCGCGAGCACCGCACCCGGTTGCGCCAGGAGTGGACGACGCGCATCGGCGAGGCGCACCTGCTCCAGGCCATGACCAACCAGGAGGTGGCCGCGGAGACCACGTCGGTCTACGACAACTACGTGGAGGTGCTGGAGACCGGCAGCGTGGAGGCCCTGCAGCACTACGCGCGGGACCTCTCGGAGCGGATCATCCCCAGGGGCGTGGAGACGCACGAGGTGGTCGGCATCGTGCTGCTCCTGCGCGACGTGCTGGCCCGCTCGCTCTTCGAGAAGTACCAGCGCGACTTCGCCCTGCTCAACCGGGTCCTGGACGCCTACGAGCCGGCCGCCAACCGCATCGCGAACACCGTGGCGGTGAGCTTCGTCGACGAGCGGGAGCGCGTCATCCGGCAGCAGCAGGACGCGATCCTCGAGCTCTCGACGCCGGTCCTGCCCGTCCGGGAGCGGCTGCTCATCCTCCCGATCATCGGGGTGCTCGACAGCGAACGCGCCAAGCAGCTGACCGTGCAGCTGCTCAGCGGCATCCGCACGCACCGCGCCAAGGTCGTCGTCATCGACATCACCGGCGTCCCGGCGATCGACCAGACGGTGGCCAACCACCTCGTCCAGACCGTCGACGCCTCCCGCCTGATGGGGGCCAACGTGATCATCACCGGGTTGTCGCCGGACATCGCCCGGACCCTGGTGACCATCGGCGTCGACCTGAGCAAGATGGACACCGTCGGTGACCTGCAAGGAGGGCTCGAGGAGGCCGAGCGGATGCTCGGGTACACGTCGGTGCACCGCGACGGGTCGATCGGGCCATGAGCTCCGGGCCGCGGCTGTTCTCCATCCTCAAGCAGGGCCCGACGCTGATCGCCTCGATCCACACCGCGCTGGACGACTCGCAGCTCGAGCGCTTCCGCGAGGACCTCGTCGACCGCATCGGACGTGACCGCGCCCGCGGGGTGATCATCGACCTCGCGGCGCTGGACGTCCTCGACTCGTTCGCCACCCGCATGCTGCGGGACATCGCCGAGATGGCGCGGCTGCGGGGCGCGCGGACGGTCGTCGTCGGCATCCAGCCCGACGTCGCGTTCGTCATCGTGCGGCTCGGGATGGACACCGGCACGCTGGAGACGGCCCTGGACCTCGAGGAGGGGCTCGAACGCCTGGCCGGCCGCGGGACCCCCACGGTCGGCCTCACCAGGTGACGGCCCTCGAGGACCTGCGCCGCGACCACCGCGCGGCCTTCCTGCGCCACCTGGGCCACCGGCGCGAGTCCTCGCTGCACGCGGGCTACGAGCTGGGGCGGTCGGCCCTGGCCGCCGGCATCAGCCTGCTCGAGGTGATCCGCGTCCACCACGACGTCCTCATCGAGGTGCTCGGCACCACCCGGCCCGAGGAGGTGCAGGCGGTCGCCGAGGCCGCGTCGGACTTCCTCCTCGAGGTCGTCGCGAGCTTCGACATGTCGCAGCGCCGGCCGCCGGGCGGCCGGGGGCGCCCGCGGTCTCCTCACTGACCGGGGCGCGGGCCGAAGCGCTCCTCCAGCGGCGCCCGGTCGGCGGCGTCCAGCAGGTCGACCACCTCCGACAGCCCCCGCACCGGCTCCTCGGGGTCGACGACGTTCACCCCGATCGAGTACAGCGGCTGCAGGGAGCTCTGCCACACCAGGCGCACTGCCTCGTCGCGGATGGCGGGCGCATCCGCGCCGGGCTCCGCGGTGACGTCCACGATGCCGCTCGCCGGGTCGGTCGCCGTGTCCTTGTACCGGACCTCGACGGCGGCGACGTCGTCCCGGGCCAGCAGCTCGTCCTCGATCGCGGCACCGATCGCGGCGGCGTCCGGCGGTGGTGCCGGCGGCGTGCCACCGCCGCCACCGTCACCGCCACCACCGCCACCGCCACCGCCACCTCCGCCACCGGCGCCGGAGCAGCCGGCCACGGCGAGCAGCACCGCCGCGCGCACGAGCAGGCGCCCGGCTCGTCCCGAGCAGCGCACGGACCGCTCACCCCCTGCTGATCGAGTAGACGCGGGCCACGACGGTCATGTCCTCGCCGGGCCCGGCCAGGAAGGGTGCCGCGCCCGCCCGGTAGGCCGCGAGCGAGGGGTCCGCGCTGCGGTCGACCAACCGGGCGCCGTGCAGGTAGGCGTTCCGGAGCCCGTGGTCGGCGCCGAGGCTCCCGTTCCGGCGGTCGAAGGTCACCGTGGTCACGTTCGCGTCGTCGTCGTTGTCCCGCCCGTCCAGGTGGGGGACGACGTCGTGCTCGTTCTCCAGGGCCAGCACCTGCACCCCGGCCGGCACCGCCACCCGGCCGATCGGCGAGCCCGCGGTGAGGACGCACCGGACGTCGTAGGGGAAGTCGGCGGTGCCGGCGTCGTGCGCCGCCTGGGCGGCCACCATGCCGCCCTGGCTGTGCCCCACGAGCATCACCGGGTCGGCGGGCCCGGCGCCGGCCCGCCGCAGCGCCTCGGCGATCGCCCGCTGCCGGGTCGTGACGTCGCCGCCGAGCACCCGCACGTTGGTGCCCAGGTCGTGGGTCGCCGGGTTCACCGGGCCGCCGGGCAGGTCCCAGTCCTGCGTGCCCGGGATGTCGACGACGTAGGCGGTGGTGCCGTCGGCGCGGGTCAGCACCCGGACGCCGATGTGGTCGCGCGCGGGGCCGGACTCCTCCGAGCGCAGGTCGAGGGCCGCCAGCAGGTCGGCGGCCCCGCGGGGCGGCCGGACCGCCGCCGCGCGGACGTCGTCCGGGCGGTCCTGCACGACCGGCACGCCGTCGGGCCACAGCCGCCCCAGGCGGGCGGCCGCCGACCGGACGTCGCCCCCGCCGAGCCACGGCGAGAGCAGGCCGCCGGTGGTGAGGCCCAGCCGCGAGGCGGTGCCGGGAGCGGCGTTGACGACGTGGTCGACCAGGCCCGGGTGCTCGGTCAGCCAGCGCTCGGGGTCGTCGGCGAGCTCCCGGACCTCCGCCACGGTGCCGCCCGGATCGGTGAGGAGCTGCCCGGCACCCAGGACCAGGAGGGCGCTGCCGGTGACCTCGGGGAAGAAGCCGGCCGCCCAGTGCAGGTCGTCGGCCAGCTCGGCGAGGGCGGCGTCGGCGGCCGCGTAGGCCTCGACCGCCGCCCGCAGCGTGGCCGCCCGCGCGGCGAACGTGACGGCGAGCGCCGAGAGGCCACCCGGCCCGTCCAGCGCCTCCAGCAGCGCGGCCTGGAACCGGGCGACGCCGGCCGGGTCGAGCACCGCCGAGGCGAGCAGGTCGGGATCCAGCAGCAGCGCGTGGCAGGCCGCGCTCGTGGCGGCCAGCGCCTCGCCGAGGTCCAGGCTGCCGCCCGCCAGCGCAGCGAGATCGGCGAGGTCGGCCTCCACCCCGCCCGCTCCCCCGCGGACCTCGATCTCAGCGCCCACCGGGTGCCTCCAGGAGCGCGGCCACGGTGGGCGCGATCCAGCTGCCCAGGTCTGCCGGCTGGACGGGCACGAGGTCGACCAGTCGAGCCGGCGCCTCCCCCAGGCACGGCCGCAGCCCCACCCAGCCGGCGTCGGTCGCCAGCCAGGACACCTGCCCCGCCCCCGCGCCGGAGCCGACGCGGCCCAGGACGAGGCAGTCCAGCGCCCCGCCCGTCCGGCGCCCGAGCTCGCGGTCCAGCTCCGTCACCGGGAGGCGACCCGAGGGCGCGGCGACCCCACCGGCCGCCGGTGCGCCGGTCACCGCCCCGACCTCGGGCACGGCCCGCGCCAGCTCCGCACCCAGCCGCGCGGCGGGGGCCACCGACAGCTCCACCCCGCCCCCGGGCAGGGACAGCACGCCGACGACCACCCCGGCGCCCAGGGCGAACCACCCTGCCCGCTCCCCCACCGGCCCGGCCACCTCCAGGCGCACGGTGAGCAGCGGCCGGGCGAGCACCGCGAGGTCGGCGGCGACCGCCGGCACCGGTCGCACCGGCCCGTCCCCGGGCGCTGCCAGCACCCCGTCGGCGAGCAGCGCGGTGGTGGCCGCCTCCCGCTCGGCGGCCCCGAGCGCTGCGGGAGCGAGGGCCCGGGGCGCACCGGGCAGCCGGCCGGCCGCGAGGACGGCCCACCCGGCGGCGGGGAGGGCCAGCCGCCGGGCCGCGACGCTCACCACAGGCCGGCGCTGCTCAGCCGGGCCGACTCCGTGCGCCACGCGTCGGCGCCCGCCTCGGGCAGCTCCGCCACGACGTCGCCGAGCTCCTCGAGCAGGTCGCCGCCCCGGGCGGCCTGGTCGGCCAGCCACGAGCGGACCGACCGCTCGGCGCGCGCGATCGCCGCCAGCCGGGAGCGCACCTCGTCGGCGTGCCGGCGCAGCAAGCCTGCGGCGTGCTCGATCGCGTCGGCCGCGGCGTCGACGTCCGCGCAGTCCCGCGCGTGCCGCTGCCGGTACGCCTCGGCGGCGTCGGACACCCAGCGGGTGCGGGCGCCCGCGCGCCGGTGCTCCTCCCCCGCCGCGCGCACCGCCCTCGCCCGTCCGGCCAGCTCGTCGGCCAGCCCGTCGAGGGCATGGGGATCCCCGTACCCGCCCACCTCGGCCTCCTCCCGGTCCCCTCACCAGGGCGGAGCCTAGGAACGTGGGCGCCCTCCCCGCGGCCCTCGGGCCGGGCCTGTGGGCAGCCGCCGGAGCTGTTGATGGATGCTGACCCGGTGACCGACGCCCCCGTCCCCCGTGCCCTCGTGCAGGCAGTCCTCGACATCCCGCTGCACCGGTTCCTCGGCGTCGAGCTGCGCGACGACGCCGATCCGGCAGCGGGGATCCGGTTCCCGGTGGGCCCGGCCGCCCAGAACCCGGCCGGGATGCTGCACGGTGGCGTCGTCTACGCCCTCCTCGACGTCGCCTCGTTCCTGGCGCTGCTCCCCCACCTCGGCGACGGCGAGCACGCGGTCACCCACGACGTCTCCGCATCGCTGCTGCGGCCGGTCCGCGCCGACTCCGCCGTGGAGGTCACCGCCACCGTGCTGCGCCGCGGCCGGGCGGTCGCGTTCATGCGGGCGGAGGCCACCGTCGACGGCGTCCTGGTGGCCACCGGCCAGGTCACCAAGACCGTCGTCGCCCCCCGCTGAGCCGCCTCACCAGAGGGAGAGCGACCGCCGGAAGATGCCGGCGAGGTCGTCCTCGGTGACCGCGCGCGGGCAGGTGGCGAGCAGCCGCTGCTGCTTCATCGCGCCGTCGACCAGGTCGGGGATGTCGCCCTCGCCGAACCCGACCGCGCCCACGCCGTTCGGGATGTCGATGTCGCGCATCAGGTCGGCGAGCACCGTGGGCAGGAACTCCGCGGCGTCCGACGGGCGGTCGGCACCGGGCGCGAGCAGCTCGGCGGCGCGGACGTGCCGCTCCGGCGAGGCCTCGAAGGTGAAGCGGAACGCCTCGGGGGCGGTCAGCGCGACCGACATCCCGTGCGGCACCATCGCCTCGCCGGCCGGGTAGTCCTTGGGGTGGAAGTCCTTCACCTGCCCGGCGATCGGGTAGGCGTTGGCGTGCGGGATGTGCACCCCGGCGTTGCCGAACCCCATGCCGGCGAAGGTGGCGGCCATCGCCATCTCCGCGCGGGCCTGCGTGTCGTCGCCGTTGCGGACGGCCGTGCGGAACGACCCGGCCAGCAGGCTCATCGCCTTCTCCGACCACATGTCCGAGATCGGGTTCGAGCCGCAGTAGGGCACCCGCTGATCGGGCGACTTGTGCTCGTAGGTGGTGTACCAGCGCGCCGTGTAGCTCTCCAGCGCGTGGCAGAGGATGTCCATGCCCGACGCCGCTGTCACCCCGGCCGGCTGGCTGCGGGTGAGGTCGGGGTCGATGACGGCGAGGGTCGGCCGGAGCCGGGCGTGGCTGATGCCGGTCTTCACCCGGGCCGAGATCACGTCCATCACGCAGATCGTGGTGCTCTCGGCCCCGGTGCCCGTCGTCGTCGGGACGGCCACCAGGGGCTTGAGCGGGTTGGGCGGCGCCTGCCCCTTGCCGACCGGCACGTTGACGTAGTCCATGAGCTCGCCGGGGTTGGTCGTGAGCAGGTTGATCGCCTTCGCGGTGTCGATGCTCGACCCACCGCCGACGGCGACGAACGCGTCCCAGGGCCCCGACGACCGCGCCTCCTCGATGGCGGCGACCAGGCTGACGTCGGTCGGCTCGACGTGGACGCCGTCGAACACCCGGGCCTCGATGCCGAACTGCGCCATCTGGTCGGCCACCCGCTGGGGGTGCCCGGTGGCCGCCACCCCGGGATCGGTGATGACGAGGACCCGGCGCACGCCGAAGCGGCTGAGGTCGAAGCCGATCTCGTCGGAGGCGCCGTTGCCGAACTTCAGCTGCGGCGCCCCGTAGGTGAAGACGGACTCGGGGCTGCCGGGCACGGTGCTGGTCACGAGGTCTCCCTGGGACTGGGACGGCGCTCCGGGCGGTGCGCGGTTGCACCGAATGTTGCACGCCGGTTGTGGCTGGCACCACACCGGCGAACACTCCCAGGCACTGCCCCGCCCGTCCGACGGACGGGTCTCCGCCCATCCCCTGGAGGCACCTGTGACCGACAGCCCCGCGACCGCGCCGTACCTCGGTGAGCTGCTCAAGGACGCGCCGACCAACTGGGGCAAGTGGGGGCCCGACGACGAGGTCGGCGCGCTGAACTACCTCGGGCCGGAGCAGGTGCTCGCCGCGGTCAAGCTCGTGCGCTCGGGCAAGGTCTTCACGCTGCAGCGGCTCATCGGCGACCCGAAGGGCGACCCGGTCTGGCCCGGCCGCACCCCCGCCGTCCGCACCCAGGTGCTCGACGAGAGCGACTGGGACGAGGGCGGCAAGGGAGCCGACTACCCCGGCGGGCTGCACTACGCCGACGACAAGATCGACGCCTACCTGCAGGGCTCGACGCAGTACGACGCCCTCGGCCACCTCTGGTACGACGGCAAGATCTGGAACGGCTACGACGCCCGCACCACCGTCGGCGGGCTGGAGAAGGCCAGCGTCGAGCCGATCGCCCAGCGCGGCGTCGTCGGCCGGGCCGTCCTGCTGGACATGGCCCGCTTCCGCGGCAAGGCCACCCTCGACAAGGGCGAGACCTTCACCCACGAGGACCTCGTCGCCTGCGCCGAGGCCCAGGGCACGCCCATCGAGAAGCGTGACATCCTGGTCATCCGCACCAACTTCCTGCAGCTGTTCCACGAGCAGGGCGAGGCGTTCTACGAGGGCTTCAACGAGCCGGGGCTGGTCTACTCCCCCGAGCTCGTGCAGTGGTTCCAGGACATGGAGATACCGAACCTGGTCACCGACACGATCGCCAACGAGGTCACCTTCGACCCGAACAACGGGGTGGCCCTGGTGCTGCACAACGCGCTCATGCGCAACCTCGGCGTGACGCTCACGGAGATCGCCGACCTGGAGGCGCTGGCCGCCGACTGCGCCGAGGACGGGCAGTACGCCTTCCTCTACGTCGCCGCCCCGCTCAAGGTCGCCAAGGCCGCCGGCACCCCGGTCAACCCCGTCGTCATCAAGTAGCGCCCCCATGAGCGCCTACGACGAGCGGCCCTGGCTGGCGCTCTACGGCGACCAGCCGGCCGACTACGCGATCGAGTTCGAGACCGCCCTGGAGATGTTCCGGGCCGGCGTCGAGCGGGACCCCGACGGCGTGGCCCTGCGGTACTTCGACGGGGCCATCACCCGCCGCGAGCTCGACGAGCTCAGCGACGCCCTAGCCGTCGGGCTGCTGGCCCGCGGCTTCGGGCCGGGTGACCGGCTGGCTGTCTACCTGCAGAACGTGCCGCAGTTCGTCATCGCCATGGTCGCCGCCTGGAAGGCCGGCGGGATCATGGTGTCGATCAACCCGATGAGCCGGGCCCGCGAGCTCTCCTACCTGCTGGAGGACTCCGGCGCGACGGTGCTGCTGTCGCTGGAGACCCTCTACGAGCAGGTGGCTCGCGAGGTGGTCCCCTCGACCGGTGTGCGCCTGGTGCTCACCACCAGCGAGCTGGAGTTCCAGACCCGGGACGACGACCGGCTGTTCGCGGGCACCACCCGGCAGCGCCACGAGGGGACGACGGACTTCTCCGAGTTCGTCGCCGTCCACCGCGGCCAGGTGCCCCCGCCGGTCGGCCTCCGCTCCGACGACGTGGCGTTCCTGACCTACACCTCGGGCACCACGGGCGTGCCCAAGGGTGCGATGAACACCCACCGGAACGTCGTCTTCACCGCCCAGGTGTACCGGGACTGGGTGCACGCGGGCCGGGACGGTGCGATCTTCGGCGTCGCCCCGCTGTTCCACATCACCGGGCTGATCGGGCACATCGCGGTCAGCCTGCTGGTGCCGGCGCCGCTGGTGCTGGCCTACCGGTTCGAGCCCCAGGTCGTGCTCGACGCCTTTGCCGAACACCGCCCGGCCTTCACCATCGGCGCGATCACCGCCTTCACCGCGCTGCTCAACGCCCCGGGGTTCAGCAAGGACCACTTCGCCTCGTTCACCTCCCTCTACTCCGGCGGGGCGGCCATCTCCCCCACCGCCGAGCAGAACTTCCTGGCCGCCACCGGCAAGCAGGTGCACAACGCCTACGGCCTGACCGAGACCACCTCGCCGATGACGGTGACCCCGTTCGGGTCGCCGTCCCCGGTGGACCCGGTGTCGGGCGCGCTGTCGGTCGGGGTGCCCGCCCCGAACACGGTCGTGCGCATCCAGGACGACGAGGGGCGCGACCTGCCGCTCGGCGAGGTGGGCGAGATCGTCGCCGAGGGCCCCCAGGTCGTCGCCGGCTACTGGGGCAAGCCCGAGGAGACCGCGGCCGGGCTGCCCGGCGGGGCGCTCAAGAGCGGTGACGTCGGCTTCATGAACGCCGAGGGCTGGGTGTTCATCGTCGACCGCAAGAAGGACATGATCAACGCCTCCGGCTACAAGGTCTGGCCCCGCGAGGTCGAGGACGTCCTCGCCGAGCACCCGGCCGTCCGCGAGTCCGCGGTGGTGGGGGTCCCCGACGAGAAGCGCGGCGAGACCGTCAAGGCGTTCGTGAGCCTGAAGCCGGGAGCGAGCACCACGCCGGAGGAGCTGATCGCCCACTGCAAGGAGCGGATGGCCGCCTACAAGTACCCGCGCAGCGTGGAGCTGGTGGACGAACTGCCCAAGACGGTCACCGGCAAGATCCTCCGCCGTGAGCTGCGGGGACGGTAGGCGGGCGGGTGGACCCGGCCTGGGGGCAGGCCGGACCCCCAAGAGTGGGTGAACGGATCGGTTCCGACTCCGGACCAGCTCCGGGACGCCGTGCCGCCGGTTAGCGTTCGACCACTCCTCCCCGGATGTTCCCCCGGCTCGCAGACCCTGGCGGTGATGACGATGACCACCTCGCCCCCGCCGGCGCCTGGAGCCGATCCGGACGGCGACCCGCGGTCCGTCTCCCCTGCCCCCGGAGCCGGCTGCGGGCCACGGCGGCCGACGCCGTTCCCGCGCGATCCCTCCGCCGCCCGGCCGGTGGCACCGCCGGTGCGTCGGCGCGTGGTCCCGGCTCGGTCGGCACCACCGCCGTCGCCGCTGGCCCGGTACCAGGCCCAGCTGCTGGCCCGCCGCCGGCTGCGTGCGCTGGCCGCCATGACCGGCGGCGTGGGCTCCGCGGCCCTGCTCGCCCTGACCGGGTTCGGGGCGCCGGTGCCGGTGGCCGGTGCCGTGGAGGTGGCATCCGACGACCGGGTGGACCCGCAGGCCTGGGTCCTGCCCGAGGGCGCCGGCATGGGGCCGCTGGTGATCCCGACCATCGGTGCGCTCCCTCCCGGCTCCGCCGACTGGTTCCTCCCTGGCGCGCCCGCCGCGGCCGCCCCCGTCGCCGATTCCCCCGCCGTCTCCGTCAGCTCCGTCCGGAAGGCGGTGCCATCGGCCGAGCGCGCCCTCGACGCCGCCGTCGACGCCGCCCTCGACGCCGAACTCGGCCTCGACTCGGTCCCCGGCCCCTCCGCGGCGCCGGCGGCGCCCACGACCGCGCCGCCCCCGTCCGCGGCGGACCGCGGTGAGTCCCGGGACCAGGCCGTCGCGCCGCCCACCCACCCGGCACCGCCCGCCGGGTCCACGGCCCCGGCGACGACCCTGCCGCCGTCCGGACCGTCCTCCTCGGTGCAGCCCTCCCCGGCGACCACCCCACCGGCGACCACCCTGCCGCCGTCCGGACCGTCCTCCTCGGTGCAGCCCTCCCCGGCGACCACCCCACCGGCGACCACCCTGCCGCCGTCCGGACCGTCCTCCTCGGTGCAGCCGTCCCCGGCGACCACCCCACCGGCGACCACCCTGCCGCCCGCGAACCCCTCACCCACGGACCCGACGCCCGCGGCCCCCTCACCCACGGACCCGACGCCCGCGGCCCCCTCACCCACGGACCCGACGCCCGCCGTCCCGACACCTGCCGTCCCGACACCCGCCGTCCCGACACCCACGGACCCGACGCCCGCGGCCCCCTCGCCGGCCGACCCGACACCCACCGACCCACCCCCGGTGGAGCCACCCCCGGCCGCGGACCCACCGCCTGTCACGGAGCCACCGCCTGTCGAGGAGCCACCGCCACCCGTCGAGGAGCCGCCGCCCGCCGAGCCGGTCGAGCCGGCGCCGGTGGAGCCGCCGCCGGTCGTGATCGTCCCGGGATCCGCCGTGGACGTGCCCGACCCCGCGGGCGGTTCCGCCCTCACCGTCACCGTCGAACACGTCCTCCCGGGCGCGTCCTGCGCCGACAGCTCCGTCGTCGCGGGCATCGGCACGCTGGTGGCCGTCCGCATCACGGTGACCACCGGCGCCGACCTGGCCGCCCTGGGTGGGGAGCGCAGCGTGGGGCCCGGCGACTTCCGCCTGGTCGGGGACGACGGGAGCGTGGCCACCGGCGGCGCACCGGCCGGCTCCTGCGACACCGGCGCGGCGGCCTTCCCGGGCGGTCCGCTGGCGCCATCCGCCGCGGTCACCGGCACCGTGGTGCTGGACGTGCCGGCGCGGTCGGGCACCGTGGTCTTCCGCCCGGCCTGGCTGTGAGCCTGGTGAGGCAGCGGGGCGGGGTGCGCTGCGGCAGGGTGGGGGCATGACGACGCCGGAGCCCGAGACGCCGCAGCCCCGCGACATCGCCCTGGAGCAGGAGTCGCCCGAGATGGCGGCGTCCCTGGAGGCGCAGAGCGCCCCGCGCGAGGCGCCGCAGGGCGACGAGGGGGACCTCGAGGGCCACCCCGCCTAGGCCTGGGAGCGGGCCCCGCCGGTGAGCTGCCGGGCGGGGATGCGGCCCTCGGCCACGTAGTACAGCGTCGTCCCGGCTTCCAGCGGGGTGTCCCACGGCGGGCTGACCGCGAGCCCCTGGGGGCCGCGCACCGCGAGCACGGTCGCGCCGAAGGTTGCGCCGAAGTGGCGCTGGCACTCGCCGAACGTGCCGTGCGGGAAGCCCCGCGGCACCGTCAGCGAGTAGGTGTTGCGCCCGCCGTGGGTCATCAGCTCGCTGTAGACCTGGGTGATCCCGGGGTCGTTCGCCTCCTCGGTCAGCAGCGAGGGCATGTGCCACTGCACGGCCTGCACCCCGGCGCTGACGTAACTCAGCGTCTCCCGCCGCTCGAGGTCGCGCAGGGCGGCGACGAGGTGGACCCCCGGCCGGGCGTGCTCGACGGCGACCGCGACGGCGAGCGTCTCGTTGTCGTCCCGGGCGTCGATGACCACCGTCCGGGCCGCCGGCACGCACGCCCGCCGCATGACGTCCTCGTGGGTGAGGTCGCCGCGGACGAAGTGCACCGCCGGCACGTCGGGCATCGGGTTCTCGCCGACCTCGTCCCAGGCGCAGAGCACCACCTGGGTCCGCCCTTCGGCGGTGAGCTCGGCGACGATCCGCTCGGTGCGCCCGGGCCAGTAGCCCAGCAGCACCACGTGGTCGGACATGTCCAGGGGGACCACACCTCTCAGACGCCGGCCCCGCAGCGACTGCAGGGCCTCGGACAGCTGGGTGAACAGCAGGGTCAGGGTGACGATGCCGCCCACGATCACGTAGGCGCCGATCAACCGGCCGCCGGTCGAGCTCGGGAAGACGTCGCCGTAGCCCACGGTCGCGGCGGTGACGAGGAAGTACCACCAGTAGGTGCCCGGCGCGGTGATCCCGCCGTCCGCCGGCTCGACCAGCGCCATCGCCAGCCAGCTGGAGAGGAAGACGAACGCCGCGACGGCGAGCGGCAGCCGCCAGCCGCTCAGGCGCAGCCGGACGAACCGGGCGAAGTGGACGAAGAACGGCAACGGAGCTCCTGGGGCGGGAACCGGGACGACGCAAGCTACCGCGGCAGACCCGCCCCCAGCACCGCGCCGATCGGTCCGGCCGGCACCTCTGCCGGTCGATGCGTGGTAGCACGCTGCACGAGGGGCAGCATCCGCCGGTTCGCCGTACGTTCGGGGTCGTGACCGTCGACAGCCCAGTCTTCTACGCCATCGAGGACCTGCTCGAGCCCGCCGAGATCGAGCTCCGCGACCGGGTGCGCGCCTTCTGCGACGCCGAGGTCACACCGCACATCAACGACTACTGGGAGCGCGCGGACTTCCCGTTCGAGATGGCGCAGAAGCTCGCCGGGGTGGGGGTCGTCGGCGGCACCATCGAGGGTTACGGCTGCCCGGGGATGAGCAACGTCGCCGCGGGCCTCGTCGCCGCCGAGCTCGCCCGCGCCGACGGCAGCATCGGCACGTTCAACGGGGTGCACAGCTTCCTCGCGATGCAGTCGATCGCCGTGCTCGGCGACGAGGAGCAGCGGGAGCGCTGGCTGCCGGAGATGGCGCGGCTGGAGAAGATCGGCGCCTTCGGCCTCACGGAGCCCGCGCACGGCTCGGACGCCGTCGCCCTGGAGACCTCGGCCCGCCGCGACGGCGACGCCTACGTGCTGAACGGGCAGAAGAAGTGGATCGGCAACGGCTCGATCGCCGACTACGTGATCATCTGGGCGCGCGGTGAGGACGGCGCGGTCGGCGGCTACGTGGTCGAGAAGGGCACGCCGGGCTACGAGGCCACGGTCATGACGGGCAAGACGGCGCTGCGCGCGGTGTGGCAGGCGGAGATCACGCTGACCGACGTCCGGGTGCCGGCGGAGAACAAGCTGGCCAACTGCCACTCCTTCAAGGACGTCTCCCAGATGCTCGACCGGACCCGGTACACCGTGGCCTGGCGGGCGCTGGGGCTGGCGACGGCGTCCTACGAGCTCGCGCTGGCCCACGCGCTGCGGCGGGAGCAGTTCGGCCAGCCGATCGCCGGGTTCCAGCTGGTCCAGGACAAGCTCGCGCGGATGCTCGCCGAGATCACCTCGATGCAGCTGATGTGCTGGCGGCTGTCGAAGCTCGCCGACTCCGGCCGGATGACCGCGGCCATGGCGTCGCTGGCCAAGATGAACCACGCGGCCAAGGCCCGGGCGATCGTCGCCGACGCCCGCGACATCCTCGGTGGCGACGGCATCCTCCTGGACCACCACATCGCCCGGCACCACGCCGACATGGAGGCGGTCTTCACCTTCGAGGGCACCGACTCGGTGCAGGCGCTGATCGTCGGGCGCGCCATCACCGGGCTGTCGGCGATCAGCGGCCGGAAGCCCGACAAGCGCTGAACGGACCGGGCCGGCTGCGGCCGGCCCGGTCAGCAGCTCCCGGGTTCAGCGGGCGGAGGTCAGCCGGTTGTCGACGGCGGTGATGCGCGCGCACTCGGGGCAACCGGTGCGGCCGACGCCGACGCGCTCCCACCTCTGCGAGCCCCAGACCTGGACGATGGCGCCGCAGACGGCCAGCTCGACCTCGCCGTCCAGCTCGGCCGGCGGGCGGTGCGCCTCGACGGCGTGCCACGGGTAGCTCTGCTCGGTCCGCTGCCCGGCCGACCAGCGGTCGGGTCGGGCGAATCCCACGGCGTACGTGTCCACGGGTCACACGTGCCCCAGATCACTCCCGCTCAATCCCCTCGATCGGGCGAATACGGCTCCGGGTCGGGCGCAACGCGAGGCCCCACCCGCACGCCGGTGCGGACGGCCCGCGCGCGCTACCGTCGGAGGCCTCGCGCGGGAGGTGCACGCAGATGGATCCGATCAGCCTGCTGGTGGGCGCCGGGCTGCTGGGCGCCGGCTTCCTCGCCGGCCGGATGGGCCGCCGCCGGGGCAGCGCCCCGCCCCCACCGGTCACGCCGCTGTGCGGCTGCGGGCACACCCTGAGCCAGCACGACACCGGGACCAACACCTGCTACGCCGAGCTGCGCCGGGACACCTACGACAAGCGCGGCCGCTGGTCCGGGCACAGCTGGGTGCCGTGCACCTGCCGCCAGTACGTCGGCCCGCGGCCGATCGACGAGGTGTTCGTGCCCCGGGTGCTCCCACCGGGCGACTGACACCTGCGCCTCGCGGGCATGCAGGTCGGGTGAGCACTCCGTCCGGGCGCCCCCGCGCCGCCCGCACCGACGACCTGCTGGCCCTCACCGAGCCCGTCCGCGCCGTGATGAGCGCGGGTGCGCTCGCCGCCGGGACCCCGCTGCTGCGGTGGGCCCCCCGCGGCGAGCCGCACCCGGTCGTCGTCCTGCCGGGGTGGCTGGCCTCCGACGTCTCCACCCGGACGCTGCGCCGCTGGCTGGGCCGCCTCGGCTACCCGGCCGTCGGCTGGGACCTCGGCCGCAACCACGGGCCGCGGCCGGAGGTCGTGGACGGCGTCCGCGACCTGGTGCGGCGGCTCGCCGACGAGCACGGAGGCCCGGTGAGCATCGTCGGGCAGAGCCTGGGCGGCATCTTCGCCCGCCGGCTGGCCGAGCGCTCGCCCCGTCTGGTGCGGCAGGTGGTCTCCCTCGGCTCCCCGTTCGCCGCCGTCACCTCCCGGCCGCGCCGTGCCGGCACGCGCGCCGGAACCTACGGCGAGCTCCGGCGGCTGCGGGCGGTGCCGGACGTGCGCCCCGCCCGGCCGCTACCGGTGCCGAGCACCTCGGTCTACTCGCGGTGGGACGGCGTCGTCGACTGGCGCACCTGCCTCCAGCAGGAGGGACCGACCAGCGAGAACGTCGCCGTGCACGCGAGCCACTTGGGCATGGGGGTGGACCCGGCCGTGCTGTGGATCGTCGCCGACCGGCTGGCGCAGCCCCGGGGCGCCTGGCGGCCGTTCCAGCGGCCCACGCGGCTGGGCCTGCGGGCGCTGTTCCCGGAGGCGTGAGGAGCGCGGCGGAACCGGGACAGGGGTTCCGCCGCGTCGTCCCCTCAGCGGTGCAGCAGCTCCGCGAACCGGGCGCAGGACTCCTCGATCGCCTTGTGGGCGGCCGGCGAGATCGTGCCCATGTCGAAGAAGCCGTGGATCATGCCGTCGTAGCGGAGGACCTCGGCGGTCACGCCCGCCGCGCGCAGCGCCTCGCCGTACGCCTCGCCCTCGTCGCGCAGCGGGTCGTACTCGGCCGTGACGACGACCGCGGGCGGGAGCCCGGAGAGGTCCCCGTGGTGCAGCGGCGACAGCCGCGGGTCCATGGCGTCGTCCCAGCCCTCGGCGTAGTGCCCGTAGAACCAGTCCATGGTGTCCTTCTCGAGGAAGTAGCCCGTGGCGTTCTCGATCCGCGACGGGTACTCGCCCTCGGCGTCGACCGCCGGGTAGATGAGGAACTGGGCGGTCATCGGCGTGCCGTCGGCGTGCAGGGCCTGCGCGACGACCGCGGAGAGGTTGCCCCCGGCGCTGTCGCCGGCGACGCCGAGCCGCTGGTCGCCGCCGAACTCGTCCAGGTGGGCGGCGATCCAGCGGGCGGCCGCCACGGCGTCGTCCACCGCCGCCGGGAACGGGTGCTCCGGGGCGAGCCGGTAATCGACGGCGACGACGACGGCGCCGCTGCCCCGGCAGACGTTGCGCGCCATGTTGTCGTGGGTGTCCAGGTCGCCGATCACCCAGCCGCCGCCGTGGAAGAACACGACCGTGGGGAACGGCCCCTGACCCTCGGGGCGGTAGACGCGGGCCTTCAGGTCGCCCTCGGCACCGGGGACGGTCCGGTCCTCCGTGCTGGCCACCGGCACCAGCTGCTCGGGGGTGCGCGCGCCGTGGGTGAGCGCCAGGTAGAGCGCCCGCCCGGCCTCGGGGGTGCCTTCGTACATGGGCGGCAGCCCGGCCTCCTCCATCATGGTCAGCATCGCGGCGATGTGCGGGTCGACGGGCACGTGGTCTCCAGATCTGTGCGGGTGGGAGTGGGCGGGGCGGGCGGTCAGCGGTAGACCAGCGACCCGTCGTCGAGGTCGACGGCAGGCAACGCCGTCCGTTCGTGGGCGTACTCCAGCAGGTGGGTCCACGGCTCGCGGTCCCCCTGCTTGAACATGCGGTCCACCGAGCGCATGACGTAGCCGGAGTTGAAGTTCTCCGGATCGGCCCAGGGCCGCAGCGGCATGTCCGCGTCCTCGGGGCGCAGCGTGGGCACGACGACGGAGGCGCCGCGTTCCTCCAGGTGCGCCAGGAGCCGGCAGACGAGCTCGCTCACCAGGTCGGCCCGCAGCGTCCAGCTCGCGCGGAAGTACCCGAACACGTACGCCATGTTGGGCACGCCGCTGATCATCGTGCCGCGCCAGGTGACCCGTTGGGTGAAGTCCACCGGTTCGCCGTCCACGGTGAACGCGATCCCGCCGAAGAGGCACAGGTCGAACCCGGTGGCGGTCACCACGATGTCGGCCTCCAGCTCCTCGCCCGAGGAGGTGCGGATCCCGGTCTCGGTGAAGGTGTCGATCGTGTCCGTGACGACCGAGGCCTTGCCCTCCCGGATGGCGGTGAACATGTCGCCGTCGGGCAGCAGGGCGAGCCGCTGCTGCCAGGGCCGGTAGGTCGGGCTGAAGTGCTTGGCGATGTCGAAGCCCTCCGGCAGCAGCGGACGCATCGCCTCGATGAGCATCTCGCGCAGCTCGTCAGGCGACTCGAACGACATCCGCGTGATCTCGTCGCCCTCGGCGATGTAGGCGCGGCGGAGGATCTCGTGGGTCCAGTCGTCGGGCACGTCGAGCGCGCGCAGGGTCTCGGCGAGCTCGTGCGTCCGGGGACGGGCGAAGAAGAAGGTCGGGGACCGCTGCAGCATGGTCACGTGCGCGGCGGTCTCCGCCATGGCCGGGACGATCGTCGCCGCGGTCGCGCCCGAGCCGATGACGACGACGCGCTTGCCGGTGTGGTCGAGGTCGTCCGGCCACTGCTGCGGGTGCACCACCACCCCGCGGAAGCGGTCCGTCCCGGGCCACTCCGGCCGGTAGGGCTGCCCGTGGTCGTAGTAGCCCTGGCACATCCACAGGAAGTCGGTGGTGAGGGTCAGCTCCTCGCCGGTGTCCTCGCGGCTGACCCGCACGGTCCACCGCCGCTCGGCCGACGACCAGCTCGCCGAGGTCACGCGGTGCCGGTAGCGGATGCTCCCGGCCAGGTCGTCCTCGGCGATGACCTCGTCGAGGTAGGACAGGATCTCGGCCGAGGTGGCGATCGAGGCGCCGCGCCAGGGCTTGAACTGGTAGCCGAAGGTGAAGAGGTCGCTGTCCGACCGGACGCCGGGGTAGCGGTGGGTCCACCAGGTGCCGCCCCGGTCGTCGAGGGCGTCGAGGACGGTGAAGGTCCGTCCCGGGAAGCGGTCCTTGAGGTGGTGGGCCGCCCCGATGCCCGAGATCCCGGCACCGACGATGAGCACGTCGACGTGCTCGGTCGTCGACGTCCTGGCGGGTTCCTGCGCGATCGCCGTCATGCGTGATGTCCCCTCCGTGCCCGACCGTGACGTCCGCGAACGTAAGGGCGGGACCGCGGTGTGAGCCATGGCACAATCGGCCGCACCTTGATGATTTCGGCCAACTCCGTCCACGCCGCGGCCCGGGGCACCGGCAGCGCGGCGCTGCTGTGCGCGCTCGCGGAGGAGCACGGCCTGGACCGGGCCGACCTGCTCGCGGCGGCCGGCGTCACCGAGGCGCAGCTCCGCGACCCGGCGGCGGAGATCAGCGCCGAGCAGGAGGTCCGGCTGGTGGCGGCCCTGGTCGGCGCGCTCCCCGAGGACGGCGGCCTGGCCGCCGGGGTGCGCTACCGGCTGGCCACCTACGGCATCTGGGGCTTCGCCCTGCTCTCCAGCCGCACGCTGCGGGAGGGGCACGAGGTGGCCATGCGCTTCCTCGACCTGACCTACGCGCTCACCCGGATCAGCGCGCACGAGGAGGACGGCGAGCTCCTGCTCTTCTTCGACGACCTCGAGCTGCCCGACCCGGTGCGCCGGTTCGTCCTCCTGCGTGACAGCTCGGCGGCCCTGCAGCTGTGGCGGGAGTCCCTGGGCCGGCCGGTCGTGCCGCGCCGGGTGGAGCTGCAGCTGCCCGAGCCCGCCGACCCCGCGCCCTACGCGGAGGCGTTCGGCGTCCCGCCGCGGTTCGCCGCGCCGCGATCGGTCCTGGTCTTCGACGCCGTGCTGCTCGACCAGCCGCTCCCCCAGGCCGCCCCGCTGACCGCCGCGCTGTGCGAGGCGCAGTGCCGCGAGCTGCTGGAGCGCCGTGTCCACCGCCGGGGGCTCAGCGGCCAGGTGCGGGACGTGCTGCTCCGCCACCCGCAGCGGATGCCCGGCCAGGAGGCGGTCGCGGCCGAGCTGCACATGAGCGTGCGGACGCTGCGGCGCCGCCTGGACGAGGAAGGGACGAGCTTCCGCGCCGTCGTCGACCAGACCCGCAGGCACCTGGCCGAGGAGCTCCTCGCGACCGTCGGGCTGAGCGTGGAGCAGGTCGCCGAGCGCATCGGCTACTCGGAGGCCTCGGCGTTCGTGCACGCCTTCCGGCGGTGGACCGGCGACAGCCCGCGACGGTGGGCCCGATCTGCCGCGCGGGGCTGAGAGCTCCGCTCGCTCAGGCCCAGGCGGTCCCGGCGGCCAGCACGACCAGCGCTGTCGTCGTCCCGGTCTCCACGGCGGCGCCGAAGACGTCGCCGGTGACCCCGCCGAGCCGGCGGCCGGCGTGCGCGGTCAGCGCCGCCGCGGCCGCCAGCGCGACCAGCACCGCGGCGACCGCCCAGCCGGCGTCGGCCGGGGAGCCACCCGCCAGCAGCCGCAGCCCGGCCGCGGCGGCGACGAGCAGCAGCGTCGCCGTCCACCGGACCGCGGGCGTTCCCGCCCCGGCCACCAGGACGCCGAGCGCCGAGCCCGCCGCCGGCGGGCGCGCCGCCGCGTGCAGCACCGCCACCCGGCCGGCCGTCGTCGCCAGGACGACGCAGACCAGGCCGGCGGTCCGCGAGGAGTCGTCCAGCACCGCCCCCAGCGCCGCCACCTGGACCAGCAGCAGGCAGACGAGCGCGGCCACCCCGAACGCGCCGACGTCGGGCCTCCGCATGATCGCCAGCGCCTGCTCGGCCGGGCGGCCGCTGCCCAGGCCGTCGGCGAGGTCGGCGGTGCCGTCCAGGTGCAGCCCGCGGGTCAGCAGGGCGAGCGCGCCCACCACCACCGCGGCGGCCAGCAGCGGGGCGCCGCCGTCGCTCCCCCGCCACACCGCCAGCGCCGGCACGAACGCCAGCGCCCCGAGCAGCGCGCCCACCAGCGGTAGCCACCGCAGCACGCCGGCGCCGGGCACGCGGGCCGACGGGGGCACCGGCAGCACGCTGAAGACCCCGAGCGCGGCGAGCGGCCCGCCGCGGGCCGGCCCGGTCACCGGAGCCGCTGCGGGATGCCGGCGGTGACCAGCCACACCCGCTGCGACGCCGCCGCCACCCGCGCGTTGAGGATGCCCATCTCGTCGCGGTACCGGCGCCCCGAGACGGTCGCCGGCACGACGCCGGAGCCGACCTCGTTGCTGACGGCGACCACCCGGCGGCGGGTGCCCGTCCAGGCGGCGACGACGTCGTCGACCGCGCGGGCCAGCCGCTCGTCCGCGCCCTGCTCCCCGGTCCAGACCCCGCAGTCGTCCATCGCGCGGGCCAGCCAGGTGGAGAGGCAGTCCACCAGCAGCGGCGGGCCCGCCTCCCCCAGCACGCCGACCAGGTCGACGGTCTCGCGGGTGCGCCAGCTCGCCGGGCGGCGGTCGCGGTGGAGGGCCACGCGGTCGGCCCACTCCGGGTCACCGCCGTCGGCGGGCAGGCCGCAGGCCACGTACTCGACCTGCCCGGCGCGGCCCAGCAGCTGCTCGGCGTGCCGCGACTTGCCCGAGCGCGCCCCCCCGAGCACCAGCGTGCGCCGCGGTCGGCGCAGGCTCACGAGACCCGCCCGGCGGTGCGCCGGGCCCGCAGCGCGGTGAGCAGCAGCTGCGCGGCCAGCGCAGCGCCGACGCCCTCGCCGGCCCGCAGGCGCAGGTCCAGCAGCGGCTCCAGCCCCAGGTCGGTGAGGACGGCGGCGTGCCCGCGCTCGCGGCTGCGCTGGCCGGCGACCAGCGCCGTCTGGGCGGCCGGCTCCAGGCGCACCGCGACGGCGGCGGCCACGGAGGTGACCAGCCCGTCGAGGACCACCGGCGCGCCGGCCGCGGCGGCGCCGAGCGTGACGCCGGTGAGCACCGCGATCTCCGGCCCCCCGAGCGCGGCGAGGAGGGTCATCGGGTCGGCGGAGCCGCGCTCCTCCCGGACCCGGTCCAGGGCACCGCGGACGACGGCGCGCTTGCGGTCGAGCATCGCCGCGTCGGCGCCCGCGCCCAGGCCGACGGCGTCGTCGGGGTCGAGCCCCAGCAGGCCGCAGGCGAGGGCGGCGGCCACCGTGGTGTTGCCGATGCCCACCTCGCCCAGGCACACCAGGCCGGCGGCGGCGAGCTCCCGCCCGAGGGCGCGGCCCTCCTCGACCAGCGCCGCCGCGGCGTCGGCGGTCAGGGCGTCGGCGGTGAGCAGGTCGCCCTGCGGCCCCGGCGGCACCGCGTGGTGGGCGTGCACCCGCAGCCCGGCCTGGCGGGCGGTCGACGCCCCGAGCGACTCCCCGGTGCGGGTGGCGGCCAGCACGTCGGCGGTCACGGTGAGCGGGTAGGCCGAGACCGCGTGCGCGTGGGCGACGGGGTGGTCGCCGGCGACGACCACCAGCGTGCCGGCGTCGGGCACCGACCCGGGCAGGGCGAGGACGCGGTCGACGGCGCGGTCGAGCACCCCCAGCGACCCGGGGACGGCGAGCAGGTCGTCACCCGTGTCGCGCGCGGCGACCACCGCCTCGGGACGCGGCCCCGCGAGGTGGCTGACGGGGGCGGCCGGGCTGTCGTCGGCCGGCCAACGCTCCCGCAGCACGACGTCTTCGAGGGGGGCGCGGTGGGACCAGCCGTGGCGCACCAGCCCGGGCTCGGGCGGGCGCTCGTCGGGCCAGCCCAGGCACAGCCAGCCGAGGGTCTGCACCCCCTCGGGCAGGTGCAGCAGCGCGGCGAGGTCGGCCGGCTGGAAGAGCGTCACCCAGCCCATGCCCAGCCCCGCGGCGCGGGCGGCGAGCCACATGTTCTGGATCGCGCAGGCGCAGCTCCACAGGTCGGCGTCCGGGAAGGTCGCCCGGCCCAGCACCCCGGTGGCGTGCGTGCGGCGGTCGCAGGCGACGACGACGCCCAGCGGCGCCTCGCGGATGCCCTCCAGCTGCAGGTCCAGCAGCCGCGCGCGGCGGTCGGGCGTGAGCAGCTCGGCCTGGCGCAGCCGCTCGCGGTCGGCGAGCACCGCGGCGCGGTCGCGGGCGCCCTGCTCGGTGACGACGACGAACCGCCACGGCTGCGAGTGCCCCACCGACGGGGCCCGGTGACCGGCCTCCAGCACCGACCGCAGGAGCTCCGGCGGCACCGGGTCGGGCCGGTAGCGGCGGATGTCCCGGCGGGCCGCGACGACCGCGTGCAGCGCCGCCACCGTCGCGGGGTCGAAGGCCCAGCCCGCGGGATCGGCGGCCCGCTCGGCGGCGTGCGTCTGGTCACCGATCACCGGGACCGGCCGGGGCCAGGTCATGCCAACTCCTCCATCGGTCTCGGGAAGACCCTCGCACGAGGGCAGGAGCGCGCGGACCCCCGTTCCCCGCACGCGTCCGGCGCCTCAGCCCTCCGGGGTGGCCAGCTCGCCCAGCGCCCGGCGCAACCCCTCGACACGGGCAGGGCCCAGGGAGGCGGCCAGCGCCGCCTCGTGCGCCCGCACCAGGGCCTCCCAGCGGCGCAGCCGGTCGCGGCCAGGGCCGGAGAGGTGGACGACGACCTTGCGCCCGTCCTCGGGGTGCGGCAGCCGGTAGGCCAGCGCCTGGTCGACCGCGCCGTCCACCAGCCGGGTGCAGGTCGGCGCGGGCAGGTGCAGCGCGGTCCCGAGCTCCCCCATCGTTCGCCCGCCGCCGGTGAGCGCCCGGAGCAGCCGGTATCCGTCGAGCGTGCCGCCGTCCTCGGCGAGGGCGGCCGCCACACCGCCGGCCACCCGGCGCTGGGTCACCGTCAGCAGCTCGACCAGGTCGTCTGCGGCGGGTACCGCCTCGACGTCACCGCCCGGGAACATGCGGAGACCATACTTCTCGCCGTGACCGCTGCCAGGCCTCTGCTCGATCCGTGGGAGCTGCTGCTCGCGGGCCCGCGGACCGATGCGCTGCACGTCGGGCTGGCGGTGCCGCTGTCCGGTCCGCTCGCCCTGACCGCGCCCTCGGCCCTGGACCTTGCCGGGCTGGCCGCCGACGAGCTCAATGCGGCCGGCGGCGTGGACGGCCGGGAGGTGCGGCTGGTCGCGGTCGACTCCGGGCGGGCGGCGGAGGTCGTCGCGGCCGAGGCGGCGTCGTTGTTCGCGGCCGGGGCCTTCGACGTCCTCGTCGGGTTCCACACCAGCGACGTGCACCGCGCGCTCGAGCGCACCCTGCCGCCCGGTGCCCGGTACGTCTTCACCCCGCCGCACGAGGGCGGGCGCCCGCGCCCCGGCGTCCTGCGCACCGGAGCCTCCCCCGCGGGGCAGCACGCCGCGGCGCTCAGCCGGCTCGTCGCGCACCGCCGGGCACGCCGCTGGGTGCTGCTGGGCACCGACTACGTGTGGCCCCGGGCGGTGCACCGGGCCGCCCACCGGGCGCTGGGCGCGGCCGGCGCCCGGGTGGTCGGCGAGGCGCTGGTGCCCTTCGGCCCTACGGACATGGGTCCGCTGCTCGACCTCGTCCGTCGCACCCGGGCCGATGGCGTGCTCCTGAGCATGGTCGGCCGGGACCTGGTGACCTTCAACCGCGAGTTCGCGCGCGCCGGGCTGGACCGGCGGGTGGTGCGGCTCTCCGGGGCGCTGGAGGAGAACGGCCTGTATGCCCTGGGCGGCGACGGCACCGGCGAGCTGTACGCCTGCATGCCCTCCTTCGCCTCGTCCGGTGACGGCCCCGACGAGGCGCAGCTGGACCTGCAGGAGCGGCATGCCCGGCGCTCCGGCCCGTCGGCGCCAGTGGTCTGCGCCTACGCCCGGGCGGTCTACGACGGCGTCCGACTGGCGGTCTCGCCCACGGGACCGGCGCGGTCCGGCCGCCGCGCACCGGCCGCCCGGCTGGCGCGCGCCGATGGGCTGGCGCTGCGCGAGATCCCGGGCCTTCTCACAGCCTGAGACAGATACTTCCATCTGGAAGGAATCGGTCCTACTCTGCTCGCGCCCCGGCACCGCACCGGGAAGAGAGACGGAGTCGACCGCCCATGAGCGAGCCCCGCACCACCACCGGCGCCCCCGGGGGCGCCCCCACCCTCGGCGGCGCGAGCCCCGCCGCGAGCGCGCAGGGCGTGGAGTCCTTCGGCTACAAGCAGGAGCTCAAGCGCTCCCTCACCTTCGGCGACCTGCTGGTCTACGGCCTGGTCTTCATGGTCCCGATCGCGCCGTTCGGCATCTTCGGCGGCGTCTTCCAGGCCTCGGGCGGCATGGTCGCCCTCGCGTACGTCGTCGGCGGCCTGGCCATGGCGTTCACCGCCGCGTCGTACTCGCAGATGTCGCGGGCGTTCCCGATGGCGGGCTCGGTCTACACCTACGCCGGGCGGGGCATCGCCCAGCCCGTCGGCTTCATCGCCGGGTGGATGGTGCTGCTGGACTACCTGCTCATCCCGGGCCTGCTGTACCTGATCTCCGGTTTCGCCATGAACTCGATCGTGCCCGGCGTCCCGGTGTGGACGTGGATCGTCGGCTTCGTCCTGCTCAACACGGTGGTCAACTACTTCGGCATCGAGTTCACCGCGCGGGTGAACAAGATCGTGCTGGTGGCCGAGCTCGTCGTCCTGGCCATCTTCCTGGTGGTCGGCGTCATCGCGCTGGCCGGCGGCGCGGGTGGCGGCTGGGACCTCACGCCGATCTACAACAGCGACACGTTCTCGCTGGAGCTGGTGTTCGGCGCGGTCTCCATCGCGGTGCTGAGCTTCCTCGGCTTCGACGCCATCTCCACCCTCGCCGAGGAGAACCGCGACTCGGCGCGCTCGATCGGCAAGTCGATGATCGCCGCACTGGTGCTCGCCGGCACGCTCTTCGTCGTCCAGACCTGGGTCGCCGCGCTGCTCGTGCCCGACCCCGACACCCTCATCGCCGAGGGCGACGCCGCGGGCACCGCCTTCTACGATGCCGCCGGGGTCGCCGGTGGCGAGTGGCTGGCGACGCTGACCGCCGTCGCCACCGCCATCGCCTGGGGCTTCGCCAACTCCCTGGTGGCCCAGGCCGCCACGTCGCGCTTGCTCTTCGCCATGGCCCGCGACCGCCAGCTCCCCCGCTTCCTCGCCAGCGTCCACCCGGTCCGCCGCGTGCCGGTCAACGCCACGCTGCTGGTGGCGGTGATCTCGCTCGTCCTCGGCGTCTACATGAGCACCCGGGACGACGGCATCACGCTGCTGTCCACGCTGGTCAACTTCGGCGCCCTGTCGGGATTCCTGCTGCTGCACGTCTCGGTGGTCGTGCACTACATCGGCCGGCTCCGCAGCCGGAACTGGTGGCTGCACCTGGTGGTGCCGGTCGTCGGCTTCGCGATCCTGGCCTACGTGGTCTACAACGCGCAGGTGGCGGCGCAGGAGCTCGGCTTCGTGTGGTTCGCCGTCGGCGTGGCCCTGATGATCGGTCTGCTGGCCACCGGCCGCCGACCCGAGCTCCGGACGGAGGAGAAGCTGTGAGCCTCGAGGTCGTCTCCCTCACCCCGACGCCCGACCAGTACCGGTACCTCTTCGGCGGGGGGCCCGAGCCCCTGGTGCGCGTCCGGCCGGGAACCGTGGTCGAGCTGACCACCGAGGACTGCTTCGGCGGCCGGGTGACCAGCACCGACGACCTGCCCAGCCGGGTCTGCGACTTCGCGCAGCTCAACCCGGTCACCGGCCCGATCCACGTGGAGGGCGCCGAGCCCGGCGACACCGTCGCCGTCCACTTCGTGGAGATCGCGCCGGCCCGCGACTGGGCCGTCTCGACGACGTTCCCGCACTTCGGCGCGCTGACCGCGACGCACAGCACGGCGATGCTGCACGACCCGCTCGAGGAGGTCGTGTGGGTCTACGAGGTCGACCGCGAGCGGGGGACCTGCCTGTTCCGCCCCCGCCGCGGCGGCCCCGAGGTCGAGCTCCCGCTGGACCCGATGCACGGCACCGTCGGGGTGGCGCCGGCCGGCGGCGAGGCGTTCGCGACCATCACACCGGGCGCGCACGGCGGCAACATGGACACCCCGGAGCTGCGCGCCGGCACGACGGCGTACTTCGGCGTCAACGTGCCCGGCGCCCAGCTGGCGATCGGGGACGGGCACTGCCGGCAGGGCGAGGGCGAGGTGTGCGGCACCGCCGTGGAGGCGGCCATGCGCACCGTCGTCGTCGTCGACCTGGTCAAGGGTGCCGGCACCCCCTGGCCGCGGCTGGAGACCGACGACTTCCTCATGTCGACCGGCTCCGCCAGGCCCCTGGAGGACGCCTACCGGGTGAGCCAGCACGACCTGGTGACCTGGGCCGCCGAGCTCACCGGCTGGGACACCCTCGACGCCTACCAGCTGGTCAGCCAGGCCGGGCTCGCCCCGGCCGGCAACGTCGTGGACACCAACTACACGATGGTCGCCAAGCTGGCGAAGGCCTACCTGGGGCGCGAGGGCGTCGTCGTCGCCGACGGCGTGCACGACCGGCTGCGGCAGACGGCCGCGGCCTACCTCGCCCAGCGCTGACGACCGGGCGGCCCCGGTGCGTGCGTCGCGCAGCTGCGGGTAGGGCCGAGGTCGATGCCTGCACCGACTTCGGAGGAGGACGGACGCATGACCAACGAGACCCCCGACACCCCGGGCCTGAGCGAGACCGCGCTCCGCGAGATGAAGGTCGACGAGCTGCGGGAGCGCGCCAAGGCCGACGGCATCGAGGGCACGTCGTCGATGAAGAAGGAGGAGCTCGTCGACGCGATCTCCGAGGCCTACCAGCAGGACCGCGACTCCGCCGGCGGGAAGGGCGGCGGCGACCGTGGCGGGGACGGCGGCGGGGACGAGGCCGGTGCCCCCGGTGACCGCGGCCCCGACGACGGGCACCTCCGCACCGGCGACCAGTCGTCGCGGTCGCTGCAGTACTCGCAGGAGGTGACCTCCCTCGAGGAGGACCCGGAGCGCCCGGGGCGCAGCCTGGCCACCTCCAGCCACGAGGTCATCCGGCGCTGGGCCGAGGAGCGCGGTGGCGTCCCGGCCACCGTGGAGGGCACCGAGCACGGCGACCACCTCGGCGTGCTGCGGTTCGACTTCGGCGGCGAGAACGAGAACCTGCGCCACGTCAGCTGGGACGAGTGGTTCCACACCTTCGACGCCCGGAAGCTGAACTTCCTCTACCAGGAGGAGCGCAAGGACGGGAACCAGAGCAACTTCTTCCGCCTGGAGAGCCCGGACCGAGAGGACGCCTGACCCCACGCGCCGGGTCGTGCACCCCGCGGCGGGGGCACGACCCGGCGCCGGCTCAGGAGGCCTTGCTCGACCCCTGGCGGGCGTCGGCCACGGCGCGGGCGAGCTCGTCGCGCGTCATCTTCGACCGGCCGGAGACGTCGAGGTCCTGAGCCATGTCGTAGAGCTCCTTCTTGGACCTCCCCTCCAGGTCCTCCGCGGCCGGGCGCCCGCCCCGCCGGTGCGCCTTTCGCGTCCGCAGCCCGGCGTCGTCCCCCGAGTTCCCCGGCCGGTGCTTGCCCGCGGCCTCCACGCTGGCGCGCAGCGCCGACATCAGGTCGACGACGTTCGAGGCGCTCTCGGGCTCGCCCTGGGTGACCACCTCCTCGCCGCGGCGCTTGGCCTCGATCAGCTCCTCGACCCGCTCGCGGTAGGTGTCGCGGTAGTTCGTCGGGTCCCACTCGGTGGTCATCGAGTCGATCAGCGAGACCGCCATGTCCAGGTCGCGGGAGGCGAAGGAGTGCCGCACGGGGAGCTGCTCGATCTCCTCCAGCGGGTCCCGCACCTCGTCGGCGAAGTACATCGTCTCCAGCGTGAGCACGTCGCCCTGCGGGCGGACGGCCGCCAGGTACTGCTTGGACCGCATCACGAAGGTGGCGACCGCGACCCGCCCGGCCCGTTCCATGGCCTGCAGCAGCAACGCGTAGGCACGATGCGCCTGCTCGTCCTGCGGAGCGAGGTAGTAGGTCCGGTCGTAGTAGATGGGGTCGATCTCGGAGACGTCGACGAAGTCGGAGATGTCGATGACCCGCGACCGACCCGGCTCGATCTCCTCCAGCTCCTCCGGGGTGACGATCACGTACCGGCCGTCGCCGATGTCCTCGCCCTTGACGATGTCGTCGTAGTCGACCTCCTCGCCGGTGTCCTCGTTGATCCGCTTGTAGCGGATGCGCGACGAGGTCCCCCGCTCGAACTGGTTGAAGTGCACCGACTTGTCCTCGGTCGCCGAGTACAGGCCCACGGGGACGTTGACCAGGCCGAACGCCAGGGCGCCCGTCCAGATGGCTCGTGCCACGGCTCCTCCTCCCGACTGATCCGGCAGGCGTACCCCCGGGTCGGCGTCCGTCACCCCGATCGGGCGGTCCGGTCGCCCCGGGTGTCCTCGCCGGCCTCCGCGGTCAGCCGGTCGACCCGCGCGCGGGCGCGGTCCCGCACCTCGCCGGCCCGCCGCGCCCGGCGTTCCCCGGCGTCCCGGCGCCGCTGCGCCCCGCGGAGCTCCTCGCCCGCCTCCGCGGCCTCCCGCTCCGCCTCGCGCAGCTGCTCGGCCAGCTCGTCGACCCGCGCGCGGGCCCGCTCCCGACGGGCGCCCGCCTGCTCGGCCCGTTCCTGGTCGGCCCGCGCCTCCTCCTCGGCCTCGGCCGCCGCCGCCTCGGCCTCCTGGAGCTCCCGGCGCGCCTTCTCCAGCGCGTCCTGGCGCCCTCGCCGGCGCCCCGGCCGCGCCGCCCGGGTGCCGACCGGCGCCGGCTGCAGGCCCCCGCCGGCGCCGACGTCGGCCACCGCCCCCTCGACCCCGATCCGGGCCAGGCCGTGGTGCGACAGCGGCGTCAGGAGGCGACCGGTGAGCACCGCCTGCCCGGCGGTCTCGTCGGCGATCGCCGCCCGGAGGGTGTCCTGCACCTGTCCGGCGACGGAGTCGCTCACCGGGTGGCCGAGGTCCTGGGCGAGTGAGCGCGCCTGCCGGGTCAGCGCCGCGACCACGCGGTGGCGCTGCTGGGAGAGCTCCCGCAGCTCGTCGCCGTCGAGGTCGCCCTGGGCCTCGCGCAGCCCCGCACCCAGCTCCACCAGCTGGGCGACCTCGGCCGGTCGCCGGCGCACCAGGGTGTTCACCACCCAGGCCGCGGTCGTCGGCTTGCGCAGCTTGCCGATCGCGCCCGCCAGCTCCCGGTCGCCGGCCGCACGGACCTCCTTGCGCCGGGCCTCCCGCGCCTCGACGAAGTCCTCGGGTGGGACGCCGTAGAGCTCGTCGGCGACGTCGGCCGGCGTCACGGCGTGATCCGCCGGCCGTCACGCGGCTCCCCGGAGGACAGCAGCGCGCCGCCGCGCCGGCTGTCCGGGCAGGGGGGCGACAGGTCCACGGGCCTCCCCTACCCCGGGAGACCCGATCGCCGCCGTTACGTTTTCCCGACGAAACCGCCGGTCGGTGCCGCGCGGCGGTTGCCCGGGCGGCCGGTGGCAACCCCCTCCCCATGCCCGCCACCTCGATCGACGACGGCTCCCGAACCCCGCCCGTCGCCGCCGGACCGTCCGTGGTGCACCTCGACGACGAGGAGGCCGCCGACGAAGGGACCACCGGCGCGAAGGCGGCCGCGCTCGCGCGCGCGCACCGCGCGGGGCTGCCGATCGTCCCCGGGTTCGTGGTGACCACCGGGGCCGTGGAGCGGATCGCCGCCGGATCGCCTCTCCCCGAGGAGGTGCTGGCGGCCTGGCGCGGGCTGTCGGACGACGGGCGGCGCGCGCTCGTGGTGCGCAGCAGCTCGACCGTCGAGGACCTCGGCGACTCGTCGATGGCCGGCCGGTTCGAGTCGGTGGTCGGGGTCCGGGGCGCCGAAGAGTTCGAGCGCGCCGTGGCGACCGTCGTGGCCTCCCGGGAGACCGCCGCGGAGGGCTCGGACCAGCTCACCGGCCGGGAGCCGTTGGCCGTCCTGGTCCAGCCGCTGCTCGACGCCCGCAGCGGCGGCGTGCTCTTCGGCATCGACCCGGTGTCCGGCCGGGAGGACCGCCTCGTCGTCGCCGCGGTGACCGGTGGTCCCGACCGGCTGGTCAGCGGCGAGGTCGACGGCGACCGCTACGAGCTGGACCGCTCCGGTCGCCGCACGGACGTCCACCGCGGGGACGGCGGGGTGCGGCTGCGGAAAGCGCAGCTGCGGGCGCTGGCCGACCTCGCCCGCCGGACCGCCCAGGTCTTCGACGGCCCCCAGGACGTGGAGTGGGCCTTCGACGAGACCAACCGGCTGCGGCTGCTGCAGAGCCGGCCGGTGACGGCGGAGGCGCGCGGCCGCCCGCGAGGGCCCGTGCTCGGCCCGGGCCCGGTCGCCGAGACCTTCCCGGAGCCGCTGCAGCCCCTGGAGGCCGACCTCTGGATCCCCCCGCTGCGCGAGGCGTTGGGCCACGCGCTGCTGCTGGCCGGCACCACCGACCGTGCGGCGGTGGAGGACTCCCCGCTGGTGACCGTGCTCGGTGGCTGGGTCGCCGTCGACCTCGACCTCCTGGAGAGCCGCACCGAGGCACCCGGCCTCCGGGAGCGGCTGGACCCGCGGCCCCGGCTGCGCCGCCTCCGCGCGTCCTGGCGGGTGGGCCGGCTGCGCTCGGCGCTGCCCGCGCTGGCGCAGGACGTGCTGGAGTCCGCCGATCACGCGCTCGGGGGCGTCCCCCGGCTCGACGCGCTGTCGGACCGCCAGCTCGTCGCCGTGCTGCACCGGGTGCAGCCGGCGCTGCGCTCGGTGCACGCCCACGAGCTGCTGATGGGCATGCTGGTCGACCCCGTGACCCCCCGGCTGACCGGCGTCAGCGCGGCCATGCGGGTGCTCGCGCGCTCCCGGCAGGCCGGGCTGGGCGACGCCGAGATCGTCGCCGCCAACCCCGTCGTGCTGGCGCTGGCCCCGCCCCGGATCTGCGCCGCCCCCGTCCTCCCGCCCGAGGTCGACGCCCCCACCAGCCCCGCGCCCGGGGACCCGACCGACGCCGGGTTGCTGCGCGAGGCGCTCCGGCTGCGGGTGCGCTGGCTGCAGGAGGTCTCCGCACGCGCGGCCTGGTCCCTCGGCGAGCGGCTGGCCGCGGCCGGGCGGCTGGAGGACGCCGAGTCGGTGCGCGGCCTGCGGCTGACCGACCTCGCCGCCGCCGTCCACGACCCCGGCCTGGAGCTGTCCCCGGCGCCCGGCGAGGAGGGGGAACCGCTCCCGGCGCGCTTCCGGATGAGCGACACGGGGCAGCCGGTGCCCGTCACCGGCGCCTCGGGCGGGACCGGCGCCGGTGGTGGCACCGGCACGGGCCCGGTGCACCAGGGGGAGGACCCGCCGGAGGGCTCGGTGCTCGTCGTCCGCACCCTCGACCCGTCGCTGGCGCCGGTGCTCCCGCGGCTGGCCGGGTTGGTGGCCGAGACCGGCAGCGTGCTCGCGCACCTGGCCATCCTGGCCCGGGAATCCGGCGTACCGACCGTCGTGGGCGTCGCCGGGGCGCTGGACCGGTTCCCGCCGGGGGTCACCGTCAGGGTCGACGGCGCCACGGGTGCCGTCGAGGAGGAGGAGTCGTCGTGAAGAAGCTGAGCTGGCTCGTCGGAGTGGTGGCCCTGCTCGCCAGCGGCGGCTACCTGTTCGTCTACATCTACCGGTGGGAGTGGCACCGCGCCTTGCTCGTGGGCACCCTTTTCCTCGCCACGCTGGTCGGGCTGTGCACCGCCCTGGTGCTGCGTCGGCTGGGCGCCGTGGAGGAGCGGGCCCGGACGACGTGCGCCGACCCGCGGCCGCCCGGGGCGCTGGAGCGCCTGCGGGCAGCGCCGGTGCAGACCCAGCCCTTCCGGTGGCTGTCGCCCGAGGCGCTGGACCGCACGCACATCTTCATCCCGGTGCTCCTCGGTGGTGGCTTCGTGGTCTCGGGCATCGCCTGGCTGGTCGAGCGGGTGGCGGGCAGCTCCGCACGGGCCGGCGTGGAGCAGGAGCTGGCCGCCGAGCTCGAGGAGGTCGCCTTCCCGGTCACCTCGCTGGTGCCCACGGACGCCGAGCTGCTCGGCTGCGGTGACGACTTCGCCGACGACGCGGCGCTGCGGGTGCTGCTCGGCCCGGCCGCCTCGGCGGTGCCGCGGTGAGGCGGGTGCTCGCCTGGCTGCTGGGCATCGCCGTGGCCGCCACCGGCCTCGTGCTGCTGCGCGCCGAGCTCATGACCGTGGACATCCCGCAGCCGGAGGGCTCCTACACCGACGTGGTCATCGCGGTGGAGATCCGGGAGGACCCGGCCGTGCGCGAGGAGATGACCCGCGGGCTGGTGAGCACCTGCCGGCTGCTGGTGAACGCCGACGTCGTCGAGGACACCTTCCTGTCGGTGGACGAGGGGGTGTTCGCCTTCCGGCTGCGCCCCGGGCTCGATGAGTTCGACCGGCGCGAGCTCCGGGGCTGCCTGCGCGACACCCGGGTGCAGCACCTGCTCGCCGACGTGCGCCGGCTCGAGACGGTGTCACCGCGGGACGGGGCCCGCGGGTGACCCGCCGGCAGCCGTCACGCGATCGTCAGGTCCCTCCCGGTGTCCCCCGCTCCCCGCGGGTACCCGTGACGGGCATGAGCCGGGCCGAGGAGCACACCCACGTCCAGGGCACCCGCAGCACCGCAGGGATGGGCCGCTTCGGGTTGCGGGCGGGGCTCGGCCTCGTGGCCCTGCTCGCCGGGCTGGTCCCCTTCCTGCTCCTCCTGCTGCTCGTCGAGCGGGAGTGGTCGCCGCTGGCGTCGCTCGACGGCGCGGTGGCCGACGACCTGAACTCGGTCGTCAGCGGCTCCCCCGCCCTGGTCTCCGTGCTGCGGGTCGTCACCGACCTCGGCGGCAACGCCGCAGCGATCCTGGTGTTCACGCTGACGACGGTCTTCCTGCTGATCCGCGGACAACGCCGGCTCGCCGCCTTCACCGTGGTCACCGGGATCGGCCTGGCGGTCCTCGTGCCCCTGACCAAGGCGCTCATCGGGCGCGCGCGGCCGATGGTCGAGAGCCCGGTTTCTGAGCTCCCGTCCAACGCGAGCTTCCCCAGCGGCCACGCCGCCGTCTCCCTGGTCACGTGGGGGACGCTGGCCCTGCTCGCCCTCCCGGCGGTCCGCCGGGCGCTGCGCCCCTGGGTGATCACGGCCGCCGTGCTCGTCACCCTGGCCGTCGGGTTCACCCGGCTCGCCCTCGGTGTCCACTTCGTCACCGACGTCCTCGCCGGGTACGCGCTCGGCGCCGGGATCCTGGCGGTGACGACGGCGGCGTTCCGCGGCTGGGAGCACGACCACCACGCCCGCCCCGACGCGGCGGTCGACCCGCTGGACGTCGAACCGCGGGACGCGTCGCACCTGGCGCCGTCCCGGCAGCCCGCGCTGCCCCGTGGGAAGCGCACGGTGGTGCGACTCCTGGGCGCCGCGGGGGCGCTCGCCGTGGCGCTGATCCTGCTCGGCCTGCTGGTCACCGCGGTGCTCGGCGACACCGCCCTGGGCCGGCTCGACCGGCAGGTCGTCCAGGCCGTCGTCGAGCTGCGCACGCCGACCCTGACCGACATCGCCGACGCGGTGGAGAAGCTGTCCGGCACCGCCATGGTGATCGCGGTCCCGCTGACCCTCGGCACCGTGGCCCTGGCGGTCACGGGGAGCTGGCGGCCGGTGCTCTTCGTCCTCCTCACCCTGCTCGGGGAGCTCGGCATCTACTTCGTCGTCTCCCGCACCGTGGACCGCATGCGCCCGTCGGTGGCGGACCTGACCTCGGGCCTGCCCACCGCAGCGAGCTGGCCGTCGGGGCACGCGGCCGCCGCGGCGGCCCTCTACGGAGCGCTCGCCGCGCTGGTGATCACGCTCGCCAGCAGCCGCTGGCGCTGGGCGGTGCTCGCCGTGCCGGTGCTGCTGGCCCCGGCCATCGCCCTGGCCCGCATCTACACGGCGGCGCACTACCCGACCGACGTGGTCGCCGGGCTCCTCCTGGGCACGGTGTGGGTGCTCGTGTGCGCCCGCTACCTGCTGCCCGGGGTCGGCGACCAGGTCCGGTACCCCCGGTCGGACCCCGCGCAGCCGGTCCCGGCCGGGCGCTGACGGGCGTCGTCACCGAACCGCAAGGCGCGCCGGGCGCTGGACCACCGGGGTGCGGGGTACGCCCACCGACCATGCCCGACACGCACTTCGAACCGTTCGTCCACCTCGTCGACGTCACCCCCCACCGGGCGCTGCTGGCCTGGGGCGGGTTCTGGTTCCGGCGCGACGACCCGGGCGCGCGCTGGCAGGTGGTCGGCGACGGCGAGCTGACCGGGCTGGACAGCGGCCGGACCGCCAGCATCGGCGCGTCGTCGCAGCCGTACGGCGACGCCCTGGTGGAGGTGCTGGACGGGGCTGGCGACGTCGTGGCGGCGGCCCGCACCGACAGCGGCAACAGCGTCTGGGTCGACGGGCTCGCCCCGGACACGGCCTACGGCTACCGGATCACGGTGGACGGCCGCCCCTGGGCGGAGGGGCCGCGGATGGACTGGGGGCCGGCCCCGCGCGGCGGGCTGGACCTGCTGCCGAGCGGTCGCGAGTACCGGATGCGCTTCCGCACGCACCCCTCCCCCGAGCTCCCGGCCCCCCTGGACTTCGCCGTGCTCGGTGACTACGGCATCGGCGTCCTCGCCGACACCGAGAGCGGGCGCCGGCAGCGGCGGGTGGCCGAGGTGCTCGACCGGCTGGTCGACGACCCGGGGGTGCGCCTGGTGCTGACCCTCGGCGACAACGTCTACGCGGGGCCGGGCTCCCGGGGTTCGGAGGGCAGCGGGGGCCGGGACGCCGACTGGTACGGCAGCTTCTACCAGCCGTACCGGTACGCGCTGGGACAGGTCCCGGTCTACCCGGCCGTCGGCAACCACGACAGCAGCGACAAGGAGACCAGCGACGACCGCGAGCAGATCCGCAACAACTTCCACACCGACGCCCGCTTCACCCCCGAGGTGGCCGGGCCGCGGGCCTCGGTGGACCCCGGCATGTTCTACCGGTTCGCGTTCGGCGCCGACGTCGAGTTCGTCTGCATCGACACCTCCCTGGCCGACCCGCTGCCCACGGAGCACTTCTTCGAGCACCCGCGGCACCACGCCTTCCTCGAGGAGGCCTTCCCGCAGGACGGCCCCGGGCCGCGGTGGCGCGTGCCCTTCTCCCACCACCCCGTGTACTGCGCGGGCCCCCACCACGGGAACACCGGTGCGATGGTCGAGCACCTGGCGCCGCTGTTCGCCCGGGCCGGCGTCCGCGCCACGTTCGCGGGCCACGAGCACAACTTCCAGTACTCGCGGGTCGACGGGACCGACTTCTTCCTCTCCGGCGCCGGCGGGCAGCTGCGCGAGGACCCCCCGGAGGAGTTCGGCCCGGCGGGGACCGTCGCCTGGGCCGCCCAGGCGCACCTGCTGCACGTGCGCATCGACGACGACACCATGACCGTGCTCCCCCTCGCGGCGGTCGACCGCTCCGGCCGACCGGAGGCCATGACCCCCCAGGCGCCCGACGGGGGCGTCGTCGAGGTGCCCTTCCTCGTGCACCGGGACCGGTGAGCCGCGCGGGATGTCACCACTTCGACACGGCCCCCACCCGGCTCGTGGGTAGGGGCCTCCCATGACCGACGTGACCTCCTTCGACGGCACCCGCCTGGCCCTCTACTCCTGGGGAGCGCAGGACGCCCCCCTCGTCGTGCTCGTGCACGGGCTGGGGATGTCCGTGGACTCCTGGGGGGACGTCCCGCAGCGGCTCGGCGAGGCGCACCGCGTGGTCGCCTACGACCTGCGGGGCCACGCCCAGTCCGGGGACGCCCGCTCCGGGAGCTACGGCCTGGCGGCGCACGCCGCGGACCTCGCGGCCGTGCTGGACGCCGTCGTGCCCCGGGGCGGCTCCGCGGTCGTCGTCGGCCACAGCCTCGGCGGAGCCGTCCTGCTGCGGCACGTCGACGGCAGCGGGGACGACCGCATCCGCGGCGTCGTGTTCGTCGGCTCCGGTGGCGCGGGGGTGACGGCGCCGGGGTTTCCCGGCCGCCGCCTGCCGGGCTGGGCGCGGGCCCGGCTGGGCACGGTGTGGTTCACCCTGCTGCGCACCGGTGCCCGGTGGGGCCGCCGGCTCCGGCCGGTCCGGGCGCTCTCCGACCGCGGCATCCGGCACTTCGCCTTCGCCCCCGGTGAGCCGCAGGAAGCCGTGGCCCGCATGCGGGACGACTTCCTCTCCACCCGGCCGCTGGCCCTGGCCGGATCAGCGCTGGGCGCCCTGACCGAGGACGGCGTCCGGCGGGCGCACTCCCTCACCGCCCCCACGCTGCTCGTGCACGGCGACCGCGACCCGGAGGTGCCGAACGCGGAGATCCACCGGCTGCTCTCCGCCCTGCCCGACGGGGAGCTGGTGCAGGTGCCCCGAGCCGGTCACATGCTGCCCCTGACCGACCCCGACGTGGTGGTGGAGCAGGTGGCGCGCTGGGTCGACCGGGTCGGCGGTGAGCGGGACGCCGCCGCCTGATCCGCCGCCCGGCGCTCACTCCTGGACCAGGACCTCGATCACCGGGTAGCCGGACGCACCGTCGGGCGCCACGGGGGTGCGCTCGTCGGTCTGCACCTCGCCGAGCCCGTCGGTCGCCCGTGCGGCGATCACGTGCCGCCCGGGCGTCCGGTCCCAGGGCAGGTACCACTGGCGCCAGACGTCGACGTCGTAGGACTCGGCGAGCTCGGCCTCCTGCCACGGGCCGTCGTCGATGCGCACCTCGACCCGCTGGATCCCCCGTGTCGGCGCCCACGCGACCCCGGCGATGGGGCGCCGCGCGGCGGGGACGGTGCTCCCGGACGCGGGCACGTCGATGCGGGCCTGCGTCTTGATCGGCCCCTCCTTGGCCCAGCCGCGCGGGATCCAGTACCCGTCGACGTCCCAGCCGGTGAGCTCGATCGCCGAGAGCCACTTCGTCGCCGAGACGTAGCCGTAGAGGCCGGGGACCACGAGGCGGGCCGGGAAGCCGTGCTCGGCCGGCAACGGCTCCCCGTTCATCGCCACCGCAACCATCGCCTCCTCCACGTCCAGGGCGGTCAGGGTGGGGAACCCGGCCGTGAAGCCGTCGACTGAGCGGCCGATGAGCTGGGTGGCGCCCTCCTGCAGCCCGGCCCGCTCGAGGAGCACGCGCAGCGGCACGCCCTGCCAGCGGGCGTTGCCGACGAGGTCGCCGCCGACCTCGTTGGAGACGCAGGCGATGGTGATGTCGGCCTCGATCTGCGGCAGCTCCATGAGGTCGGCGTAGGTCAGGGTGAACGGGTCGTCGACCATCCCGCGGATCTCCAGCCGCCAGGTTTCGGGGTCCACGGTGGGCACCCGGAGCGCGGTGTCGATCCGGTAGAACTCCTCGTTCGGGATGAACAGCGGGGTGAGGCCCGGGATGTCGAAGGTGGCGCCGGGAGGCACGGGGCCGGCCTGCCTCACCGGGACCGGCAGCCGGATGGCGGCCCGCAGCTCGTCGAGCCGCTCCCGGCCGGAGAGCAGGTAGCCCCCGACGCCGGCGAGCACGCCGAGCACGGTGGCACCACCGGTCACGGCCAGGAACCGGCGCCGGTCCAGCTCGCTCATCGCGGGAACCGTTCCCGGGTCGGCCGGGTCGGCGGTCGCCGAGCGGCCATCCGCCGACACCGCGCGGCGGGGCAGGCCCACGACGAGCAGACCCAGCGCCGCGATGCCGGTGGCGGCACCGACCAGCCCCACGAGCACGGTGAGGAAGACGGGGTTGCGGTCGTCGGCCAGCGCGGCCACGACACCGAGCGTCGCGAAGAGGGCGAACCCGCCGGCGGCCAGGATGACGTGGCGCCGGGCGAGCACTCCCAGCGCGGCGCCGATCAGCACGGAGAGAAGCAGGACGCCGCCCAGGAGGACGGGCTTGTCAGCGGCGCCCAGCGTCGCGATCGCCCACTGCTCGAGCCAGCCGGGCACGCTGTCGATGACCGCATCCCCCACGGCGATGACCAGGGAGGGAGCCCCGGGGATCAGCCCGGCGACGAGCTCGGCCAGCCCGAGCCCCGCGGCCACCGCCGCCACCCCGGCCAGCGCTGCGCTCCCCCGGCCCAGCGGGTGGGCCCGCCCCGTCCCTGCACCTGCCGACCGCGTCGTCTGCGCCACGTCGGGTGCGTGACCCGCGCCCGCGGGCGGGACACCGGGTCCGCGGGGATGACGCACGATCGTCATCAGCCGCCCCGGGAGGTTCCCGCGCCTCCGAACGGGGGAAGCCCGCAGCCATGGGTGTGCGGCTCGGGATCGTCGGGGCGGGCTTCATAGCCGGCCGGCACGTGGAGGCGCTGGCGACCGTCCCCGGGGCGCAGGTGGTCGGGGTCGCCGATCCGCGGCCCGACCGGGCCGAGCACCTGGCCGGCACCGCGGGGGCAGCGGCCTACCCGGACTGGCAGGAGCTCCTCGACCGCGGCGACCTGGACGCCCTCTACGTCTGCGTCCCGCCGTCGGCCCACGGCGCGGTCGAGGACGCGGCCGTCGACCGGGGTCTCCCGCTGTTCGTGGAGAAGCCGCTGGCCGCCGACCTCGCCACCGCCGAGCGGCTGGCCGGCCGGATCGAGGAGGCCGCGCTGCTGACCGCCGTCGGCTACCACTGGCGGTACCTGGACACGGTGCAGCACGCCCGCCGGCTGCTCGCCGACCGCCCGGCCCGGCTGGTCTCCGGGGCCTGGCTGGACAAGGCCCCCCGGGTCGACTGGTGGGCCCGCCAGGACGCCTCGGGCGGGCAGACCGTCGAGCAGGTCACCCACCTGCTCGACGTCGCGCGGCTGCTCGCCGGCGAGGTGACCTCCGGCCGAGCCCTCGGCGTGCGCTCGGCCGACGGGCCGGGCGACATCCTGCACGCCAGCACGGCCGCCCTGCGGTTCGCCGACGGCGCGGTCGGCTCCTTCACCTCCAGCTGCCTCCTCCCCCGCGGCTTCCGGATCGGCCTCGAGGTCGTCGCCCCGGGCTTGGGCCTGCGGCTCACCGAGAGGGAGATGACCGTCTCCGACGCGGACGGGGAGCGCACGGTCACCGCCGTCGTCGACCCGATCGCCGCCGAGGACCGGGCGTTCGTCGACGCCGTCCGCGGCGAGGGCGAGGACGTCCGGGCCCCCTACGCCGAGGCCCTGCGCACCCACCGGCTCGCCGTCGCGGTCGCGCGAGCGGCCGCCGACGGCGGCGCGGTCGACCTGGGCGGGGCCGCCGGGTGACCGGCCCGACCGTGCGGAGCCTCGGGGTCGCCGAGCCCCGAGCCCGGGCAGGGGCAGGCGTGGGTCCGCACCGTGTGCAGCGGGATCAGCGCAGCGGCTCCCGCACCGACACCCTGGCCGACGGTTCCCTCGTCGCCATGGCCTCCGGGCACCGCACCGGCCACTGCGCCGACCCGGACCTGCTGACCGCCGTCCTCCCCTTCCCCGGGGAGTGAGCCGCCGTGCGGATCCTGCTGGTCGGCAACCACTGGACCGAGGGCCCCGGCGGTGCGGAGACCGTGCTCGTCCTCACCGCCGAGCTCCTGCGCGCCGCCGGGCACGAGGTCGTGCCGTTCGCCGTGGCCGAGGAGCGGACCCTGCCCACCCCGGTGCGCCACCGGCTCCCCGAGGCGGCGGGCAGCCGGGCGCGCACCCGGTTCGGGGAGGCGTGGGCGGGCACGTGGTCCCCGCGCTCCTACCGGGCGCTGTCGCAGGTGGTCCGGGAGGTGCGGCCCGACGTCGCGCACGTGCACCACGTCTTCGAGCGGCTGACGACGTCGGTCCTCGACGCGCTGCGCCGCGGCGGCGTGCCGACCGTCGTGACCCTGCACGACTACAAGCCGGTGTGCCCGAACTACCGGCTCTTCACCGAGGGCGCGCCGTGCACCCGCTGCCTGTCGGGCCGCTACCTCGAGGTGGTGCGGCACCGCTGCCTGGAGGGTTCGCGCTGGCGCTCGGTCGCGGCGGCCGCGGACGGCTACGTCTCCCGCGCCCGCGGGCTGTACCAGCGGGTCGACCGGTTCGTCTCCCCCAGCGCGTTCCTGCGCGACCGGGTGGTCGAGGGCGGGCTGCCGGCCGGCCGCATCGACGTGCTGCCCAACCCGGTCGTCGCCGCCGCCACGCCCCGGGAGGGCTCCGATCAGCCCCCGGTCGTCGTGTACGCGAGCCGCCTCGTCGCCGAGAAGGGCGTGCACACGCTGCTCGACGCGTCGACCGGGCTGCCCGAGGGGGTGCGGGTGCAGCTGATCGGGTCGGGGCGCCTGGAGGGCGAGGTGCGCCGGCGGGTGGCGGCCGAGGCGCTGCCGGTCGACGTCCTGGGTCCGCTGCCGGCGCCCGAGGTGGCCGCCCGGCTCCGGCGGGCCGCCGTGGCGGTGCTCCCGGCGGTGTGGTGGGAGAACTGCCCCATGGCGGTGCTCGAGCCCGCCGCCCAGGGGGTGCCGGTGGTGGCGACGGCGGTGGGCGGGATCCCGGAGCTCGTGGCGGACGGCGAGACCGGGCGGCTCGTCCCCCCGGGCGACCCGGTCGCCCTGGCCGGCGCCCTGAGCCTCGCCGTCACCGACCGGGCGGCGGCGGACGCCATGGGCCGCGCCGCCTGGGAGCGGGTCCGGCGCCGGCACGACCCGGCCGCGCACGTGGCCGGCCTGCTGGACACCTACCGGTCGGTCACCGTCGCGGGTGCGCGGCCCTGAGCGGTCACCGGGCCAGCGACCGCAGCAGCGCGGACAACCGGTCGGCGTGCGCGTCGAAGGTGTACCGCGGGCGCGCCGCGAGCGCCGCGGCGCCCGCCCGCCGGTCGGCGACCTCCCGCGCCAGCACCGCGGCGACGTCGTCGACGGTCCGGTAGAGCAGCCCGGTGCCGTCCTGGCGGAGCACGCGCTCCACGGAGACGACCGAGCCCGGGTTCGCCTGCTGCAGCAGCGGCAACCCCGCGGCGAGCAGCACCGGCAGCCTTGCCGGGGAGTTCAGGTCGTCCCAGCTCGCCCGCCGCAGGTCGCCGCCGTTGGCGCTGTGGAAGCGGTGCAGCCAGCCGGCGTCGTAGCGGGAGAAGACCTCGACCCAGTCCTCGGGGCCGACGGCGGCGTGCAGGTGCACGTACCGGGGGGCCTCGGCCAGCGCGCGGCCCAGCCAGGTGGTCCAGGCCCCCTTGGGCCCGGGGGCGCGCACCTGGCCGTGCAGGTGCACGTGGATGCCGCGACGGGCCAGGTCGAGCACCAGGTCGGCGTCCAGCCCGGCCGGGCGGCCGACCACCACCGTGTGCGGCTCCCCGTCGGCGGCCGAGAGCTTGGGCGCCAGCGGGCCGTCCTGCCACTCGCGTGGCGGCAGGTCGCCGTCGAGCACCCCGAGCCGCCGCGGGTCGGCCTGCCCCGGCAGCGCGGCGAGGAACCAGTTCCGCTCCTCCTCGGTGGCGAGCAGGCAGGCGTCCGAGCCGGTGACCAGGTCGGCCAGCAGCGGCCACTCCCCTCGGACGAGGCTGCGCTGCGGGGCCTCCTTGAAGTGCCAGACGAACGGCACGTCGGGGAAGGCCCGGCGCACGGCGTGCGCCAGCGGCACGGCGCGCCAATTCAGCTGCGCCCACACGACGTCCGGGGGGCGCGAGCGGACGGCGTCACGCCACCCGTCGCGGTCGACGTCGGCGACGTGGCCGAACGGCAGCGGCCCGACTGTCGCGTCGCCGAGCCCGCGGCGGGTCCACAGCCCGGAGAGCCGGTGGCCGCGCTCGGCCAGCGCGAGCACCCGTTCGGGGTTGAACGCCAGCTCCCCGACGACCAGGACGTCCAGCCCGTCCGGCGCCGGGGGGTAGCTCCGCTCCCGGAACCGGGCGTAGCGGGCGACCTCGTCGACCTCGCCGCCGTCGGTGGAGGCGAACCGCAGCGGGGCCGGCACCCGGTAGCGGCTGCGGAAGACGTTGAGCCCGCCGTCGAAGGTCTCGCGGATGGCGCGGGACCGCTGGCCGGGGTGCACCGTCCACCGGCAGGTGGTCCGCCCGGTGTCGACCGCCGGGGCGCGGGCGGCCAGCCGCGACCAGAACAGCCGGTCGAGGTCGTCGGTCTCCAGCTCGGCGCGTTCGGTCCACCGGTCGGGAGTGCGGCGATGGGCCACCTGCACCAGCTGGGCGTAGGGCGTGCCCGGGTCGGCGTCCGGCCGGGACCGGGCCCAGACCGCGCCGGGGACGGCGAGGGCCTCGAGCAGCGCCCTCAGGTGGCCGGGGAACCAGAGGTCGTCGGCGGGGAGGTAGGCCACGACCGGGGCGCCCGTGGCGGCGAGCCCGCGGTTCAGCGTGGCGCCCAGGCCGCGGTTGCCCGGCGTCCGGGAGACCCGGATCCGGGGATCGCCGAGGGCCGCCACCACCGCCCGGACCGCGGTCGGGTCGGTGGACCCGTCGTCGAGGACGACGGCCTCCCAGCCCTCCTCCTGCTGGGCGAGCAGGCTGCCCAGCGCCCGGGGGAGGAAGGCCGCCTGGTCGTGCACCGGCACCAGCACGCCGACGCGCGGTGGTGCCGGCCTCACGCGCGCGCCGAGGAGACGGTCACCCGGCCCAGGACCGCGGCGTAGACCCCGGCCACCCGCGACGACAGCTCGGGCCAGGCGTACGCCGCCGCCCGCCAGCGCGCCGCCCGGGCGAGGCGGCCGCGGAGTCGGTCATCCGCCACCAGCCGGTCGAGGGCCGCGGCGAGCGCGGCGACGTCGCCCGGTGGGACGAGCAGCCCCGTCTCGCCGTCCCGCACGACCTCGGGGATGCCGCCGACGTCGCTGGCGACGACGGGCAGGCCGGCGGCCATCGCCTCGACCAGGACCGACCCCATCTCCTCGTAGGCGGAGGGGAGGACCAGGACGTCCAGCCCCTCGAGGACGCCGGGCACCGCGTCGTGGGGGACGAACCCCGACAGCCTGATCCGGTCGCGGGCGGGGCTCCGGGCCACCAGCGACTCGACGCGGGGGCGCTCGGGGCCGTCCCCGACCACCACCAGCTGCGCCGGCTCGGCCATGCGTCCGAACGCCCGGACCACGAGGTCCGGCCGCTTCTGCGGGGCGAGCCGCCCGACGTAGCCGATCCGCAGGCCACCGGTGGGGCGGCTCCCGGGCCGGTCGGCCGGGGGCCGGAAGAGCGCCGGGTCGAAGCCGGACGGGATGACGTGGACGCGGTCCTCCGCGACCCCATCGGCCAGCAGCCCTCCCCGCGCCCGGGCGGTCAGCACGACGACCGCGTCCGCCCGCCGCAGGGCCGCCCGCTCGACCGCCCCGCCGAGCCGGTGCAGCAGGCGGGCCCTCAGGCCGCGCCCACGCATGGTGTGCCGCACGCTGCAGTGCACGGTGACCACCAGGGGGCACCCGTGCCGGCGGGCGGCGAGCCGGGCCAGCGGCAGGACGGCGAGGTCCTCCCCCTGGTGGACGTGGACGACGTCGACCCCCACCCGCCGGCGCAGCGCCGCCGGCAGGGCCGCGACGGCCCAGCACTGGCGCAGGAAGCGGACGGGCAGGCCGACACGGACGACCCGCGCGCCGTCGCCGAGCCGGCTGGTCCCCCGGGGGCCGGCCAGCCGCGAGGTGAGCACGGTCTGCGCGACGCCCTGCGCGTCCAGGCAGCGGGTCAGCGCCGCCGTGTGGTTCTGCATCCCGCCGATGGGGTCGAACCTCGCGGTGCGCCCGTCGAGCTCCGCGTCCGGTCCCCGACCGGGGTCCGGCAGGGGCTCGAAGACGCTGCAGAGCCGGAGAACGCGCAGGCCACCGGCGGCTCTCCCCTCGGTTCCCGTCATGGGCACACGTTGGCACGCGCACCGGCCCGACGCTGTGTAGTGCGCCACCGACCTGGGCAGGAGGTCGCCGTGACGGTCGCGCCGCTCACCGACCCGGAGGTCTCCCGGATCGCACTGGTCCGTCTCCGGGTGGGCCTGGGCGACCTGCTCTGCAGCGCGCCCGCCCTGCGCCGGCTCCGCTCCGCCCGGCCCGACGCCCACGTCACGCTGATCACCTGGGCGCGCATGGCACCGGTGGTCGAGCGCCTGGGTGACACCGTGGACGAACTGCTCCCCTTCCCCGGGTGCGCGGGGATCCCCGACGGGCCGGTCGACCGGGCCGGGTGGGCGGCGTTCCGCCACGCGGCCCGCAGCCGGCGCTTCGACCTCGCCCTGCAGGTGTACGGGGACCGCCCCGCGGCCAACGAGGTCGCCGCCTCGCTCGGCGCACGGCTGGTCGGCGGCTTCGCCCCGACCGGCTGGACCCCGCCGCCCGGGGAGGAGCACCTGCACCTGCGCTACCCGCTGGGCCTGCACGAGGTCGACCGGCACCTCCGGCTGCTCGAGCACCTGGGGCTGCCCGCCGGCGACCCGCCCGCCGTGTGGTTCCACGTCCACGGGGAGGAGGAGGCCGAGCACCGGAGCCTCCTGGAGCGCCACGGCCTCGGGCCCGGCCGGTACGCCGTCCTGCACCCGGGCGCCTCCTCCCCCACCCGGCGCTGGCCGGTGCCGCGCTACGCCGCCGTCGGCGACGCCCTGGCCGCCGACGGGCTGGACGTCGTGGTGACCGGGGTCCCCGCTGAGGCCGGGATCGGCGCGGAACTGGTGGCGGCCATGCGGGCCCCCGCGGTGGACCTGACGGGAACCACGGGCCTGGGCGCGCTGGCCGCGCTGCTGCGGGACAGCGCCGTGCTGGTGGGCAACGACACCGGCACCGCGCACCTCGCGGCGGCGGTGGGCGCCCGGAGCGTGACGGTCTTCCTCCCCGGTGACCCGGTCCGCTGGGCCCACCGCGGGCCCCGGCACCGGTGGCTCGCTCCCGACGTCGCCTGCGCGCCGTGCCCGCACCTGGAGTGCCCGATCGACTTCCGCTGCGCCGCGGCGATCACCCCGGCCGCCGTGCTCGCCCGGGCCCGGGAGCTGGTCGGCCCGCCGCGGGAACGGTGAGCGCCGTGCGGCCGGCGCGGGTCACCTTCGTCAGCGACTCCGACGCGTGGGGTGGCGCGGAGGTCTACCTGACCCACCTCCTGCGGCACGCGGCCGGCCTCGGCTGGGCGGCCTCGCTGGTCTGCGCGGAGCCCGTGGCAGCCGGTTTCCGGGCGGCCTGCGGGGACCTGCCGTGTGCCGTCGTCCCGCTCGCCCGGCACACCGTGCGCGCCCCGGAGGTGCAGACGGCGATCGGGGCGCAGCGCCCCGACGTGGTCGCCGTCAACCTGGTGGACCCGGGCTCCAACGCCGCCGCCGTCGCGGCCGCGCTCGCGGTCGCCCCCACCACGGCCACGCTGCACCTGGCCGGGAGCACGGGCACCGGCGCGCAGCGGGCAGCGCTCGCAGCCCTCCTCGGCCGGCTCGGCGCCGTCCTCACCCCGTCGGCCGACGGACGGGCGCTGCTGGTCGCCCGGCTCGGCCTGCGCCCCGACCGGGTGCACGTGGTGCCCAACGGCGTGCCCGTGCCACCGGATCCGGCGGGCCCGGCCGGGCGCCCCGTGCCGCGGCTGGGGGCGCTGGGCCGGCTGACCGGGCAGAAGGGCTTCGACGTCCTGCTCGAGGCGGTGCGGCGGCTGGTCGACGAGGGGCTGCCCGTGGACGTCCTGATCGGCGGGGACGGGCGGGACCGCACCGCGCTCCGGTCGCGGGCGCAGGGGCTGCCGGTCGCGTTCCCCGGCTTCGTCACCGACGTCCGCGGCTTCCTGGCCGGCCTCGACCTGTTCTGCCTCTCCTCGCGCCGGGAGGCCCTGCCACTGGTGCTGCTGGAGGCGATGGCCGAGGGCCTGCCGTGCGTCGCCACGGACGTCGGCGCGGTCCGGGAGGCGGTCGGCGACGACGCGGTGGTGGTGCCCGCCGAGGACCCGGGCGCGCTCGCCGGCGCACTCCGGTCGCTGCTCCTCGACGACGGCCGGCGGACCGCGCTCGGCGCGGCGGCACGTCGGCGGGCCGAGGCCGAGTTCGACGCCGGCCTCATGGCCCGACGGACCTTCGCCGTGCTCGAGCGGGTGGTGCACGACCCTGCCGCCGCCGGGCGCGTCTGGTAGGTCTGGATGGATGTTCCTGAGCCTCGGTGCCGAGCTCGTCGACCTCTCCCGGCGCCCGCTGGTCGTGGGCATCCTCAACCGGACGCGCGACTCGTTCCACGACCGCGGTGCCCACTACGCGCTCGACGCCCTGCTCGCGCACGCCGAGCGACTCGTGGCCGACGGTGCCGACGTGCTCGAGGTCGGGGCGCGTCCGGGGGGTGTCGGCGTGGCCGGTGTGGGGCCGGACGAGGAGCAGGACCTCGCGGCGGGGACGATCGCCGCCCTCGGTGCCCGGTTCGACCTGCCACTGGCGGTGGACACCACCCGCGCGGGCGTCGCGGCCGCCGCGTTCGCCGAGGGCGCCGTGCTGGGCAACGACATGAGCGGGTTCCGCGATCCGGGCTACCTGCCCGCCGCCGTCAGGGCCGGCGCGGCCGTGGTGGCCACGCACATCCGCCGGCCGCCGGGGGTGCCCGACCCCGACCCGGTCTACGGCGACGTCGTCGGCGAGGTGACCGGGTGCCTGGCCGACCTGGCGCAGCGTGCGCTGACCGCCGGGCTGGACCGCCGGCAGGTCGTCGTCGACCCGGGCATCGACCTCGGGAAGACCTGGCAGCAGTCGTTGCGGCTGCTCGGGCACCTCGGGGAGGTGGCGGCCCTCGGCTTCCCTGTGCTCCTGGCGGTCTCCAACAAGCTCTTCCTGCGCCGGGCCCTCGGCCTCCCCGATGCCCCCCTCGACGTCGCCACCGCGGCGGCGTGCGCCCTGGGGGCCGCAGCCGGCGGCCACCTGGTCCGGGTGCACGACGCCCGGGTGGGCCGCCAGGCGGCCGATCTGGCGCACGCGATGCGGTCGGCCGGCTGAGCACGACGAGTCCGCCGGCCGACCGCGGTCGGACGGGGATCAGCGCGTCCCGCGGCTCCGGCGGACCGCCATGCCGGCGGCGACGGCGGCACCCACGAGGGCGGTGCCGCCCAGGGCGAGGAGCCCCTGGTGCTCGGTCCCGGCCGTGCTGCCGCCACCGGCGGCGACGCCGCCGACCGGGGTGCGCTCGACCTGGGCGGTCGTCAGGGCCTCCGGCGCGGGGGTGCGCGACGGCGCGGTGGACGGCGCCGGGGTGGTCGACGGCGCCGGGGCCGCGGTCTCGGCGGATGCCTGGGTGACCGTGCCGCAGAGGACGGGTCGGGCCTCGTCGATCCCGGCGTCCGGGTCCTCGATCCGGTAGCCCACGAGCACGACGTCCTCGAGACCGAACGGGTCGACCTCCGCGATGTCGTACGTGCGCTCGATGGCGATCTCCCCGCCGTCGGTGACGACCGGCACCCGGTCGACGTCCACGACCGGCTCGGGGGCGATGTCGCCCTCGGTGGTCAGCGCCACCACCGGCTCACCGACGGAGGGAGCCGCCTCCGCACCGGTGGCCGCGCCGTCGGGCGGGCAGACGCCCTCGCCACCGGCGGTGAGGAAGGCTGCGACGGGGATCCCGGGTTCCAGGCCTTCGGCTGCGAGGCGGACCAGCAACGTCTGCGCCTCGTCGTCGAGGACGAGGTCGGCCTCCCCGGCCGCCTCGCCGTCACCGACGGAGTCGAGGACCACGACGGCCTCGACCTCCTCCGCAGCGGCGGGTGCGGCGACGGCGAGGCCCAGGGGAGCGGCCAGCGCGGCGACGATCAGCGGCTTGCGGTGCATGCGGTTGCTCCGTCCGTTCAGCGGTCCACGAGGGATCCGGTCGGTGCCCGCGCCGCTCGGCGGGGGCGTTGCTCGGCCTCCGGACCATTCCCGGCAGGAGCCCGCCCACCGCCGGGAGCGCCCTTCGTCACGGTTCTGCAACGCAGCCGTCTCAGGGGCGGCGACCGGCCAGCCCGGCCGCCCCCATGCCCCGCAGGGGACGCCCCACCACGTCCGCGGCCACCTCCAGCACCCGCCTGCGGACGCCCCGGTCGCGCCACCGGCCGGCGTCGACCCGTTCGCTGAGCGAGAGGTCGTCGGCGAAGTGGCGGTCGAGCACCCCCACGACCGCCGGGTCGTCGAGCACCAGTCCCACCTGCTCGTTGAGGGCGAGCGACCGGACGTCGACGTTCGTCGTGCCGACCAGCGCGACGGCGCCGTCGACGGAGACCACCTTGGAGTGCAGAAGCGAGGGCTGGTAGCGCCAGATCTCGACACCGGCGTCGAGCAGTGGCTGGAAGTCCAGCTCCGCCTGCAGGTGCACCGACGGTCGCTCCTGGTGCGGTCCGCTGACCAGCACGCGCACCCGCACCCCTCTTCGGGCGGTGTCGCAGAGCAGCTGGCGCAGCCACCGGGGCAGCCGGATGTAGGGCGTGGTGATCCGGACGTCCTCCCGGGCGACCTGCAGCAGCGCAGCGATGGCGACGGCCGCCTCGCTCCAGCCCGGCTGCGACGACGTCCGGAGCACCTGGACGGCCGTGGTGCCCGCCGGCGGCAGCTCCGGGAACTCGTCCTCCGCCGAGACCAGCCCGCCCGGGAGGCGGACCTGCGCCTGCATCCAGGCGGACACGAAGGCCGCGCGGAGGCCCGCGACGGCCGGTCCCCGGACCCGGAAGGCGGTGTCCCGCCAGTCCCCGGGCTGGCGGCCGTTCCCGGTCCACGTGGAGTCGATGCCCGTCCCCCCGGTGAACGCGACCTGCTCGTCGCACACCAGCACGCGGCGGTGCGTGCGCATGTTCCAGGCGGTGACCCGGAAGCTGTGCATCGGCCGGTAGAAGTAGACGGTGCACCCGGCCCCGCGCAGGGCACGCAGGTCGCCCCGGTCCATGTGCTTGGCGCCGTAGCCGTCGAGCAGGACCCGGACGCGCACGCCGTCCTGGGCGCGCTGGGCGAGGGCTCCGGCGACCTCGTGGCTGATCTCCCCGCCCCGCCAGGAGAACCAGAGCAGGTCGACGCTGCGTCGTGCGGCGGCGATGGCCTCCAGCAGCGCCGGGAACGTCTCGTCGCCGTCCCTCAGGACGTCGACCCTGTTGCCCTCGGTGAAGGGCACGCCCAGCAGCGACTCGACCACCCGCCGGGTGGAGACGCCGGCGACCTGGCAGCCGGGCACCGCCGTCACCCCGCGTACGGGGTCTCGGGCCCGCGCGGGGAGGCGTCCGGCACGGTGACGGTGACGTCGAGGCCCGGCACGAACCGGCCGTCGGCGTCCCCCTGCCGGCGGGCCGTGGCCAGCTGCTCCGGCTCGGCCTCGTTGCTCTCCTCCATCGGCGGGACGACCGACGGGGTCGTCCGCTCCGCCACCACCTGTCCTGCGGACACGGGGATCTCCTCTCGCTGGGGTCGTGCCGGTGGACGGCTATCCCGGACCCGCCGGCGGAAACCGCCCGGCCGCCGCTGTCACGGCTTCGACACGGAGCACCGGCCCGGGGCGGTGCGGGCGGGGCCGCGCCGCTCACCCCACCGGCCGGACAGCGGACAGGCGCACCCCGCTGGCCGGGCCCGCCGGCATCCGTGACAGGTCGATGCTCAGGTCCTGCAGCGGGACGTCGTAGGTCATGGCCGCGGTGAGCAGCCGGACGGCGCGCTCGACGACCGTGATCGTGAGCCACTCGCCCGCGCAGCGGTGCCCCGCCTCGACGTCCCCGCCGCCCTGGGGGACGAAACTGTACGGGCCGCCGTCCCAGGTGGCGAACCGCTCGGGCCGGAAGGCGGCCGGCTCGTCCCACAGCCGGCGGTCGTGGTTGGTGGCGTAGACGTCCAGGAGGAACCAGTCACCGGGCCCGAAGTGGCGGCCGCGCCAGTCGAACGGCTCGCGCACCCGTCCGCCCACGGCCGGGAAGAACGGGTAGTAGCGGCGGACCTCCTGCACGAACCAGCGGCGGTACTCCTCGTCGGTGGCGGCGCGGGCGCGGGCATCGGGGTGCTGGGCGAGCGCGAGCGCCGCGAAGACGACGTACCGCGCCACCGCCACCGTCGGGCGGAGCACGTTGATCAGCTCCACCCGCGCGACCTCCGGGTCGAGCAACCGGCCCTCCTCGTCGCGGTACGAGGCGATCACGTCCGCGGCCCGGCCCTCCTCCACGGGGAGCGCACCGCTGCGGATCCGGTCGATCACCGCACCGGCCCAGCGCTCGGCCCGGTGCCGACGGACCTGCCCGCGGAGGTTCCGCGGCCCCACGGCCCCGGCGCCCGCCACCATCGCGGCGAGCTGCCGGGTGCGCTCACCCACCTCGGCCGGCGTGAGCGGGATCCCGGCCCACGCGCACACGGCCCGGCAGAGGACCTCGTGGACGGCGTCGAGCAGGACGACGTCGCCCGTGCCGGCCCACCGTCGCACCCCGTCCCGCCACTCGCCCTCCACCCGGTCGGCCAGGTCGTCCAGCGCGGCAGGGGTCATGAGAGACAGGAACATCGCCTTGCGGTGGCGGTGCGCCGACCCGTCCAGCATCTGGACGCTGCCCAGGTCCTGCAGGAGCGTCACCACCGTCGGTGGCAGCGCCCGGCGGCGGGTCATCCGGTCCGGTTCGTACAGCAGCCGCGCCGCCTCCTCGCCATAGGCCATGACGGCCGGCCGGAGCATCAGGCGCGTCTCGAAGACGTCGGTCCCCACGGCGGCGAAACGGTGGGTGCCGAACGTGTACCCCTCGCGGAGCAGGGCGAGGCTGCTGTCGGCGGCGCCCACGCGGGGGATGTCGTCGGTCACGGGTGGATCTCCTCTCCTGACGAACCGTGCCGGGCCCGGCGTCGGTGCCCGGACGGCAGCCCGCTGCAGACGGCCCGTTCAGCCCAGCGCGCCGAACGGGTGCCACTCCTCGGCCGCCGGGGCGCGCAGGGCGGCCGCGGCGCGCAGCCGTTCGTCCAGGAGGTGGTCGACCATCCGCGATCTGCAGTCGATCGTCACCAGCAGGGTGGCCTCGAGATCGGCGAGCTCCTCCTGGCGCCGCCGGATCTCGGCGAGCTCCCGTTCCGCGTCCAGGCGGACGCTGCGGCTGGACCGGAGGTCCCCGTCGATGGCCGCGAGGCTCCGGGGCTGCGGCGCGGACGAGGTCGGTCGGGACAGGACGGGCTGGGACATGGCGACCTCCGGGATACGGCGGGAGCGGCCGCGACGTCGGCGGCCGCTGCGCCGGATGTGCCCGTCCGCGCGGCGGTCACAGCGATCCGAGCCGTGCTGACACGGATCTGCAAGAGGACCGCAACAGAACCGGGGGCCGGTGCCGGCAGGAGAGGCCCGGACCGCGTCGCCGCGGACCCCACCCGGGAGGCGCCTGCTCCTCGCCCCCGCCCCGTGACCGCTCCGTGACCATGTGGCGGATCGGTGTCGGATCCGTGTCGGTGCGCGCACACACCGCGCCCCCCTGCCGTGCAGCGGGCACCTGGTGCGCCGTCCAGACCGACATCGGCCGGGCTCCGACCGGCCGGATCCCAGAGGGGGAAGCATGACCACGAACGCAGCACGAACCACGTCCACCGGCAAGCAGCGGGCGGGCCGAACCGCGACCGCGCTCGCCGCCGCCGTGCTGGGCCTGGGCGGCCTCGCGGCCTGCAGCGACGACTCGGCCGGTCCCGAGGCCGGCGGGGTCACCGCCGACGACCTCCAGCAGGTCGAGGACCAGCTGGCCGGCCTCGACGAGCGGGTGGGTGCCCTCGAGGAGGGCGTCGGCACCGAGGCGCCCGTCGACCCGCTCGGGGCGGAGGACGACACCGCCGCGTTCTTCGAGGACAGCCAGTCCTACGTCGGCCAGGAGGTCACCGTCAGCGCGGAGGTCTCGGAGATGGTGACGACCACGGACGTCGGCAGCGCCTTCCGGATCGCCGGCGAGTCGGGCGACCCGATCGCCGTCGTCTCGGCCTCCCAGACCGCGGAGATGGACGCCAACGACGTCGTCCAGGTCACCGGCACCGTCGTCCAGGTGCAGCGCGACACCTTCGAGCAGGACTTCGGCGTCGCCTCCGACGAGCTCTTCGAGGACGCCGACGCGTGGTTCCAGGAGGAGGAGGGCTCGGTGGCCATCTCCGCCGACAGCATCGAGGTGCTGCAGGAGCAGGGCCAGAACGACTGATCCGCTGACGCACGCGGCACGCGGTGGAGCGCCGGGAGCGGTGCTCCACCGCGCCGTCGCGGTCCGCCCGGCCGGTCGTGCCGCGGTGGCCGAGGATGCGCAGGTACCCCGTTGCCGCTCCCGGCACGGCAGGGACGGGATCACCAGGACCGGAGGAGCGACTGTGCGGACGGGACGACGGCGGTGAACTGGTGGTCGAGGCGGATGTCGCACGTGCCGCAGGACGGCGTCGGTCGCCCCGCGCCGAGGGCCGTCGCGACGCCCTCCCGGGGCGATCCCCCGCCCGCGGCACCCGCCGCACCGGCTTGGGCGGTGCGGACCCTCGTCGTCAGCGCCGCGCTCCTGGCCCTGGCCGGGATCGGCTGGCTGCTGTTCTGGCTGCTGCTGCGGCTGCCGCTGGTGACGGTCGCCATCGCCGTCGCCCTGCTGCTCACCGCCATCGTCGCGCCGATCACCCGGTGGCTGGCCCGCGGGCTGCCCCGGGCGGCCGCGGCGCTGCTGTCGGTGCTCCTCCTGTTCGGGGTGCTGATCGGCGCGGGCTTCCTCGTCGGCTTCCGCGCCGCGGACCAGCTGCGCAACCTCACCCGCCCCTTGGCCGCCGGGATCGACCGGATCCGGGTGTGGCTGATCGACGGGCCGCTGGGCCTGGACCCGCAGCAGGTCACCGAGGCCCGCAACGCCCTCGTGGACCGCCTCTTCCGGCTCGCGCCCGAGCCGACGGCGGCGGCGAGCATGGCCCTCTACGTCCTGGCCGCCGTGATCCTGGTGGCCTTCCTGACCTTCTTCCTGCTCAAGGACGGAGCGTCGATGTGGGCCTGGGTCCTGCGGCTCGTGCCCGCCCGGCGGCGCGGCCAGGTGGACGGCGCCGGGCGGACGGCGTGGACGACGCTGTCGCAGTACGTGCGGGGCGTCGTCATCGTGGCGCTCATCGACGCGGCTGGGATCGGCTTGGCCCTGGTCATCCTGGGCGTGCCGCTGTGGCCCTCGCTCACCCTGCTGACCTTCGTCGGCGCCTTCATCCCGCTGTTCGGCGCGACCGTGAGCGGGGTGGTGGCCGTGCTCGTCACCCTGGTCACCAACGGCCTGACCGATGCGATCATCGTGCTGGTCGCCGTCCTGGTGGTGCAGCAGGTCGAGGGCAACATCCTGCAGCCGATCATCGTCGGCCGGACGCTGCGCCTGCACCCGGTGGTCATCCTGGTCTCGGTGACGGCCGGCTCGCTGCTCTGGGGCCTCGCCGGCGCGCTGCTGGCCGTACCGCTCGTGGCCGTCGCCTACCGGGTGCTCGACCACCTGCGCGAGAACCCGCTCACCCCGTCCGGGACGGCGCCCGCCGCCTCGGACGGAGCGACCCCCGCACGGGACCCGGCAGCGGCGCCCGCACGGCGACCGGCAGCGGGCGCGGCCCTCCCGTAGCCGGCCCGGCTCAGCCGGACGACTGCCGCACGACCCGCACCTCGCGGGCGGCGACCGCGATCTCCCCGCCGAGCTCGGCGAACAGGGTCTCGGGGTCCTCCGCCAGCACGTCGGCGGAGATGCCGAAGTCCGCCTCGAAGGAGTCCCGCTGGACCCGCCCGACGGGTCCGGTGACCCGCAGGACGTCGCCCAGCTCGAGGTCACCCGGCGGGGTGACCGTCACCACGCCGACGGTGGTCCCGTCCCCGTCGCCGAGCCGGAACGCCGCTCCCACGTCGGCGACCGACACCAGCTGCACCACCTCGGCGGTCACCGTGACGTCCTGCCCGACCAGGGGCTCGGGGTCCTGGAACAGGCCGGCGGGGTCGTCGAACGGCTGCTCGGCACCCCCGTCCGTCGCGGGCTCCTCGTCACCGGACGCCGAGGGGTCCTCCGTGGGTGGGGCCCCGCTGGGGGCGGCGGACGGGGGCGGCTGCTGCTCCAGCGCCTCGACCCGGTCGCGAAGCTCGTCGACCTCCTCCCGCAGCCCCTGCACCTCGGCCTCCAGCGCCGGGGACGTCGCCCCGGCCCCGCAGGCGGCCAGGCCCTCGAGCGCGAGGGCCAGGACGAGCGCGGCCCTGCGCCCGGGGCCGCCGGCGGCTCCCCCGCGCCTGCCCGCACGCGTCCGTCGCTGGGCCACCATGCCCTCTCCTCGCTCGTCCGGTGCGCCGGGCTCGGCTCTCGGCGCCGTGTCCGCGCTACCCCTCATCCCGCACGCCGACCCCCGCACCAGACCGTGGTCGCAACCCGCCGTCCACCGCGGCGGGGATCGTTCCGCCAGCGTGGCCCCTCCGCGCGCCCGGGAGCAAGCCGGGGAGTGGACGAGCCGGGCACGTGACGCCCGGTGCGCCTGGTCCAGCGGGCCGTCGCCCACCGCTACCGTGCCGGGGGTGATCCTGCCCGACCGGGACGACGCCTCCGCCTGCGCGACGTGCGGCCGTCCCTGGACGGACGTGGACGGCGGCCGCAGCTGGGTCCACCTCGAGGTCACCCGCCACGACGAGGCCGACGAGTTCCGCTTCGTGGATGCCGACTTCTGCACCCAGCAGCACGCCGCCCAGTGGCTCGCCCGGCCGCTCCCCGATCCGACGCCCCCCGCGCCGCACGCGTCGACCTGGCGCGACCGTCTCGCCGCGGCCTGGATCGTCCTGCTCCTCGGGCTCGGGGGCGCGCTGATGGGGCTGGGTGTCTGGACGGCGGGGCGGTTCGTCGTCGACCTGTTCTGAGCGGACGCCGGCGCCGGAACCCCTCCCCCGGGGCGCGGTCGTTCTGCCAGGGTCGGGGCATGGCGCACCGGGGCGCGAGCCGGCTGGTCCACGAACTGGGGAGCCTCCTGATCGGCGCACCGCTCCCCCTCTCGGTGCGCTGCTGGGACGGCTCCGAGACGCTCGTCGACGGCGCACCCACCCTCGTGGTGCACCACCGGAGGGCGCTGCGCCGCCTGGTCCACGCGCCGGGAGAGCTGGGCCTGGCCCGGGCCTACGTCAGCGGCGACCTCGACATCGAGGGGGACCTCTACGCCGCCCTGAGCTTCCCGGACGACCTGCCGTCCCGGCCCGACCTGCGCCTGGACCGGCGGGCGCTCGCCCGGCTGGCGCGCCCACTGCTCCGGCTGGGGGTCCTCGGGCCGCCTCCGGCGCCGCCGCCGGAGGAGGCCCGGCTGCGCGGCCTCCGGCACTCGCTGCACCGCGACCGCAGCGCCATCACCCACCACTACGACGTCGGCAACGACTTCTACCGCCTGCTGCTCGGCCCGTCGCTGGTCTACAGCTGCGCCTACTTCCCCGAGCCCGGCGCGACGCTCGAGCGCGCGCAGGAGGCGAAGCTGGACCTGGTCTGCCGCAAGCTCGGACTGGAACCGGGGATGCGGCTGCTGGACGTCGGCTGCGGGTGGGGCTCGCTGGCCCTGCACGCGGCCTCCCGGTACGGCGTCTCGGTGGTGGGGGTGACCATCTCCGGCGCCCAGGCGGACCTGGCCCGCCGCCGGCTGGCCGACGCCGGGCTCGCCGACCGCGTCGAGGTGCGGCTGCGGGACTACCGGGAGGTCGACGACGGCCCGTTCGACGCCATCGCGTCGATCGGCATGGCCGAGCACGTGGGCCGCGACCAGCTGCCCCGGTACGCCGGCCGGTTGCACGACCTGCTCGCGCCGGGTGGCCGGCTGCTCAACCACGCGATCGCCCGCGGCCCCGCGGCCGGCCCCGACCGCCCCGACCCGGGGTCGTTCCTCACGCGCTACGTCTTCCCCGACGGCGAGCTGCAGCCCTTGGCCACGCACGTGCAGGTGCTGGAGGAGGCCGGCTTCGAGGTGTGCGACGTCGAGGCGCTGCGCCGGCACTACGCGCTGACCTGCCGGGCGTGGGTGCGCAACCTGGAGGCGCACTGGGACGAGGCCGTGCGGGCGTCCTCGCCGGGGCGGGCACGGGTGTGGCGGCTCTACCTGGCCGGCTCGGCGCTGGCGTTCGAGCGCCACCGGGTCGGGGTGAACCAGGTCCTCGCCGTGCGGCCGGGCGGGGACAGCCGGCTCCCCCTGGGCCGTCCCGACTGGAGCCGCTCGACGGTGGACGCCGGCACCGCGTGAGCTAGTCGGGCAGCGCGACGGGGCCGAGCTCGGCGAAGACGTCGCCGGGGCCGGGGTTGCCCGCGTGGGTGCGGCCCCCGAAGTGCCGCATGATGCCCCAGACCGCGTTGAGGGAGGTCTGCACCGCGCCCTCGACCCAGGCCGGCGTCCACGAGACGTCGTCGCCGGCCAGGAAGATCCCCCGGTGGTCGGGCGGGAAGTCGTCCTGCACGAAGTGGGAGTACATCCGGTGGTTGTACCGGTAGTGGCCCGGCAGGGCGCCCTTGAAGGCGCCGAGGAAGTGCGCGTCCGCCTCCCAGGAGATCGTGACCGGGTCGCCGATGATGTGCTGCGCGATGTCCAGACCGGGGTAGATCTTCTTCAGCGCCCCGAGCGCCAGCCGCACGCGCTGGTCCACCGGGTAGGGCAGCATCTTCAGCGCGTCGCTCATCCACGAGTACGTCAGGCAGATGACACCGGGCTTGTCGTCGCCGTGGTCGAACAGGTACGTGCCGCGGGTGAGCCGGTCGGTCAGCGTCATGCTCATGACGTCGCGGCCGGTCACCGGGTCCTTGTCCTTCCAGAACGGCCGGTCGACCATCACGAAGGTCTTGGACGACTGCATGTAGCGCGTGCGGTCCAGGGCCGTCCACATCTTCTGCGCGAACAGGCTCTCGTCGCAGTCGATCTGCGTCGTCAGCAGCCAGCTCTGGCAGGTGACGAGCACCGCGGGGTACCGGGCGACGTGTCCCCAGGCGTCGGTGACGGCGAAGGCGCCGTCGGCGTCCCGGGCGATGGCGGCGACACCGGCACGGGGGCCGCCGGAGTGCAGCTTCGCCAGCGTCGTCCCGGCCGGCCAGTGCGCGGGCGCGTCGGGGGCGTGGTTCCACAACCCCCACGGCACCTGCTCCACCCCGCCGACGACGAAGCGCTGGTCCTCGTCGCAGTTGGTCATCACCACGCGGAAGATCTCCAGCATCGAGTTCGGGAAGTCGGAGTCCCACCCGCCGGTGCCGAAGCCGACCTGGCCGAACACCTCCCGGTGGTGGAAGGACAGCCGCGAGAACGCCTCCGAGCTGGCGATGAAGTCGTAGAAGGTGCGGTCGTCCCACAGGGGCACGAGCTCGTCCCACAGCGCCTTGAGCGACTTCACGTCGCGCGCCCGGATGGCGTCCTGGATCTCGGCGAACCCGACGGTCTGCAGTGCGTCGGCCCACGCCGCCGCCACCTCCCGGAACAGCGGCGGCAGGGCCTCGGAGGACTCCGCGTAGTGCGTCTCGCCCTCGATGTCGATGACCGTGCTGCCCGACGCCGGCGTCAGCGGGTTCGGGAAGGGCCTGGTCTCCAGGCCGAGCAGGTCGACGTAGCGGTAGAAGGCGGTCGACGACACGGGGAACCGCATGCCGCCCAGCTCGGCGACGATCTCCTCCGGCGCGCCCTCGAACCGGGCCGACCGCAGCCGGCCCCCCATCTGCGAGGCCTCGTAGAGGACCGGCTTGAGGCCCAGCTTCATCAGCTCGTACGCCGCGACGAGGCCGGAGATCCCGGCGCCGACGATGGCGACCTCCTCCCCGTGCCGCTCGGGCGGGACGGCCCCCAGGCCCGAGGGGTGGGTGATCCAGTCGTCGAACGCGAAGGGGAAGTCGGGGCCGAAGATGGTGATCGGCGGGCGGTCCTCGTCCTGAGCGTCCTCCCGATCGGGACCGATCGTCATCGCCTCTTCCCTCCTCGCCCGCACCGGCTCCCCGTGGCGCGCTGCACCCTACGGGGAGCGGTCCCCCGGTCCGGCGTCCTCACGCGAGCAGCGCCGCCATCCGCTCGCGGAGCGCGGTCGCGGCCGAGTAGGGCCGGACCATCACCGTGAGTTCGGTCAGGACGCCGCCGCGGCCGCGCAGGATGTCCACGCCCTGGAGCGTGCGGTCCCCGACCCGGGTGTCGAAGGCGAGGACGTGCCCGCCGTCGGCCGCGTAGGAGGCGGTGTAGCGGAAGTCCTCGAAGACGGACATCACGCCGGTGAGGATCGCGTGCAGCGCCCCGGTGCCGCGGTAGGGCTCGTGGACGATCGGCGACAGGAAGACGCAGTCGTCCGCGAACAGCCGCACCGCGGCGTCGACGTCACGGCTCTCGACCGCCGCCCGGAAGGCGGCGAAGGGGTCGGTCGGCACGGTCGTTCCTCTCTCGATGGCTCCACCGGTCGTCGGGTGGCCGATCACCGCGCCACCGGAGGCACCCTCCCACCAGCGCCCCGGCGGGACCACACTGCGGGGGTGGCGACCTCGGAGGACGTCCGGCGGTTGGTCGCCGGGCTGCCGGACACCGACGAGCACCCCTCGTACGGCGGGCAGCCGTCGTGGCGGGTGCACGGCAAGGGCTTCGTCTGGGTGCGGCCGTTGCGGGCGGCCGACCGCGCGGCGCTCGACACCGCGGCGCCGGACGAGGAGGAGCCGGTGCTGGGGGTGTGCGTGGCCGACGAGGGCGTGAAGGCCTCGCTGCTCGCGGCGGCGCCCGGCGTCTTCCTCACGACGCCGCACTTCGACGGGTACGCCGTCGTCCTGGTGCGCCTCGGGCGGATCCCGGTCGACGAGCTCGCGGAGCTGGTGGAGGACGCGTGGCGGGCGCGTGCGCCGCGGCGGCTGCTCGCCGAGTTCGACGGCCGCGGGAGCACTCCCTGACCGCTCGGGTGCCGAGCCGCCAGCGGCGGGACCGATGAGATCGCCGGAGTCCACCGGTCTGAGCTCCCGCCCGGTCACGGATCAGGAGGACGCATGCGGAAGATCGTCGTGCAGATGACGCTGTCGCTGGACGGCTGCTTCGAGGGGCCGGACCACGACCTGAGCTGGCACCTGGTCGACGAGGAGCTCCACGCGCACTTCAACCAGCAGCTCGCGACGATGAGCGCATTCGTGGAGGGCCGGGTCACCTACGAGCTGATGGAGGCAGTCTGGCCGACCGCCGACCAGAACCCGGACTTCCCGCCGGTCATGCAGGAGTTCGCCGGCATCTGGCGCGCCACGCCGAAGATCGTCTTCTCCCGCACGCTGGAACGGGTGGGCCCCAACGCCACGCTGCGCGCAGCGGTGGACCGACGAGATCCGCGCGCTGAAGCAGGAGCCGGGCGGGGACATGACGCTCGGCGGGGTGGACCTGGTCCAGACCTTGCGCCGGCTGGACCTGGTCGACGAGTACCGCCTCTACGTCAGCCCGGTCGTCCTCGGCCGCGGCCGGCGGCTGTTCGAGACCGCCGACGGCCCGACCGAGCTGGATCTGGTGGAGAACCGGCGGTTCGGCAACGGCGTCGTCCTGCTGCGCTACGCCGTCCGCCGGCCCTGACAACGGCGGTCCCCCGACGGTGGCCCCGTCAGCCGGCGGCCGTAACCACGTGCGTCATGAGGACGCCGGGCGGGGGTGCGCGAGCGCGGCGGTCACCGACTCAGGCGACCTTGTACCCCTCGGGACCGACCGTGAGCTCGCCGTCGCGCGGATCGGCCGAGAACACGAGTACCGCCTCACGCCGGCTCTCCGGCGGAACGTAGGCGACGCTCGCGGAGGCCTGCTCGACCTGACGCCCGTCCCGGGTCAGCTGACCGCTGAGCTGCACCGTCTCGGCCGTGGTCCCACCGTCGTTGCGCACCCGTAGGTGCACCTCATAGCCGGAACCTGCCTGCTCGATGGCCGTTATCTCGACGACCAGCTCCGGGCCGCTCTCCCGGACCGCGACGGCCTGGTAGCCGAGGAAGGCGATCAGCAGCAGCACCAGCACTCCGCCCAGGCCGCCCGCGGCGTACTCGGCCGCTGACGTGGCACCGGGGCCCTGGTCCTGGGCGTCCTCGTCGGATTCGGGCATGGGCTTTCCTCTCGTCACAGGATGAGCCGGGCCGCCGCGGCGCCCAGGCTCGCGGGGAGGGCCAGGACCACCGTCTCGGTGACCACCATCAGCAGCCCGGTGTCGTCGAAGCGGCCCAACGTCCACAGGAGGTACGCCGACACGCACACCG
>NZ_JBJHAC010000023.1:0-85997 GCF_054050835.1 Blastococcus sp. SYSU DS0510 | reverse complement strand
TGAGTTTGGTTCTCGTGGTCGGGGGGGGGGCGGGCGCCGCCGCCAACACCCCCGGCCCGCCGCCGCCCCCCCCCCCCCCCCCCCCCCCCCCCCCCCACCACCGTCCCCCCGACCCCGAGCCAGCCGAGGAGCCATGAAACTGCACGATGCCCGGAAGGACCTCATCGCGGGCGGGGTCTTCACCGGTTTCGGGCTGGCCTTCGCCATCACCTCGGCCACGTACGACATCGGCAGCCCGCTGCGCATGGGACCGGGCTTCTTCCCGCTGGTCCTCGGCGGGGTGCTCGTCGTCCTGGGCATCGCGATCGCCGTCACCGGCTACCTCTCCGGCGAGGGCGGCGACCCGGGCCCCGTCCCCTGGCGGGCGCTGGTGCTGCTGGTCGCCGCCCTGCTCTTCTTCGGCTACTTCGTGCGCGCGCTGGGCCTGGTGCCGACGCTGCTGGTGACGGTCATGATGGCCGTGCTGGCCGGCCGGAGCGTCCGGGTCATCCCGGCCCTGGTGATCGCGGTGAGCATCACCGCGGTCTGCGTGCTGATCTTCGTGGTGGCGCTGCAGCTGCGGCTGCCGCTCCTCGGCCCGTGGCTGGGGGGCTGAGGCCTCCATGGGCGTGCTCGAGAGCCTCGCGCTCGGCTTCGAGACGGCGTTCACGCCGGTCAACCTGCTCTTCTGCCTCCTCGGCGTCGCCCTCGGCACCGCGGTCGGCGTCCTGCCCGGCATCGGGCCGACCGCCACGATGGCGCTGCTGCTGCCGATCACCTTCGGCTTCGAGCCGGTCACCGCGCTGATCATGCTGGCGGGCATCTACTACGGCGCCCAGTACGGCGGGTCCACCACCGCCATTCTGATCAACCTGCCCGGCGAGTCGTCGGCCGCCGTGACGGCGATCGACGGCTACTCCATGGCCAAGCAGGGCCGGGCCGGCAAGGCGCTGGCCACGGCGGCCCTCGGCTCGTTCTTCGCCGGCAGCGTGGCCACGCTCATCGTGGCACTCCTCGCCGCGCCGATCGCCGACATCGCGCTCGAGTTCGGCCCGGCCGAGTTCTTCTCGCTCATCGTGCTCGGCCTCATCGCCTCCATCACGCTGGCCAGCGGCTCGACGCTCAAGGCGCTGGCGATGATCGTCCTCGGGCTCCTGCTCGGCACCGTCGGGCAGGACATCGCCACCGGCGTCCCGCGCTTCACGTTCGGCCAGCGGGAGCTGTTCGGCGGCTTCGAGTTCGTCTCCCTCGCGGTCGGGCTGTTCGGCATCGCCGAGATCCTGCGCAACCTCGAGGGGGACATGACGCGCAGCGTCATGGTCAAGAAGGTCGAGAACCTCTGGCTCTCCAAGGAGGACTTCCGCCGCATCCGGATGCCGGTGCTGCGCGGGACGGCCCTGGGCTCGGCGCTCGGCGTCCTCCCCGGGGCCGGGCACGTCCTCGCCTCGTTCGTCTCCTACTCGGTGGAGAAGCGCTCCTCGAAGCGGCCCGAGGAGTTCGGCAAGGGAGCGATCGAGGGCGTCGCCGGGCCGGAGTCGGCGAACAACGCCGCCGCCCAGACGTCGTTCATCCCCCTGCTGACCTTCGGGCTGCCGGCCAACTCGATCATGGCGCTGCTGATCGGCGCGCTGATCATCCAGGGGATCGTCCCGGGCCCGAACGTCATCGTCGACGAGCCCGCGCTCTTCTGGGGGCTGATCGTCTCGTTCTGGATCGGCAACCTGTTCCTGGTGCTGCTGAACCTGCCGCTGATCGGGCTGTGGGTGAAGATGCTCACGATCCCGTACCGGTGGCTGTTCCCGGCGATCGTCGCCTTCGCCTGCATCGGCACCTACGCGATCAGCCTCAACGCCTACGACGTCTACGCCATCGCCTTCTTCGCGCTCCTCGGCTACGGGCTGATCAAGCTGGGGTGCGAGCCGGCGCCGCTGCTGCTGGGCTTCGTGCTGGGGCCGCTGCTGGAGCGGTTCCTGCGCCGCGCGCTCACCATCTCCCAGGGCGACGCGACCGTCTTCCTCACCCGCCCGATCTCGCTGGCCCTCCTCGTCCTGGCGGCGCTGGCCCTGCTCGTCGCGGTGCTCCCGTCGGTCCGCCGCAAGCGCGAGGCCGTGTTCGAGGAGGAGGAGGTCTGACGCACCGCGTCGACCGGCGCGGCCCTCAGGTGGTCAGCGCCAGCCAGATCGGCAGGGTGAGGAGCGCGGCCGTCGTCGCCGCCGACACCTGGGCGGCGACGAACGCGCCGTTGCCGTCCATGCGTGCGGCCAGGACGTACGACGCGGTGGCCGGGGGGACGGCGGCGAGCGCGAGGACGACGAAGCGCTGGTCCCCGTCCACGCCGAGCAGGGCGCACAGACCCAGCGCCACCGCAGGGACGGCGAGGAGCTTCACCGCCCCGAGGTAGCCGGCCATGAGCCGCTGCCCGCGCGGCAGGCCGCCCAGGCGCAGGGCCGCCCCCACCGCGAGCAGCCCGAGCGGCACGGCGGCGGCGGCCAGCCGGGCGAGGGTCGCGTCCACCGGCGAGGGGAGCGCGAGCCCCAGGAGGTTGCCGCCCAGCCCGGCGACCGTGGCCAGGATCAGCGGGTTGCGGCCGACGGCCGCGAGGACGCGCACCACCCCGCCGGTCGTGCCCCCGGGGGCGCTGCGGGCCAGGGCCGTGACCGCGAGGACGTTGACCAGCGGCACGGTGACGCCCAGGAGCACGCCCATGAGGGCGAGCGCGGCGACCCCCAGGTCCTCCACCAGCGCGAGGGCGATGAAGGTGTTGAACCGGAAGGCCGTCTGCCACCCCGAGGCCGCCGTCATGCGGTCGACGCCCGGGAGCCACCGGACCACCGCCCCGAGCAGGGCACCCACCCCCAGGGCGCCCACCGCGGCGAGCAGCGCACCGCCGGAGCCGGCCGCGGCCAGGTCCGCCGACAGCGTGGTGCGGAAGAGCAGCACCGGGAAGAGCACGAAGTAGACCAGGCGCTCCAGGTCGACCCAGAAGCCCGGTGACCGCCAGGCGTACCGGCGGAGGAGCACGCCGATGAGGAGGAGGGCGAACTCCGGGAGGACGAGCGCGGCCGCGTTCACCGGGCGGTCACCCGTACGCGTCGATCGCGAGGTAGACGGCCAGCCCTACACCGGCGAGGGCGATGACCCGCCGCAGCGCCGTCTGGGGAGCCACCCGGACGATGCGCGGGCCGAGGAGCGCGCCGAGGAACAGCCCGAGGGCCAGCGGCAGGGCGGCCGACCAGACGACCGTGGCGAAGACCGCGAAGCCGATCGCGGCGACGGTGTTGGCCACGCCGAGCACGACGTTGCGCATGGCGTTGCTGCGGGGGAGGCCCTCCCCGGTGGTGAGCAGGAAGGTGGCCAACATCAGCACGCCGGCGGCGGCACCGAAGTAGCCGCCGTAGACGGAGATGACGAGGACGGCGACCGGCAGCCACCACTGGTCGGGGCGGCCGGCGCGCGCCGCGGCGCCCTCGGCCGCGAGCTCCCGGGGGGAGCGCTGGACCAGGATGGCGATCGACGCCGCGCCGATCAGCCACGGCACGATCTTCTCGAAGCCGCCCGCCGGGGTGAGCAGCAGGAGCAGCGCGCCGACGGCTCCGCCGACCAGTCCGGCGACCATCAGCGGGACCAGCCGCCGCCCCTGGCCCGCCAGCTCCGGGCGGGAGGCGCTCACCGTGCCCACGCCCACCACGACCAGGGCGGCGGTGTTGGTGACGTTGGCCGTCACCGGGGGCAGGCCCACGGCCAGCAGGGCCGGGTAGCTGATCAGCGAGGCCAGCCCCGCGATGCTGCCGGTGAGCCCCGCCCCGACGCCGGCGAGCACCAGGAACACGAACTCCCAGGCGCTCACCCTCGCTGCTCCGCAGGGGAACCCGAGCCCTCGGCGCTCATCCGGTCACCACCACCACGATCGCCACCAGCCCCAGCACGACGATCGCCGTCCGCAGCACGGCGGAGGGCAGCCGCCGGCCGTAGCGGGAGCTGACCGCGGCGCCGAGCAGCGACCCCACGGAGAGCAGCGCGGCGGCCGACCAGACGATGCGGTCGGGCGCGACGACGACGTAGGCGCCGGCGGCGACGGCGTTGACCGCCAGCGTGAGCACGTTCTTGAGGGCGTTGAGGCGCTGCAGCGGCTCGCGCAGCAGCAGCCCGAAGATGCCGATCTGCAGCACGCCCTGGCTGGCGGCGAAGTAGCCGCCGTAGGTGCCGGTGAAGTAGGCGCCGGCGAAGCAGGCGGCGAGCCGCCCGCCCCTGACCGGCGGCGCCGTGCCGTCCTCCGGCCTGGCGGGGAGCCGGCGCTGGACCCGCGGCCCGAGCACCACCAGGACCACGGCGAGCCCGATGAGGGCCGGCACGATCGCCTCGAACGCCGCGGCCGGCAGGGTGAGCAGCAGGAAGGCCCCGGTCAGCGCACCCAGGACGGAGGCGGGCAGGAGGCTCAGCAGCAGCCGTCGCTGGCCGCGGAGCTCGCGGCGGTAGCCGATGGATCCGCTGAGGTTGCCGGCGACCAGGCCGAGGGAGTTGGTGATGGTGGCCGGCACCGGGGGGAGCCCCACCGCCAGGAGCACCGGGAAGCTGACGAGGGTCCCGGAGCCGACGACGGCGTTGATGCCACCGGCCGCGAAGCCGGCCGCGGCCACCGCGAGCATCTCCCACCCGCTCATCTGGTCATCGCCGGGAAGGGTCGCACGACACCGCCCGGGGCCGCCGCTGCGGGACTGTGTCGGACGGCTCACACCCGGTGGCCTGCCCCGTTGCGGTCGCCGTCGGGGCCGAACCTCGGTAGGCAGGACCCATGACCGTCCTCGGGTTCCACAACTCGCACGAGCAGGTCCACCCCGCGGCGCTGCTGGACGACGTCCGGCACGCCGAGGAGGTCGGCTTCACCGCCGCCATGTGCTCCGACCACCTCACCCCCTGGAACCCGCGGCAGGGGGAGTCGGCGTTCGCGTGGTCGTGGCTCGGGGCCGCGATGGCGACGACGTCGCTGCCGTTCGGGGCGGTGAACGCGCCCGGTCAGCGCTACCACCCGGTGATCGTCGCCCAGGCGATCGCCACCCTGGGCGCGATGTTCCCCGGCCGGTTCTGGGTGGCGCTGGGCAGCGGCGAGGCGATGAACGAGCACGTCACCGGCGACGCGTGGCCGCGCAAGGACGTCCGGGACGCGCGGCTGCGGGAGTGCGTCGAGGTCATCCGCGCCCTGCTCGCGGGGGAGGAGGTGAGCCACGACGGGCTGGTCACCGTGGACCGCGCGAAGCTCTACACGCTGGCCGATCCCCAGCCGGCCCTGATCTGCCCCGCGGTCAGCGTGGCCACCGCCCGCAACGGCGCCGACTGGGCCGACGGGCTGGTCACCATCAACCAGCCGCACGAGAAGCTGCGCGAGATGGTCGCCGCCTACCGGGACGCCGGCGGGCAGGGGACCCTCGCCCTCCAGGTGCACGTGTCCTGGGACCCCGACCCCGACCGCGCGGTGGCGGTCGCCCACGACCAGTGGCGCAGCAACGTCTTCCCGCCGCCGCTGTGCTGGGACCTCGACAGCCCGGAGGCCTTCGAGCAGGCCAGCGCGCACGTGACGCCGCAGGACATGCACGGCCCGGTCCGGATCTCGGCCGATCTCGGGCAGCACGCGGCCTGGATCGCCGAGTACCTGGAGCTCGGCTTCGACCAGGTGTACCTGCACCACGTCGGCCAGGAGCAGCGCCCGTTCCTCGACGCCTTCGGCGAGCGGGTGCTCCCGCAGTTCGACCTCGAGCGACCCCGGCCGGTGGCCGCCATCGACCCGCCCGGCCCGGCCGAGAACCGCCGTCCGCACGTCGCCCCGGTGCCCACGCCGTGAGGATCACCGACACGTCCGACCTCTGGTGGAAGAACGCCGTCGTCTACTGCCTGGACGTCGAGACCTTCATGGACTGGAACGGCGACGGCGTCGGCGACCTGCAGGGCCTGGCGCAGCGGCTGGACCACCTCGCCGACCTCGGCGTCACCTGCCTGTGGCTGATGCCCTTCTACCCGACGGCCGGGCGGGACGACGGCTACGACATCACCGACTACTACGGCGTGGACCCGCGGCTCGGCGACTTCGGCGACCTCGTCGAAGTGGTCCGGACGGCGAACGACCGCGGGATGAGGGTGATCGCCGACCTCGTGGTCAACCACACCTCCGACCAGCACCCGTGGTTCCGGTCGGCGAAGGAGAGCAAGGACTCCCCGTACCGCGACTTCTACGTCTGGCGCGCGGACGAGCCACCGGACACCAGCGACCAGGTGGTCTTCCCCGACGCCGAGGGCGGCATCTGGACGCACAGCCCGGAGACCGGCGAGTGGTACATGCACCGCTTCTACTCCGAGCAGCCCGACCTCAACGTGGCCAATCCGAAGGTCCGGGACGAGATCGCCAAGATCATGGGCTTCTGGCTGCAGCTGGGGCTCTCCGGGTTCCGGGTCGACGCCGTGCCCTTCCTGCTGGAGACCGCCGGGATGGACGAGGAGACGGCGGCGCGGTTCCCCGACCCGCACGAGTACCTCCGCGCCCTGCGCGCCTTCCTCGGCCGGCGGACCGGTTCCGGCGTGCTGCTGGGCGAGGTCAACCTGCCTTTCGAGCAGCAGGTGGACTTCTTCGGCGGCGGGGACGGTGACGAGCTGACCATGCAGTTCGACTTCAACACCATGCAACGCACCTACCTGTCGCTGGCCCGCGGCGACGCGGGGCCGCTCGCCGCCTCGCTGGCTGCCCGCCCGGAGATCTCCTCCGACAGCCAGTGGGGGACGTTCGTCCGCAACCACGACGAGCTGACCCTGGACAAGCTCTCCGACGACGAGCGCGCGGAGGTCTTCGCCGCCTTCGGCCCCGAGCCGGAGATGCAGGTCTACGACCGGGGCCTGATCCGGCGGCTGCCCCCGATGCTGTCGGGCGACCCGCGCCGGGTGCGGATGGTCTACAGCCTGCTGTTCGCCCTGCCGGGCACGCCGGTGCTCTTCTACGGCGAGGAGATCGGCATGGGGGAGGACCTCTCGGCCGGCAGCCGGCTGTCGGTGCGCACCCCGATGCAGTGGACCGGCGGCGCCAACGGCGGGTTCTCCCGCGCCCCGGCCGACCAGCTGACCCGGCCGGTCGTCGACGGTGGCTTCGGGCCCGAGTTCGTCAACGTCGCCGACCAGCGCCGCGACCCGGAGTCGCTGCTGTCGTTCATGAAGCTGCTGATCCGGCGCTACCGCGAATCGCCGGAGCTCGGCTGGGGGGAGTTCGCCGTCCTGGAGCAGCCGCACGCCGAGGTGCTGGCCCTCATGTGCACCTGGGACGACGCGGCGCTGGTCACCCTGCACAACCTCGGCCCGGAGCCGCGGACGGTGCCGCTCACCGTGCCCGGGTGCGGCAGCGGGCACCGCCTGCAGGACCTGCTCATGTCCTGCACCACCGACCTGGGGGACGACGGGGCCGCGGAACTGGCGCTCGAGGGCTTCGGCTACCGCTGGCTGCGCGTGGTCGGGGAGGACAGCCGGCGGCTGCTCTGAGCGCGGCGGTGGCTGGCTGCGGCCGGCCGGTTACCCGCTGACCTGCGATCCGGCATCCCGGGGGCGTGAGTGATGACCCACGTGGCCGGCGCGGGGTGTCCTGCACCGCGCGGGGGGCGGCTGTGCCTAGCGTGGCCGGTGAGGTGAGTGCGATGAGCGAACGAGACCAGACCATGTCCCTGCCCGCGACCGGGCCCGACGGCTCCGGGGCCCCGACCGGCGGCGGCACGTCGGCCGGGGCGACGCCGACCGGCGCGACGTCCGTCGGCGCGCCGGTGCCGCCCCCGCCGGAGCCGACCCCGGTCCCCGCCGGGGAGGCGCCACCCACCGGGCACGCCACTGCGCCGGTGGGCGTCCGCCCGGCCCCCCGGAAGCCGCGGCGCGGCCCCATGACCGTGATGGGCCCCTGGGCGCCGGTGGCCGGCGGCCTCATCGGGCTGCTCCTCGGCCTGGTCGCCGTCCTGCTGCTCGCCGGCTCGGCGGAGACCTTCGACGACCGGCTCGCGCTGACCTTCGCGGTCCTGGGGCTCGGGCTGCTCGGGGCCGCCGGCGTGCTGCTGGCCGACGAGGTGCGCATCGTGCGCCAGCGCTCGCGGGAGGCCGGTGTGCGCCCGCAGTGGGTGGAGGCGACGGCGGGGCTGGTGAACGGGCTGACCCCGGCCCGCCTGCTGCTGCTGGTCAGCGCCTTCGTGCTCTTCCTGTCGGCCTACGTCGCCCGGTGAGCGGCCGGGCGCCGATCGTGGTCACCGCGCTGCCGTGACCACGATCGGCGCCCCGGTAGGCGCGGCCCTCAGGGCTTGACGGCGAGGACCGGGCGGTCGGCGTCGAGGAGGATCCGCTGGGCGCTGCTGCCCATGAGGAGCTTGCCGACGGGGGAGCGCTTGCGGAGGCCGATGACGATGACCGAGGCGTCGACCTCCCGGGCCACCCGCAATACCTCGTCGGCCACCTCGCCCTCGCGGGTCACCTGCCGGACCTCGACCGCGACGCCGGCCTTCTCGGCCTGGGTGGTGATGTCGCGGACGGTGTCCTCGTCGGCGACCTCCACGCTGACCGGGGCGCCCCCGCGCGAGGAGTTGAGCACGAGGAGCCCCTCGCCGCGGCGCGCCGCCTCGGCGATCCCGGCGTCGAGAGCCGCGCGGGCCTCCGGGGTGGGGACGAATCCGACGAGGACGGTCATACGGGCTCCTTGGCGCGATGGTCGGAGGTCTCCGCCCGCCGGCGCCGGAGCAGCCGGGAGAGCAGGGGACCGATGACGACGAGGGCGAATACCGCCAGCAGTGTCCCCGAGATCGGCCGGGTGAGGAAACCGGTGGGGTCGCCCTCGAAGATCAGCAGCGACCGGCGCAGGTTGCTCTCCAGCAGCGACCCGAGCACGAAGGCCAGCACGAGCGGCCCCGGGTCGAAGCCCAGCTTCTTCATCAGGTAGCCCAGGGCGCCGAAGACGATGACCAGGCCGATGTCGAAGACGCTGTTGCGCACCGTGTAGACGCCGATCAGCGTGATCATCACCGTGATGGGGGCCAGCACCGTCGCGCGGACCCGCAGGATGCGGACGAACAGGCCCACCAGCGGGATGCTCATGATCAGCAGCAGGATGTTGCCGATGTACATCGAGTTGACGACGCCCCAGAACAGCTCGGGGTCGTCCTGGACCAGCCGCGGGCCGGGGGTCACGCCCTGGATCAGCAGCGCGCCGAAGATGACCGCCATCGTCGCGTTGGCCGGGATGCCCAGGGTGAGCAGCGGGATGAAGGACGACGTCGCCGCGGCGTTGTTCGCCGACTCCGGGGCGGCGACACCCTCGACCGCGCCCTTGCCGAAGCGCTCGGGGGTCTTGGAGCGTCGCTTCTCCAGCGAGTAGGCGGCCAGGGACGAGAGCGTCGCCCCGCCGCCGGGGAGGATGCCCAGGAAGAAGCCGAGCACCGAGCCGCGGCCGATCGCGCCGGAGGACTGGCGCAGGTCCTTGCGGGAGGGCCACACGTTCGCCACGGTGGCGGGCGCGCGCACCGCGTGGTGCCGCTCCTCCAGGGAGTACAGGATCTCGCCGAGCCCGAACAGGCCCATCGCGATCGGCACGAAGTCCAGCCCGTCGGCGAGGTTCAGGTTGTCGAAGGTGAAGCGCTCCGCGCCGGTGAAGCTGTCCCGGCCGACGGTCGCCAGCAGCAGCCCGGCGGCGGCTGCGATGAGCGCCTTGATCCGGTCGCCGCTGCTGATGGTAGAGACCAGCAGGATGCCGAGCAGCGCCAGGGCGGTGTACTCGGGCGGGCCGAAGTCCAGGGCGAAGCCGGCCACGAGCGGCGCGACGAAGGACAGCGCCACGATCGAGATGGTGCCGCCGACGAACGAGCCGATGGCGGCGATACCCAGCGCGGTCCCGGCCTTGCCCTGCTTGGCCAGGGCGTAGCCGTCGAAGACGGTCACCACGGTCGACGCCTCGCCGGGCAGGCGCAGGAGCACCGAGGTGATCGTCCCGCCGTACTGGGCGCCGTAGAAGATGCCGGCCAGCATGATGATCGCCGTCACCGTGTCGATGCCGATGGTGAGCGGCAGGAGGATCGCGATCGTCGCCGCGGGCCCGAGCCCGGGGAGGACACCGACCAGCATGCCGATGACGACGCCGATCAGGCAGTACAGCAGGTTCGTGGGCTCGAGGACGACCGTGAAGCCGTCCAGCACCGGGGCCAGATCCACCGGGAACTCCCTAGAACAGGTGCGGGATCGGGACCGAGAGGGCCACGACGAAGATCAGGTAGAAGGCGACGACCACGGCCAGGCTCAGCACGACCGACAGCCGCCAGCTCTCGCGACCGAGGAAGCGCAGCCAGACGAACACCAGCGCGGTGGCCGGGATCTCGAAGCCGATGACGCCGATCGCCGCGACGAAGCCGACCATCGTGGCGATGCCGGCCACGACGAGCCAGCTGGCGCGGGTGAACTTCTCCGCGTCGGCCGTCCGGCGGGCCAGCGGCAGCAGCGCCAGGCCCAGGCCGGTCAGCACGACACCGATGAGGAAGGGCCAGGTGCCCCCGGCGGGGGCCGATGCGCTGCCGACGCCCTGGCCGAACGACCCGACCACCGTGGCGATGCCCAGGCAGACCACGACGATCGCGATGACCACGTTCGCCACCGGACCCGCCGGCTCCGGGCGCTCCTCGGCGGTGAGCTCCGCGGCGAGGTCGTCGGCGTCGGCGATCGTCGGGTCGTCGTGCAGCCGTTCGACGAGGTCCGCCGGGCCGGTCCCGGCGGCCGGGTGGCCGCCGGGACCGGTGGGGCGCTGCGCCCCGCCGGGGGCAGAGGTCACTGCTCCCCGCCGAGGTCGATGTCGTACTCCTCGACCACGCTGCGGTACTGCTCCAGGTTGTCCGTCCACCGCTGCTGCAGCTCCTCGCCGTCGATCTCGTTCGGCGTCAGCAGGTTGTTCTCGTTGAACTCCTGGTAGGAGTCGGTCTCGAACGCCGCCCGCGCTGCCTCGCGCAGCTGCTCGATGATCTCGTCCGGGGTGCCCTCCGGCGCCACCAGGGCGCGGGACTGCTGCACCGGGACGTCGTAGCCGGCCTCGATCGCGGTCGGGGTGTCCGGCAGGAAGGACGGGCGCTCCTCGGCGAAGGTCACGATCGGGGTCAGCTCGCCACCCTCGATCCGCTCGATCGCCTCGCCGAGCTGGATGGAGCCGACGTCGACCTGCCCGCCCAGGACGGCGGTGAGCGTCGGCGAACCGCCGTCGAACGGGACGGCGGTGGCCTCGATGCCGGCCTGGTTGAACAGCAGCTCCTGCGACAGCTGGCTGCCGGTGCCGACCCCGGTGGTGCCGAAGGTGACCGGCCGGCCGGCGGCGGCGAGGTCCTCGACGGTGCTGAAACCCGAGCCCGCCGCGGTGACGAGCACGTAGTCGTCGAGCGAGATGCCCGTGACGACCTCGTAGTCGTTGACGTCGACGGCCTCGTCCTCGGGGACGGCCAGCGGGGTGATGTACCCCAGGCTGCCGTTGAAGATCATCAGCGTCTGACCGTCGGGTGCCTCCCCGGCCAGCTGCTGGGCGGCGAGCGCGCCGTTGGCGCCGGGGCGGTTCTCCACGGTGACCGCGACGCCGAGCTCGTCGGACATGCCCTCGGCGACGGCGCGCCCGATCAGGTCGGTGCTGCCCCCCGGGTCCTGGCCCACCAGGATCGTGATCGGACCGTCGGGGAAGGACTCCGCGTCGGCGGTCTCGCCGCCGCCGAGGTTGCCGCCGCAGGCGGTCAGGGCGAGGGCTGCAGCCACGCCGAGACCCGCCGCGGTCCGGCGGCGAACCCGGTTCATCTGGGTCATCTGTGTCTCCTCGTCGAGAGCCCGGTCGGAGGGTTCCGACGCTGTGAGGGCGGTCACTGGTGCGGCGACTGTATGGGCGGCTTTTCATGCCTGTCCAAAACCGATGCTGCATTGATTGATACCTTGCCGGTATGGCGTTCACCTTGGAGCAGCTCCGCGGTTTCGTCGCCGTCGCCGACGAGCTGCACTTCGGTCGCGCGGCGGCCAGGCTGAAGATGACCCAGCCGCCGCTGAGCCGGCAGATCCAGAAGCTGGAGCGGGCCGTGGGCGCCCAGCTGCTGGAGCGCGACAACCGCCGGGTCACCCTGACGGCCGCGGGCGAGGTCTTCCTGACCGAGGCGCGGCGGCTGCTGGCGCTGGCCGACACGGCGCCCGAGGTCGCCCGCCGCGTCTCGTCGGGCTCCAGCGGCATCGTGCGGATCGGCTTCACGGCCGCCTCCACCTACGGCATCCTCGGCGGGCTTCTCAACGACCTGGCGCGCGAGCTGCCCGACGTCGACGTCGACCTCGCCGAGATGGTGACCCGCGAGCAGGTCGCCGGGCTGCTGGACGAGGAGATCGACCTGGGGCTGGCCCGTCCGCCCTTCGACGCGGAGAGCTTCGGCTCCCGGCTGCTGCACCGCGAGCCGATGCTCGTGGCCGCCCGCACCGGTCACCGGCTGCTGGAGCTGGGGCGCCCGGTGACCGCCGCCGACATCGGCGCGGAGCCGGTGGTCATGCACTCGCCCACGCGGGCCCGGTACTTCTACGACCTCGTGGTCGGCGTCGTGCCGGTGGCCTCGGAGAACGCCGTGCACGTCGTGAGCCAGGTGCTGACGATGCTCTGGCTGGTCGCCGCCGGGCGCGGCATCGCCTTCGTGCCGGCGTCGGCGGCGCGGCTGTCGATCGACGGGGTGGGCTTCGTGCGGCTGGAGACGCCGGTGCCCGAGCCGGTGGAGCTGCACCTGCTCTGGGCGCGGCAGTCGAAGAACCCGGCGCTGCGCCGGGTCCTCGACGTCCTCACGCGGCACACGGTCCGGCGGTGACGGCGACCGTCGATGCACGCGAGGCATCGAGCGATGCGAAACCGCTCTTGGACATGCATCGTCATCGCTTCCTACGGTGACGTCGACCACCGCCGCACAGCGCTCCGAGCGCGAGGGCGGACCCGTCGGACCCGAGGAACCACCCGTGACGCTGCTGCCCCCGGACGCTCTCGCTGACCGGTTGAAGTCCGGCCTGCTCTCCTTCCCGGTGACCCACTTCGATGCCGACCTCCAGTTCGACGAGGCGCGGTACCGCGCACACCTGGCGTGGCAGGCGAGCTTCGACGTGGCCGGCCTGTTCGCGGCCGGGGGCACCGGCGAGGGGTTCTCGCTGACCTCCGAGGAGATGGACCGGGTGGTGCGCGTCGCGGTCGACGAGGTCGCCGGTGCGGTCCCGGTCATCGCCCCGGCCACCGGCGGGACGGCGGTGTCGGTGGCCCAGGCCCGCGCGGCGGAGGCCGCCGGCGCCTCCGGCCTGCTGCTCTTCCCGCCGTACCTGACCGAGGCCAGCCAGCGCGGGCTCGTCGAGCACATCAGCGCCGTCTGCCGGGCCACCGAGCTCGGGGTCGTCGTCTACAGCCGGGCCAACGCCGTGCTCAGCGACGTCACCGTCGCCGAGGTGGCCGAGCGCAACCCCAACCTGATCGGGCTCAAGGACGGCATCGGCGACATCGAGCAGATGACCCGCACCTACGCCCGTGTGGGCGACCGGCTGATCTACGTCGGCGGGCTGCCCACGGCCGAGACCTTCGCCCTGCCGCTGCTGGAGCTGGGCGTGACCACGTACTCCTCGGCGCTGTACAACTTCGTGCCCGAGTTCGCGCTGAAGTTCTACGCCGCCGTGCGCGCCCAGGACCGCGCCGCCGTCTACGCCATGCTGAACGACTTCGTGCTGCCCTACATCGACATCCGCGACCGCACCAAGGGCTACGCGGTCTCCATCGTGAAGGCCGGGCTGACCGCGGTCGGCCGGGACGGCGGCCGGGTCCGCCCGCCGCTCACCGACCTGACCGAGGCGGAGCTCGCCGAGCTGACGGCGCTCGTCTCCAAGGTCTCCTGAGACCACGGACGAGGCACGAGGAGGACCGATGACCGATCGCACACCGGCGGTGGCCGCCGTCGAGGTGGTCCCCGTCGCGGGGCACGACAGCATGCTGCTCAACCTCAGCGGCGCGCACGGCCCGTTCTTCACCCGCAACATCGCCATCGTCACCGACAGCGAGGGCCGGACCGGCGTCGGCGAGGTGCCCGGCGGTGCGGCGATCCAGCGCACCATCGAGGACGCCGCAGCCCTGCTGGTGGGGCAGCCGGTCGCGACCTACGGGCGCCTCCTCCGGGAGGTCGCGGCCACCTTCGCCGACCGCGACGCCGGTGGCCGGGGCCTGCAGACCTTCGACCTGCGGACGACGATCCACGCCGTCACCGCGCTGGAGTCGGCGCTCCTGGACCTGCTGGGCCAGCACCTCGGGGTGCCGGTCGCCGAGCTGCTGGGGGAGGGGCAGCAGCGCGACTCCGTCCCGATGCTCGGCTACCTCTTCTACGTCGGTGACCGCACCGCGACCGACCTGCCCTACCTTGCCGAGGCCGACCCGGCCGACGACTGGGCGAAGCTGCGGCGTGAGCGGGCGCTCACCCCCGAGGCGGTGGTGGCCCTGGCCGAGGCCGCGCAGGCCCGGTACGGGTTCGGCGACTTCAAGCTCAAGGGTGGCGTGCTCCCGGGGGAGGAGGAGGTCGCCGCGGTCCGCGCGCTGGCCGAGCGGTTCCCCGACGCCCGCATCACCCTCGACCCGAACGGCGGCTGGCTGCTCGCCGACGCCGTCCGGCTGTGCCGCGACCTGCACGGCGTGCTGGCCTACGCCGAGGACCCGTGCGGCGCCGAGGGCGGCTTCTCGGGTCGCGAGGTGATGGCCGAGTTCCGCCGCGCCACGGGGCTGCCCACGGCGACCAACATGATCGCCACGGACTGGCGGCAGATGGCGCACGCCGTGCGGACCAACGCCGTCGACATCCCGCTGGCCGACCCGCACTTCTGGACGATGCGCGGCTCGGTGCGGGTCGCGCAGCTCTGCAGCGACTTCGGGCTGACCTGGGGCTCCCACTCCAACAACCACTTCGACGTCTCGCTGGCGATGTTCACCCACGTCGGCGCCGCCGCGCCGGGGGAGATCACCGCGCTGGACACCCACTGGATCTGGCAGGACGGGCAGGGGCTCACCCGCGAGCCGCTGCAGATCCGCGACGGCGCCATCGAGGTGCCCACCGCCCCGGGTCTCGGCGTCGAGCTGGACCGCGAGGCGCTCGAGGCCGCGCACCAGCTGTACCTCGAGCACGGGCTCGGGGCCCGGGACGACGCCGCCGCCATGCAGTACCTCGTCCCCGGCTGGGCGTTCGACCCCAAGCGCCCCTGCCTCGTCCGCTGACCGCTCGGGAGGAAACCGTGACCAGCACCGTGCCCGTCGTGCGACCCAGCAGCACACCGGCGGTCCTCGACCGCATCGAGTCGGTCGCGCTCTCCTCGGTCACGCTGCCGCTGGCGACCGCGATCAGCGACGCCAAGGTCTTCACCGGCCGGCAGCGCGCGATGACCGAGGTCGTCTTCCTCTTCGCGGAGATCCGCACCGAGGCCGGCCTCGAGGGGATCGGGTTCAGCTACTCCAAGCGCGCGGGCGGACCGGCCCAGTTCGCGCACGCCCGCGAGGTCGCCCCCGACCTGATCGGGGAGGACCCCAGCGACATCGCCCGGCTCTGGACCAAGCTGGTCTGGGCGGGCGCCTCGGTGGGCCGCAGCGGCGCCTCCACGCAGGCGATCGCGGCGATCGACGTCGCGCTGTGGGACCTCAAGGCCAAGCGGGCCGGGTTGCCGCTGGCGAAGCTGCTGGGCGCCCACCGGGACTCGGTGCGCTGCTACAACACCTCCGGGGGCTTCCTGCACGAGTCGGTCGAGCAGGTCAAGGACAACGCCACCCGGACGCTGGAGAGCGGCGTCGGCGGGATCAAGATCAAGGTCGGGCTGCCGGACTCGGCGGAGGACCTGCGCCGGGTCCGCGCCGTCCGCGAGCACCTCGGCGACGGGGTACCGTTCATGGTCGACGCCAACCAGCAGTGGGACCGGCCCACCGCGATGCGCGTGAGCCGGCGCCTCGAGGAGTTCGACCTCGTCTGGATCGAGGAGCCGCTGGACGCCTACGACGCCGAGGGGCACGCCCAGCTGGCCCGCTCGCTGGACACCGCGATCGCCACGGGGGAGATGCTCACCAGCGTCGCCGAGCACCGGGAGCTGATCCGGCAGGGGGCGGTCGACATCCTGCAGCCCGACGCACCGCGGATCGGCGGGATCACCCAGTTCCTCAAGCTGGCCGCCCTCGCCGACGACGCGAACCTGCAGATCGCCCCGCACTTCGCCATGGAGATCCACGCCCACCTCGCCGCGGCCTACCCGCACGAGCCGTGGGTCGAGCACTTCGACTGGCTGCACCCGCTGTTCCACGAGCGCCTGGAGATCCGCGACGGCCGGATGCACATCTCCGACCGCCCCGGGCTGGGCATCACGCTCACCGACCAGGCCCGCGCCTGGACCGTCGAGCGCGTCGTCGTCGACGCGCCCCGCTGACCTGCCCCTCAGGAGGAACCCATGCCCGCTGACGTCGTCAGCACCGACCCCCGCACCGGCGAGGCCGTCGAGGTGGTCGCGCAGGAGACCACCTCGGCCGAGGTGGACCGCCTCTGCGCGGCCGCGCTGGCCGCCGCGCCCGCGCTGGACGACCTCGGCCGGGCCGGCCGCGCCGCCCTGCTGCGCGACCTGGCCGACGCGCTGGAGGCCCGGCGGGAGGACGTCGTCGCCGTCGCCGACCGCGAGACCGCCCTCGGGACGACCCGGCTGAACGGTGAGCTCACCCGGACCTGCTACCAGCTGCGGCTGTTCGCGGAGGTGCTGGAGGAGGGCAGCTACCTGGAGGCCGCCATCGACCACGCCGGCGACAGCCCGATGGGCCCGCGGCCGGACCTGCGGCGGATGCTCGTCCCGATCGGCCCGGTCGCCGTCTTCGGCGCCAGCAACTTCCCGCTCGCCTTCTCCGTGCCCGGCGGCGACACCGCGTCGGCGCTGGCCGCGGGCTGCCCCGTGGTGGTCAAGGCGCACGGCTCCCACCCGGCGACGTCGCAGCTGGTGTTCGACGTGCTGGCCGAGGCCGCGGCCGAGGCCGGTGCCCCCGACGGCACCCTCGGCATCGTGCACGGGCTGCAGGCCGGCGCCGACCTCGTCGCCCACCCCGCGATCCGCGCCGTCGGCTTCACCGGATCGGTCAACGGCGGGCGCGCGCTGCTGGAGATCATCGAGCGGCGTCCCGACCCCGTCCCCTTCTTCGGGGAGCTGTCCAGCCTCAACCCGCTGGTCGTCACCCCGCAGGCAGCCGGTGAGCGCGGCGAGACGATCGGCCGCGAGCTGGTCGGCTCCGTCACCCTGGGCGGTGGTCAGTTCTGCACCAAGCCGGGCCTGGCCTTCGTGCCCTCCGGCCCCGAGGGCGACCGCGTGGTCGGGGCGATGGCCGAGGCGGTGCGGGCCGCGGCCGCGCCCGTGCTGCTCAACGAGGGCATCGCCGCCTCCTACGGCCGCATCTCCGACGGCCTGGCCGCCGCACCGGGCGTCGAGGAGGTCGCCCGCGGGGAGCAGCCGTCGGGTGCGGGGTTCGCGGCGACCCCGCGGCTGCTCACCACGTCGGCGCGCGAGCTGCCGGCCGAGGTCACCGAGGAGTGCTTCGGCCCGGTCAGCGTGGTGGCCCGCTACGACGGCGAGGACGAGCTCTTCGCCGCGTTCGACGCCCTGCCGTCCTCGCTCACGGCCACGGTGCTGCGCGGCGAGGGCGAGACCGACCTGCCGCTGGCGGTGTCCCAGCAGCTGCGCACCCGGGCCGGCCGCATCGTCTACGACGCCTACCCGACCGGGGTGGCCGTCTCCTGGGCCCAGCACCACGGTGGGCCGTGGCCCTCGACGAACTCGCAGCACACCTCGGTGGGGACCTCGGCGATCCGCCGCTTCCTGCGCCCGGTGACGTGGCAGGGGGCCCCGGCGGAGGTCCTGCCCGAGGAGCTGACCGACGGCTACGACCGCATCCCGCGACGGGTCGACGGGACGCTGCAGCTGCCCCGTGGCTGAACGGGTCGCGCTGGTCTCCTCCGAGCGGGGGCTGCGGGTGGACCCGGACCTGCCGCTCGCCGCCGCGGCGTTGGCGGACGCCGGGTACCAGGTGGACCTCCTCCGCTGGGACGACGCCGACGCGGACTGGGGCGGCGCCGACCTCGCCGTCGTCCGGTCGTGCTGGGACTACGCCTGGCGTCGGGAGGAGTTCCTGCGCTGGGCGGCCACGGTGCCCCGGCTCCGCAACGACGCCGCCCTGCTGCGCTGGAACACCGACAAGGTGTACCTGCGCGACCTGGAGGCGGCCGGGGTGCCCGTCGTGCCGACGGTGTGGGACCCGGCCGGTCCCGGTGACCTGCCCGAGGCGCGCGAGTGGGTGGTCAAGCCGTCGGTCTCCGCGGGGTCCCGCGACACCGCCCGGTGGGGCGACCGGTCGGCGGCGCTGGCGCACGCCGCCGAGCTGACCGCGGCCGGGCGCACGGCGATGCTCCAGCCCTACCTCCCCAGCGTGGACGAGCGGGGCGAGACGGCGATGCTGTTCCTCGGCGGCCGGTTCTCCCACGCCGTGCGCAAGGGCGCCCTGCTGAAGCCCGGCGAGGGCGTCCGGCAGGACCGGGACAGCCGCGGCGACCTCCGGCCGGTGACGCCCACGGCCGCCCAGCGGTCGGTGGCGCAGTCGGTGTCCGACGCGATCGGCGACCTGGTGCCCGGCGCGGCGACGCCGCTCTACGCCCGGATCGACCTGGTCGCCGACGACGCGGGGAGGCCGGTGCTCCTGGAGCTGGAGCTCACCGAGCCGAGCCTCTTCCTGCCCCAGGCGCCGGAGGCCGCCGCGACCCTCGCGCGCGCGGTGGAGGCGGAACTCAGCCGGTGAGCGGGGTGCTGGGCGGCTTCGCGGCCCTGGCCGCGGTGATCGCCGTGGGCTGGGCGGTGGGGCGGTACGGCGTCCTCGGTGCGGACGCGCCCGGCATCCTCTCCCGGCTGTCGTTCTTCGTCGCCACGCCGGCGTTGCTCTTCCTCACCCTGGGCCGCGCCGACACCGCCACGGTGGCCTCGCTGGCGTTGGTCGCCACCGCGGGCAGCGCCGTCGTGATCGCGTTGCTGTACGCCGGGCTGGCGTGGTGGCGGTGGCGCCTCGCTCCGGCGCACCTCGCCACCGGTGCGCTGTCCTCGTCGTACGTCAACGCCGGGAACCTGGGGATCCCCGTGGCCGTGTACGTCGTGGGCAACGCCTCCTACGTGGCTCCGGTCCTGCTCTTCCAGGTGCTGGTCATGGCGCCCGTGGGGCTCGCCGTGCTGGCCGGCTCACGGGCCGGCAGGGAGCAGGCTCCGACGTGGCGGCAGTTGGTCCTCGCGCCGCTGAGGACCCCGGTCGTCATCGGGTGCGCGCTCGGCCTGCTGCTGGCGGCCAGCGGGCTGGACCTGCCCGGGGTGGTCCTCGAGCCTGTCGAGCTCATCGCGGCCCTGGCGGTGCCGGCCGCGCTGCTGGCCTACGGGATGACCCTGCACGGTGCGCCCCGGCCGGCGGCCGGGGCGCTGGCGGGACAGGTGTGGCTGGCCGTCGTCCTGAAGAACCTGGTGATGCCCGCCGTCGCGTACGCGCTCGGCCGCTGGGTCGCCGGGCTCGACGGCACCGCCCTGCTCGCGGTCACCGTCACCTCCGCGCTGCCCACCGCGCAGAACGTCTTCGTCTACGCCGCCTCCTACGACCGGGGCACGGTGCTGGCGCGGGACGTCATCCTGCTCAGCACCGTGCTGTCGGTCCCCGTCCTCGTCGGCATCGCGGTGCTGCTGGCATGAAAGGAGTTCCCGTGGGGACCGAGGAGTTCGACGCCGTGCTCATCGGCGGCGGCGTCATGAGTGCGACGCTGGCCACGCTGCTCGGCGAGCTGGAGCCGGGGTGGCGGATCGCCGTGGTCGAGCGGCTGGACGACGCCGGGCTGGAGAGCTCGAGCGCCTGGAACAACGCCGGCACGGGCCATGCCGGGCTCTGCGAGTTCAACTACACCCCCCGTCGGGCCGACGGGTCGGTCGACGTCTCCCGCGCCGTGGAGATCGGCGAGCAGTTCGCCGCCTCCCTGGTGCTGTGGGCGCACCTGGTGTCGAGCGGCCGGATCGGTCCGGCGAAGGATTTCGTCCGCCCGGTGCCGCACCTGGGTCTCGGCCGCGGGGCGGACGGCGTCGCGCACCTGCGCGCCCGGTGGCAGGCGCTGCGCGACCACCCGCTGTTCGCCGGGACGGAGTTCAGCGACGACCGCGCCGTGCTCGCCCGCTGGCTGCCGCTGGTGTTCGCCGACCGGCCCGACGACGGGCCCGTCGCCCTCACGCGCTCGTCGCAGGGCACCGACGTCGACTTCGGCGTGCTGACCCGGCAACTCCTCGCCGCGGCACGGTCGCGGGGGGCGTCGGTGCGGCTGGGGACCGAGGTGACCGCGCTGGAGCGGACGGGCGGCACCTGGTCGGTCGGCGTGCGGGAGACGGCCACCCGGGCGGAGAGCCGGCTCCGGGCGCCCTACGTCTTCGTCGGCGCCGGCGGCGGGACGCTGCCGCTGCTGCAGCGGGCGCGGGTCCCGGAGGTGCGCCGCTACGGCGCCTTCCCGATCAGCGGGCTGTTCCTGCGCACCGCGCGCCCGCACCTGGTGGCCGCCCACCGGGCCAAGGTCTACGGGCACGCCGCTCCGGGGGCGCCGACCATCTCCGTTCCGCACCTGGACCACCGCACGGTGGGCGGCGCCGAGCACCTGCTCTTCGGCCCGTTCGCGGCGTTCTCCCCGCGCTTCCTCCGGACCGGGCGGCGGACGGACCTGCTCCGCTCCGTCCGGCCGGGCAACCTGCCGGTGCTCGCCGCGTCGGCCCGGGACAACCGGTCGCTCATGGCCTACCTGGTGCGGCAGCTCGCCCAGACCCCCCGTGCCCGGCTGGACGCCCTGCGGGTGTTCGTCCCCTCCGCCGAGGCCGGGGACTGGGAGCTGGTCCCGGCCGGGCAGCGGGTGCAGGTGCTGAAGATGTCCGGCGGGCGCGGCGCCATGGTCGGTTTCGGCACGGAGGTCGTCACCTCGGCCGGGGGATCGCTCGCCGCCCTGCTCGGGGCGTCCCCGGGGGCCTCGACGGCGGCCGCGACGATGGTCGACGTGCTGGCGGCGAGCTTTCCGGGCCGCATGGCGCAGTGGGCCCCGCGGCTGCAGGAGATCGCCCCGGCCGGCCCGGGCCGCCCGCACCCGGCGGATCTGCACGCACGGGCGTCCGCCGCCCGCCGGGTCCTCGGCCTCGACCCGGCCACCGACGAGCCGGGGGAGGCCCCCGCATGACCGCCTCCGCGCTCCTCGAACGGCTCCGCGCGGCGGTGGGGGACGCCGGGCTGGTCACCGATCCGGGACAGCTGGCCGGGTACCTCAGCGACTGGCGCGGCGCGTACTCGGGCCGCGCGGCGGCCGTGGTCCGGCCGGCGAGCACCGAGGAGGTGGCCGCGGTCGTGCGGGTCTGCGTGGCGGAGGGCGTGGCCGTCGTCCCCCAGGGCGGCAACACCGGGCTGTGCGGGGGAGCCGTGCCCGACGCGTCCGGCCGTCAGGTGGTGGTCTCGCTGGACCGCCTGCGTCGCGTGCGCGCCGTCGACCCGGTCGACCAGACGATCACCGTGGAGGCCGGGGTGGTGCTGCAGGCGGTGCAGGAGGCGGCCGCCGCCGTGGGCTGCCTCTTCCCGCTCTCCCTGGGCTCGGAGGGAAGCTGCACCATCGGCGGCAACCTGTCCACGAACGCCGGGGGCACCGCGGTGCTGCGGTACGGGACGATGCGCGACCTCACGCTCGGGCTGGAGGTGGTCCTGCCCGACGGCCGGGTCTGGAACGGTCTGCGCGGGCTGCGCAAGGACAACACCGGCTACGACCTCAAGCAGGTGTTCATCGGGGCCGAGGGCACGCTCGGCCTGGTGACGGCGGCGGTGCTGAAGCTCTTCCCGGCCGTCCGCAGCCGGGCGACGGCGTGGGTGGCCGTGGGGTCGGTCCAGGCGGCCGTGGACCTGTTCGGCATCGTGCGCGCACTGTGCGGCGACCGGCTCACCGGCTTCGAGATCATGTCCCGTCAGAGCGTTGAGTTCGTGCTGCGGCACGGCCAGGGCGCGCGCGACCTCTTCGGGGCCGTCCACCCCTGGTACGTGCTCGTGGAGCTGGGCGACACGCTGCCCGACGCCGGCCTGGACGGGTTGCTCGAGTCCGCCCTCGGTGGGGCGTTCGAGCGGGACGTCGCGGAGGACGCGGTCGTGGCCTCCGGTTCGGCGCAGGCCGCCGCGCTGTGGGGGCTGCGCGAGGGGATCTCCGAGGCCCAGAACTTCGAGGGTCCGAGCCTCAAGCACGACGTGACGGTCCCGGTGAGCAGCATCCCGGCGTTCGTCGAGCGGACCGACCGGGCGCTGCGCGCCGCGGTGCCGGGGATCCGGATCGTCACCTACGGGCACGTCGGCGACGGCAACCTGCACTACAACCTGAGCAAGCCGGTGGACGCCGACGACGACGCCTTCCGGCGGCGGGCCGACGAGCTCGCCCGCGTCGTCTACGACTCGACGAGCGCCTTCGGCGGCAGCATCAGCGCCGAGCACGGGCTGGGGCAGTCCAAGCGCGACGTTATCGCCGACTACAAGGACGGCCTCGAGCTGGACCTGATGCGGGGCATCAAGCAGCTGCTCGACCCCGGCGGCCTGATGAACCCCGGCAAGGTGCTGCCCGGCTGACCGGACGTGCTGCTCGTCGGGGCCCGGGACCTGACCGAGGCCCAGCGCGCCGTCCTGCACGGCTCCGGGCTCACCTGGCTCCGGGATCCCGGAGCCGTCGCCGAGGCCGTGGCCGCGCTCGCCGCGCGCGTGGACGCCGTCCACGTCGACCTTGACGTGCACGACCCCTCCGTCGCCCCGGCGAACACCTACGCCGCGGGCGACGGGCTCCGCGCCGACCAGGTGCCCGCGGTGCTGGCCGCCACCGCGGCCCGCATCCCCGTCCTCTCCGCCGCGCTGGCCTCCTGGGACCCGGCGTGCGACGTCGAGGGCCGGATGCTGGCCGCCGCGCTGGACGGTGCTGGAGGCGCTGGCGGGCCTGGCATCCCCGCCGGGCTGAGACGGCCCGCTACGTCGCCGGGTCGGTCCTCTCAGCCGGCGTTCAAGCCCAGGTCACGCTCGACGGCTACGGCTACGACTACTGGTGCCTGCGGGCGGTGACCGGGGACGGCCGCCGGTCGCTGTAGCGGCGCAGCAGCGGCCCGGCGTCGTGCTCCACCACCCGCGGGGCGGTGGGGCCGAGGACCGCCACGGTGCCGACGAAGCCGGCGGGCGCGGCGAGCGCCGCGAGTGAAGGTGCCGGCACGTCCTCGTCCGCCGCACCCCAGCGCAGCACGCGCGGAGGTGACGCGGGGGAGGAGACGACGATGTCCTCCAGCGGTGACGAGAGCCCGGCGCCGGTCGCCTTGACCGCGGCCTCCTTGCGGGTCCAGTAGGCCGTGAACACCTCGGCGCGGGTCCCGGCCCGCTGCCGGGCGAGCACCACCCGCTCCTCCGGCGCGAGGACGAACTGGGCCACATCGGCCAGGTCGGCCTCCGCCCACGGGCCGACCTGCTCGATGTCCACCCCCACGGGGGCGTCCCGGCTCACCGCGACGGCCGCCCGGTCCCCGGCGTGGGACACCGACACGTGCAGCCCCACGCCGCCGAGCAGGCGCGGCTTGCCGTGCTGGGCTCCGCACGCGCGGCAGGCGCGGTCGACCCGGAGCGACCCGGGCGACCGGCCGGCGTGCCCGCCCAGCACCAGGCGGGCGACCGCCCACGCCGCCGTCGTGCGCTGCCGGTCCGCGGGACGGTGCAGCCGCGCACGCCGGGCGAGGTCGTCGTCGTCCAGCAGCTCGTCGTGCTCGGGGCGGACCTCGCCGGCGCGGATCCACCACACCTGGCAGCTCCCCGGTGCCAGCGGGGGCAGCGCGCCGACGGCCGGCCGGACGGCGGTCCGTGCCGCCGCTGCGCTCACCCGTGCCTCTTCAGCTCGGTGAAGAAGTCGTCCACGACCCGCAGGTCGCCGCTGTCCCGCACGGCGTCGTGGACGAACCGGCCGACCGCCAGGTCGAGCACGCCGAGGCCGAACGGCGAGAAGACGACGGTCCGGTCGGGGGGCACCGCGATCCGCTCCTCGAGGACGTCGGCCAACGTCCCGAGGAGGAAGTCCCTGCTGCCGGTCAGCTGCTCGGTCAGGTGCGGGGAGGTCTGCGCCTTCAGGCAGTGCTCGACGTCGTCGACGACGTTGGTTGCCTCGAGCAGCACCGCGGGGGCGAGGTCGCGCAGGGACACGTGGAGCACCACCGGTGCGTGCCCGAACCACGCCGGGTCGTGCACGTACGGGGCCCCCGCGACGGTGGCGAACACGAGCAGGTCGCTCTCCCGGACCACCGACTCGAGGTCGTCGTGGACGGTGACGCGGCCGGGCGCGCCGGAGCGCTCCAGGTAGCCGCGGAAACCGTCCGCGCTGCCCCGGTCCAGGTCGTGGACCCCGACCTCCTCGAAGGCCCACCCCGTGGCGGTCAGGTAGGTGTGCACGTAGCGGGCGATCAGCCCGGCGCCGACGAACCCGGCGCGCAGGGGCCGCGGCCGGCCCCGGCTGAGCCGCTCGGCGGCCGCCGCGGCCGACGCCGCGGTGCGCCCCGCGCTGATGATGGAGGACTCCATGCAGGCGTACGGGTAGCCGGTGGCCGGGTCGTTGAGGATCAGCACCGCGGAGGCCCGGGGCAGCCCCGAGGCCACGTTCCCGGGAAAGCTGGAGATCCACTTCAGGCCGTCGACGGGCGCGTCGCCCCCGAGGGACGCGGGCAGGGCGATGATCCGCGACGTCGGCCGGTCCGGGAAACGCAGGAAGTACGACGGCGGGTTCACGGTGGCACCGGCCCCGTGCAGCCGGTAGGTCTCCTCGACCAGCGCGACCACCTCCCGCTCCCTGCCGCGCAGCACGGAGGCGACCTGGGCGCCGGGCACGATCGCGAAGGGCGGCGGCGCGGCCGGCCCCGGTCCCGGCAGCTCGGCCGACGACGGCAGGGGCGACGGCGCGCTGCGGACGTCGGTCATCGCGCACCGCCCTCGGTGGTGCCGGCGGCGTCGACGCGGACCGGGTCGGTCAGCGCGACGACCACCTCCCGCGGGCCGGTGAAGGGTTCACGGCTGTGCCCCGTGCGCACGTTGTCGACCAGCAGCAGGTCACCCGCCTGCCACGGTTCCCGGCGCGTGTGCGCGTCGTAGACCTCGTTGATCGCGGCCACCTCGTCCGGCCCCACCGGGCTGCCGTCCCCGAACCGGGTGGTGAACGGCAGGCCGTCGGGCCCGTACTCGTCGACGAGGAAGTCGCGCACCTCCGGCAGCAGCGTCCACTCGCTGAGGAAGGCCATCTGGTTGAACCAGCAGCGCCGGCCGCCGACCGGGTGGGTCACGACGGCGGGACGGTGCTGCCGCGTGCGCAGCGTGCCGTCGGGGCGCCAGTCGGCCTCGATCCCGGCCGACCGGCAGTAGGCGTCGACCCCGGCCGGGTCGTCGGTGCCGAACGCGTCGGCCCAGGACGCGCCGATCTCCTCGCTGTACGTGCGCTCGAGCACCCAGCCGTACCGCTCGGCGCGCGCCCGCAGGTCCGGCGGCAGATCGGCCAGCACGGCAGCGGCGTCCGCCACGGCGGTGGCGCCGCCGGTCTCCGGCGCGGTCAGGCAGCCGAAGAGCAGCAGGCCGGGCGGAGCGGAGGTGTAGCTCAGTTCGTGGTGCATGCACATCGGCTGGTTCGCCGGCCACGGCGTCGACGGGTACGCGCCCTCGGCGTCCGCCTCGCGCGCGGCGAAGGCCTCGCGCTCGGTCATCGGCCCGGAGCCGAGCCGGCCGGCCAGCAGGGCGACGTCCGCCGCCGTCCGGATCCCCAGCCCCCGGACCAGCAGGACGCCGTGCTCGGCCACCAGCGCCCGGACGGTGTCACGGTTCTCGCTGCCCCACCGCCCCGGCTCGTCGGGCGGGACGCGGAGGACCGGCAGCGCCCCCGGCGCGGGCCGGAGGTCGGGGGACACCGTGGGGATCGCGGACATGGCGGACTTCCTTCCGGAGAGCGGTCAGCGCGCTGGGTCGGCGGGGACCCGGGGGGCGGAGGCAGCGACCGACGCCGCGCGTTCGTCCAGCAGGGCGGCGAGGTCGGCGAGGACGGGGGTGCGGGCGATGTCGCCCAGCGACACGGCCCGGTCGAGAGCGGCGGCGAGACGGACGACGGACAGCGACGTGCCGCCGGCCTCGACGAACGAGGTCTCCCTGCCGATGCGCTCGACGGGCACGCCGAGCACGGTGGACCACAGGGCGGCCAGGCGCTGCTCCGTCGGGCCGGCCGGCGCCGAGGCCTGCGTCGCCGAGCGCAGGTCCGCGGCGAGCGCCGTGAGGGCCTTCCGGTCCACCTTGCCGTTGCCCGTGAGCGGCAGCTCGGGGCGGCGGCAGAAGAGCGTCGGCACCATGTAGGCCGGGAGGGTGCCCGCGAGCAGGTCGGCGAACTCCTGGTCGGCGCCGGCGGGCGCATCGCCGGTCCAGCAGGCGACCAGCCGGGCGCCGCGACCGCTCCCGGTGACCACCACGGCGGCGTCCCGGACACCGGGCAGCCGCAGCAGCGCGTTCTCGACCTCCCCGAGCTCGATGCGGAACCCGGCCACCTTGACCTGGTGGTCCTGCCTGCCCAGGTACTCGAGCTTGCCGTCGGGCCGCCAGCGGCCCTGGTCGCCGCTGCGGTACAGCCGGTGCCCGGGTCGGAGCGGGTCGGCGAGGAAGGCCCGGGCGGTCCGCTCCGGATCGTTGACGTACCCGCGGCCGACGCAGACCCCCGAGAACGCGATCTCCCCCGGCGCGCCGAGCGGGACGGGCCGCAGGCGGTCGTCGAGCACGTAGACGGTCACGTTCTGGACCGGCCGGCCCAGGGGCACCCGGTCGCCGTCCGGGGGGCGGTGCAGGACCTCGTGGTTGGTGTCGTCGGACGTCTCGGTCAATCCGTAGGCGTTCACCAGCGGCACGGTGGGCAGCACGTCGAACCAGCGCTGCACGAGCTCGGGCTTGACCGCCTCGCCGGTCACCGAGACCACCCGCAGGTCCGGCAGGTCCCGCGGGTGCTGCTGCAGGTGCGCCAGCACGACCTCCAGGTAGGACGGCACGATCTGCAGCACGCTGATCCGGCGCTCGACGAGGGTGTCGACGAAGCGGCCGACGTCGAGGACGACGTCCTGCGGGACGAGCACGGTGCGGCCGCCGACCAGCCAGGCCCCGAGCAGCTGCCAGAGGGAGATGTCGAAGCACTGCGGCGCGGTCTGCGCCACGACGCTGTGCTCGTCGAGGCCCAGGTCGGAGATCTTCGCGAGCAGGTGGTTGAGCATGCCCGCGTGCTCGCACATCGCGCCCTTGGGTTCCCCGGTCGAGCCGGAGGTGAAGTAGAGGTAGGCCAGCCCGGTCGCCGGCACGGCCACCGGCCGGGCGACGACGGGATCGCCGGAGCAGACGGCCCCCAGGTCGAGGGTGCGGACGGCGGGCAGGTCGGCGAGGGCCGTGTCGAGCGAGCCGCGGCTGCCTTCCTCGGTCAGCACCAGCCGCACCCCGGCGCGGCCGAGAGCGGAGGCGATCCGGGCCGGGGGGAAGTGCGGCTCGAGGGGCAGGTACGCCCCGCCCGCCTGGAGCACGCCGAGCACCGCCGCGGCCCACTCCATCGAGCGTTCGGTGACGACCGCGACCACGTCCTCGTCCGCGAGCCCGGCGTCGAGCAGTGCGGCCGTGACCCGGTCGGCGCGGGCGGCGAGCTCGGCGTAGGTCCAGCGCGCGTCCCCGCGTTCGAGGGCGACCGCGTCCGGCCGCTCGACCACCTGCCTGCGGACCAGCTCGTGCGGTCGCTCCTCGGGGAGCGGCCGGCGGGGGCCGGCGAGGCCGTGCACCTGGTGGTCGAGCTCGGCGCCGGACAGCAGCGTCGCCGCACCGGGATCGGCGTCCGGGTCGACGGTCAGCGCGGTCAGCGCCGCGCGGTGGTAACCGGCGATGCGGTGGGCAGCGGAGGCGTCCACCACCCCCGTGCGGTGGCGCAGTCGCAGGAGGAGCCGGTCGTCCCCGGCCTCGAGCTCCAGCCGGATGACCGCTCCCGGGGACGGGGGCCCGGGCCGCCCGGCCGGGTCGAACTCCGCCTCGCTGATCGGCCCGGGGGTGCCCAGCTCCGCGCGGAGGTCGTCCACGGGGTGTCCGGCGGCGGCCCGGAGGGCGAGCTCGCGGGCGCCGATCTCGGCCACGAGAGCGCGCCACGACGGCGCGGTGGCCGGGAGCAGGCACGGCAGCGGGCGGGCCCCCGGCGCGGTCACGTACGACGTGACCACCTGCGCCTCGCCCGACAGGGCGGCGAGGACGCGGGCGTGCGCGGCGAGCACCAGTGTGCTCGACGGCACGGCGAGCTCGGTCGCCAGCTCCCGGAGCCGGGCCGTCGTGGGCCCGTCGACCTCGAGGTCGACGTCGGTGACGCCGGCGGAGGTCGGGGTCGCCCAGCGCGGCAGGCTCGTCGTGCCGCCGGCCAGCAGCACGTCACGCCAGTAGCGTCCGGCCGGGTCCTGCGGGGTACCTGCGGCCGGGTCCTGCCGGGTACCTGCGGCCGGGTCCTGCCGGGTACCTGCGGCCGGGTCCTGCGGGGTACCTGCGGCCGGGTCCTGCCGGGTACCTGCGGCCGGGTCCTGCCGGGTACCTGCGGCCGGGTCCTGCCGGGTACCTGCGGCCGGGTCCTGCCGGTCGCTCCGTGCCGGTTCGTGCAGGGTGGTCATCGGGACCTCCGGAAGCGACTGCCTGGGGATGCGCGGTGCCGACCGCGGCCGACGGTCGCCGCCGTGAGGGCAGGGACCAGTCCGGCCACCGCGACACCGCCCGCGACGGCGCCCGCGCGGTGCCCGGCGGGTCCCGTCGCGGGAGGACGGCCGCCGGCGGCCGGGCGGGTGGTGGGCTCGGCGGGGATCACGATCACCGGCCCGCGGGAGTCCGAGGAGGCCGAGGAACCACGGGACGCCCCGGGCGGCGCGGCCTGCGCGCGGTGCGCAACGCCGTCCCCGGGCGCGGCGACCGGCGGGTCGAGGACCTGGACCGCCGGGTTGCCGCTCCAGACCGCTCCTGCGGGCACCTCCTCGCCCTTCATCAGGAACGCGTCCGAGGCCAGCGCGGAGCCCTCGCCCATGGTGACGCCGTAGTGCACCCATGCGCCGACGCCGACCGTGCAGCCGGCCCCGAGCGTGATGGCACCGGACTTGAAGGCGCTGTCCTCCTGCGAGTGGCCCTGGACGGTGGCGCCGGCGTTGAGCGTGCAGCCGTCGCCGAGCGTCACCAGGGACCGCTCGGGCATCCCGCAGCCGTCGTCGAAGAGCCGCCGGGCGCCCCGGACACCGAGCAGGCGCCAGATCAGGCCCTTGAGCGGCGTGCCGTTGAAGATCTCGGGGTGCGCGTGCATCTTCCAGAACCGCTCGTGCCACCAGAAGTACGGGTCGTAGATGGACACGGTGCGCGGGCGCAGGGGGCGGAAGCGGGTCGAGAGGCGCTCGAGGAACACCCCCCAGGCGGTGGTGAGCAGCAGGGCCAGCAGGGTGGAGGCCACGAACACGGCGGAGCCGAGGTGCGGGTAGTACGCGGCGGCGACCAGCGTGGCGCTGAGGATCAGGAACAGGTTGGACCAGCGGGCGAGCAGGAACAGCAGGATGGTCCGCAGGTTGTAGCGGTTCTTCCGCCGGAGCAGGGCCGGCACCTGGTCCTGTGGCGGGAGCAGGGCGAGGTCGCGGTCCACCGAGCGCGGGATCTCGAACGCCGGGGAGCCGAGCAGCCCCACGTCGTGCCGCTCCGGGCCGTCGACCGGCACGAGCACCTTGGTCGCCAGCAGGCAGTTGTCGCCGATCCGGGCGCCGGACGGGTAGGTGATGGCGTTGCCGAGGAAGCTGTGCGCGCCGATCCGCGCCGGCGCCAGCGTGAAGGAGGTGCTCGAGAAGTCGGCGTTGACGATCGACAGCCCGTCGGCGGCCATCGTGCCGGTGCCGATCCGGACGAGGTAGGGCGTCTCGTGCTTCACGCCGGTGCCGAAGTTCGATCCCGTCTGGAGCACCGGCGTCATCCGGTACCCGATCGCGCGCAGGTAGCCGACGATGTAGGAGCTGTCGCCGAGCAGCCCGGTGAGGAACTTCGAGTTGGTCGTGCGCGCGACCGTGCGCTGCAGGGAGTAGTGCAGGCCGTACAGGGGATAGACCCGGCCCGGCCGCAGGGGCAGCGCCAGCAGGCGCGGAACGGTCACGACGAACAGCGCCGACCCGAGCGCACCGCCGGTGAAGACGATTGCGGAGACCACCAGGCAGCCCAGCCAGAAGCCGCCGTCCGCCGGGGTTCCCGGCGTGAGGTCGACGTCGAGCACCGGCAGGTCGGCGATGGCGGCGTCGAGCACCCCCACGGCGAGCGGCATGGTGACCAGTGCCGTGGTGACCAGCTGCCCGAGCCCGTACGTGAACCGTCTGGCGGAGCCGCTCCGGCGCGGCTCGGCCGATCGGTAGGAGGAGTCCGTCCGCGCGGCGGGGGACCCGTGCCAGGTCTGGCCGGGGGGCACCGACTGGCCCTCGTGCAGCGACGACCGGTGGGCCAGCGTGGCGCCGTCCCCGAGCGACGTGCCGATGTCGAGCACCGCGCCCTCGCCGACGTAGGTGTCCCGGCCGATCGTCACCGGTCCGGTCTCGACGACCCCGTCGACCACGCGGTAGCAGGAGAGGAAGGTGTCCTTGCGGACCACCGCGCCCTCACCGAGCGTCAGCAGATCCGTGCAGACGGGTATGGCCCGGGTCAGGACGAGGGTGCCGCGCCCGACGCGGGCACCGAGCGCGCGCAGGTACAGCGAATACAGGGGTGACCCGGCGAGCAGCCGGGTCACCGGACTGGTCCGCAGCAGCGTCTTGACCACCCAGAACCGCAGGTAGGGCAGGCTCCACACCCGGAAGTGCTCGGACCGCCACCGGCCGACGAGGATCCACTTGGCCGCCACCGGGAACAGGGCCGCACCGGCGAACGTGGCCGCACCCACCACCACCGCGCGCCGGTAGAAGGCGAACAGGTCCCCGCTGTCCACCACCCACTCGAAGCCGCGCAGGGCCAGGGCGGTGGTCGCGTAGGTCCACGCCAGGAACGTCAGTGCCTGGAGGACCCCGCACAGCACGTAGCGAGGTCGCCCGCGGGCCGGGGCGGGCGCCGCCGGGGGCCCGCCGCTCCCCCCGGTCCCCGACCGCGGGTCCGCCGCCGCCGGGCGGGCGGGCCGGGACTGCTCCGGCTCGGCCGTCGCCGGGGTCCTCACCAGCGTCGACGCCAGCCCGGTGAGCGTCGGGTGCTGGTACACGGCCTTGATCGACACCGTCGGCAGGCCGGGCTGCTTGCGGACGCGGGCGCAGAACTGCGCCATGACCATCGAGTCCGCGCCCAGGTCGTCGAAGAAGTGGGCCTCCGGGTCGACCCGTTCGCGGCCGAGCACGTCGGCCAGCACCGACCCCAGCTGCTCGACTACCGACGGGGTCGGGGCAGGGATCCCCGGACCGCCGACGGCCGTGGCGAGGCCCCGCACGGTGGGGTGCCGGTAGACGTCCTTGATGGAGACCCGCGGCAGATCGGGATCCTTGCGGACGCGGGCGCAGAACTGCGTCATCACCATCGAGTCCGCGCCCAGGTCGTCGAAGAAGTGCGACTCAGGCGTCACGTCCGCGCCGTGCAGGCAGTCCCGGAGGAGACCGCAGAACGCGGCCTCGACACCCGTGACCGCGAGATCGCCGCCGCGCGGGGGGAGGGCACCGACGGGGACGGTTGCCAGGGCCTCCGCCGTCACGGGGCCGCCGCCGTCGGTGTCCGGCCGGCCGGCCGTGGCCCGGTGCTCACGGCGCCAGCGCGCCCGTGGCCGGCCGACCGGCGGTGTCCGGGGTCGGCGTGCCGGCGCTGTCCGACCACAGCGGGTCGTCCGTCGACGCGGCCAGCGCCTCCGGGCCGTAGAGGGCTTCCACCCAGTTGGACTGGTAGAGCGTGTCCAGGTACCGCTCGCCCAGGTCGGGCGCGATGGCCACGGCGGTGCGGCCGCGGGCGTCGTGCTCCGCCAGCCAGCGTTCGGCGCCGCTGACGACCGTGCCGGTCGAGCCGCCGAAGAGGAATCCGTGCCGGGCCATCCGGTGGCAGGCGCGCACGGTGTCGCGTTCCTCGACCTGCACGACCTCGTCGACGTAGCTCTCGTCGAGCAGGTCCGGGCGGACGCTCGTGCCCAGTCCCGGGATCATCCGGCGCCCGGCGGGCCCGCCGAAGGTCACGGAGCCGACGGCGTCGACGGCGACGACGCGCACCTGCCGGTCACGGTTCCGGAAGTAGCGCGCGCAGCCCATCAGCGTGCCGGTGGTCCCGGCTCCGACGAAGAGGACGTCGATGTTCGGGAAGTGCCGGGCGATGGCCGGTGCGGTGGTGCGGTAGTGCGCGCGCCAGTTGCCGGGGTTGGCGTACTGGTTCAGCCACACGTAGCGCCGGTCGGACGCGCAGAGCCGCCGCACGAACTGGATGCGGGCGCCCAGGAAGCCCCCGTCGTCCACCGGCTCGGTGACGAGGTGCACCCGGCTGCCGAGCGCCTCCATCAGCCGGCGGGTGGACAGGTTGCAGCGTGGGTCCGTGATGCACAGGAAGCGCAGGCTCCGGCTTGCCGCGATCATGCTGAGCGCGACGCCCAGGTTGCCCGACGACGACTCGACGAGCACCGAGTCCTCCGTGAGGACCCCGTCCTGGATGGCGGCGTCGACCATCTCGGCGGCCGCCTTGAGCTTGATCGACCCGGCGAAGTTGAACCCCTCGCATTTCAGGTGCAACGGGGAGCCGATGATCCCCGTGAGGTCGACGTAGAGATCCTCGGTGTTGAAGGCTTCGGGAACGGCGACGATGCGTGGCGCGACGGGGGCCGGAGCAGAGGGCCGGGTGCCACCGTTGGCGCGCGAGACGGAGGGTGAGCTCATCACTGGTCCAAAGGCTGATCGGGGGCAGCCCGCGGGCGCTCGGTGACGAGCGCAGGGTCGGTCGACGACGAGAGGGACGACCGTTTGCACAGCGCGTCACGGCCGGTCGCGGATGCCCGAGCCGTTCAGAAGAAGCGCGTGACGGAGAGTGAGGCGCCCGCAGGCGCGACTACCGAGGGCGGGGCACAGGACGACCGTCCTGGCCCGCAAGTTCAGCACGCACGGGGCAGACCTCCACTGGTCTGGGCGACAGTGCTCGACCGGCCGGTGAACTGCCCTGTTCCGGTCGCAGTGGCCGCAACTTCTCATCGCGCCGCGAACGGTGTCAAGGCTTTGCGCGCCCGTGAGCTGCATGTGCTCCCCGTGCGCGGTTCATCGCCCGCCGTCTTTCCGGAACGGAATCGGCGCGCCTGTCACACGTCGTAACCGATGACGCAGAGTGACCGATCCCGCTGTGCCGGCTGGGCGCTCGGTGACACCCAGCCGCCGCGCCGGAAGCCGGCGCCGCGGTGCGCCGCCGGCTGCCCGGTCCCGGCCACGAGGAGCCGGATGTCGGCGCACTCCGGGGAGGAATGTCCGGAGCCCTCCGGCCCGACGGTCTAGTCCTTGCGGCCGGCGTCGACCAGGCGGATCACCGCCGCGCCCTCCTCGTCGGAGGCCTCCAGGTCCACCTCGACGTCGAAGCCCCAGTCGTGGTTGCCCTCGGGGTCGTCGAGGATCTGCCGCACGTGCCAGGTGCCGGGGCGCTTGTCCCAGATCAGCAGCGCCGGCCCGCGCGCGTCGGCTCCGGTGCGCACGTCGTCGTGCTCGGCGAAGTAGGCCTGCACCACCTCGCCCCAGCGTTCGGCGTCCCAGCCGGAGCCGGCGTCCAGCTCGCCCAGGTCGTACCAGCGCCGGCGCGCCCACAGCTCGACCCGCCGGAACAGCGCATTGCGCACCATCGCCGTGAACGCCCGCTCGTTGCCGGTGAGCGGGCGCGGCCGGGCCGGGACGGCGACCTCGGCCACCGCCCCGTCGTCCGGATTGGTGAGCTGCTCCCACTCGTCGAGCAGGCTGGAGTCCACCTGGCGCACCAGCTCGCCGAGCCACTCGACCAGGTCGGTGACCTCCTCGGTGCGCGCGGCGGCGGGCACGCCGGACCGCAGCGCCTTGAACGCGTCGGAGAGGTAGCGCAGCACCGCGCCCTCGGCCCGCGTCAGGCCGTAGGTGTTCACGAACTCCCGGAAGGTGAACGCCCGCTCCCACATCTCGCGGACGACCGACTTCGGCGACAGCTGCGCGTCCGCGGCCCAGGGGTTGCTCTGCCGGTAGACGTCGTAGGCGTGCCCGAGGAGCTCCTCCAGGGGCTTGGGGTAGCTGACCTCCTCGAGCAGCTCCATCCGCTCGTCGTACTCGATCCCCTCGGCCTTCATCTGCGCGACCGCCTCGCCCTTGGCCTTGTTGAGCTGGGCGGCGAGGATCTGGCGCGGGTCGTCGAGGGTGGCCTCGATGACGCTGACGACGTCGAGCGCGTAGGTGTCGCTGCCGGGGTCCAGCAGCTCGATGGCGGCGAGGGCGAAGGTCGACAGCGGTTGGTTGAGCGCGAAGTCCGGGGGCAGGTCAAGGGTCAGGTCGTAGCGGCGGCCGTCCGGCTCGGGCTCGGGCAGGCGCTCCAGGACGCCGGCCTGCAGCAGCGACCGCGCGATGCCGATCGCGTCGCGGATCAGCCGCAGCTGCCTCTTGCGCGGTTCGTGGTTCTCGGTGAGCAGCCGGCGCATGGCCGCGAACGGGTCGCCGGGGCGGTCGACGACGTCGAGCACCATCGCCGTCGTCACCCGCATGTGGCTGGTCAGCTTCTCGGGCTCCCCCTCGACCAGGCGGTTCATGGTCGCCTCGCTCCACGGCACCATGCCGTCGGGCACCTTCTTGCGCACCAGCTTGCGGCGCTTCTTCGGGTCGTCGGCGACCTTGGCGAACTGCTTGAGGTTCTCCACCTCGTGCTCCGGCGCCTGGACGACGACGGTGCCCGCGGTGTCGTAACCGGCGCGGCCGGCCCGGCCGGCGATCTGGTGGAACTCGCGCACCTGGAGCAGCCGGGTGCGGGTGCCGTCGTACTTGGAGAGCGCGGAGAAGACCACGGTCCGGATGGGCACGTTGATGCCCACCCCGAGGGTGTCGGTGCCGCAGATGACCTTGAGCAGCCCCGCCTGGGCGAGCTGCTCCACGAGCCGCCGGTACTTGGGCAGCATGCCCGCGTGGTGCACGCCGATGCCGTGGCGGACCAGCCGTGACAGCGTCGTCCCGAAGGCCGAGGAGAACCGGAACCCGCCGATCATCTCGGCGATCGCGGCCTTCTCCTCCTTGCTGCACACGTTGACGCTCATCAGGGCCTGGGCGCGCTCCAGCGCCGAGGCCTGGGTGAAGTGGACGACGTAGACCGGCGCCTGCTGCGTGTCCAGGAGCTCCTGGATCGTCTCGTGCATCGGCGTCGTCGCGTAGTAGTGGTGCAGGGGGACGGGCCGCACGGCGTTGGCCACGAGCGCGGTGGGCCGGCCGGTGCGGCGGGTCAGGTCCTCCCGCAGGGAGGTGACGTCGCCGAGCGTGGCGCTCATCAGCAGGAACTGCGCCTTCGGCAGCTCGAGCAGCGGCACCTGCCAGGCCCAGCCGCGGTCGGGGTCGCCGTAGAAGTGGAACTCGTCCATGACGACGAGCGCGTCGGCGAGCTGCTCCGATTCGCTGCCCTCCCGGAGCGCGATGTTGGCGAGCACCTCGGCGGTGCAGGCGATGATCGGGGCGTCGCGGTTGACCGCGGCGTCGCCGGTGAGCATGCCGACGTTGGCCGCGCCGAAGACCCCGCAGAGGGCGAAGAACTTCTCGCTGACCAGCGCCTTGATCGGGGCGGTGTAGTAGCTGCGCCGGCCGGCGGCCAGCGCGGCGTACTGGGCCCCCGTGGCGACCAGCGACTTGCCGGAGCCGGTCGGGGTGGCGAGGACGACGTTGGCGCCGCTGACCAGCTCGATCAGCGCCTCCTCCTGGGCCGGGTACAGCGGCGTGCCGCCGGCCTCGGCCCAGGCGGCGAAGGCGGCGAAGAGCGCGTCGGGGTCACCGCCGGTCGCGCGCAGTGCGGACAGGTCGGCGGGGTCCTCGAGCAGGGGAGGAGCAGCGGTCGTGGTCATCAGGTGCACCAGCGTGCCCGATGCTCTCCTGCTTCCCCGGACCAGGCCCGGCGGCGTCCCGCATCCGGGGGACGGTAACGATCCGGTAACGAGGTCTCCCGGAGTGTGTGACATACGCCGTAACCGGAGAGGAAGGTGAACAACAGGTGAACGGAAGGTGGCTGAGACCATGCGCGAACGTTTCTGCCCGGAGTGCCGGTGGACCGTTGTGACCGACCAGGCGGGTCGGCGACGGCTCGAGATGCGCTGGGTGCCGCTCGACGCCGCGCCCGCCCACAGCCCGGTGGCGCGCGCCGCCTGACGAGGACGACCCCTCCCGACCCGGGAGGGAGGAGGGGTGCACACCGACGTGCGCCTCTCCTCCCGCCCGGGTCGTGTGCTGTCAGGCGGCCGGTGGGCTCGTCTCCGGGGTTCCGGACCGCGAAGGGCGGGTAGGTCGGCCGCGCCACGGCACCGCAGGGGCGTGAGACCAGCGCCCGAGTGCCGAGCGCTCCCGATCCAGGAAGGTGGACGCCCGTGTCCGAGCCCCGTCCCGAGTCCCAGCCCGCCCAGCAGCAGAGCACCCCCGGCACGCTCGGCGAGATGACGCCGAAGCCGGACCACGGCGAGGAGAGCTACCAGGGCTCCGGGAAGCTCGCCGGCAAGAAGGCCGTCATCACCGGCGGGGACAGCGGCATCGGCCGCGCCGTGGCCATCGCCTTCGCCCGCGAGGGCGCCGACGTCCTCATCTCCTACCTGTCCGAGCACGAGGACGCGCAGGACACCGCGAAGTACGTGGAGCAGGCCGGTCAGCAGTGCGTGCTGGTGCCGGGGGACATCTCCGACCGCGCGCACTGCAAGACGATCATCCCGAAGGCCGTCGAGGAGTTCGGGCGGGTCGACGTGCTGGTCAACAACGCCGCGTTCCAGATGAGCCACGACTCGCTGGAGGAGATCTCCGACGAGGAGTGGGACTTCACCCTCGCCACGAACCTCTCGGCGATGTTCACCCTGACCAAGGACGCGCTGCCGCACATGGGGCCAGGGGCGTCGATCATCAACTCGTCGTCGGTGAACAGCGACAACCCCAGCCCGAACCTGATCGCCTATGCCATGACCAAGGCCGGGATCGCCAACTTCACCGCGTCGCTGGCGCAGATGCTGGCGGAGAAGGGGATCCGCGCCAACAGCGTCGCCCCCGGGCCGGTGTGGACGCCGCTGATCCCGGCGACCATGCCCGAGGAGAAGGTGGAGAGCTTCGGGCAGCAGGTGCCGATGGGCCGTCCCGCGCAGCCGGCCGAGCTGGCCCCGGTCTACGTGCTGCTGGCCAGCGACGAGGCGTCCTACGTCTCCGGCGCGCGGATCGCCGTCACCGGGGGCAAGCCCATCCTCTGACCCCGGCCACGATCAGCTGACCTGATCATGGAGTGTCCTCCCTCACCGCCCACCGTGAGGGAGGACGCTGCGTGATCAGGTCACCTGATCGTCGCGACGAGGGCGGCGACGGCGGCGGGGCGCACCCGGCAGCAGCCGCCGACCAGCCGCACCCCCGCGGGCAGCCACTCCCGGACGGCGTCCGGCGCGATCCCGGGGGTCCCGGTCCACCGCCGCGCGACGGCGTCCCACGACTCACCGCTGTTCGGGTAGGCCGCGACCGGCTTGCCGCTCGCCGCGGCCGCGCGCACGGCCGGCAGGACGGCGTCCGGGGCGGTGCAGTTGACCCCGACCGCGATCACCTCGTCGACCCCGTCCGCCATGGCGAAGACGTCGGCGGCCGGCTCCCCGCGCCGCGTGCGCGGCACGCCGTGCTCGTCGACGACGGTGGTGAGCGACAGCCAGACCGGCACCCCCAGCGCCTGCGCCTCGAGCAGCAGCGCCTCCGCCTCCGCCGCCGCGGGGACGGTCTCGCACGCCAGCACGTCGGCCCCCGCCTCGGCGAGCACCGCCATGCGCGGGCGGTGGAACGCGCGCAGCGCCGCGACGCCGACCTCGGCCACGTAGGCGCCGGTGTACTCCGACCCGTCGGCCAGCATCGCGCCGTACGGGCCGACGGACCCCGCGACCCACCCCTGGCCCTGCCCCTCGCGGGCCAGCGCGACCGACGACGCGATCAGCCGCCGGGCCTCGGCCGCGTCCGCACCGGTGGCGGCGAACCCCTCGACGGTCGCCTGGTAGCTCGCCGTCGTCGCCACCTGCGCGCCGGCCGCGGCGAACGCGGCGTGGGCGGCCACCACCGCCCCCGGGTCGTCGCGGAGCAGGCGGGCCGACCACAGGGCGGAGGAGACGTCGTGCCCGCGGGCCTCGAGCTCGGTGGAGAGCCCGCCGTCCAGCACGACGGGGCCGGTGGCGAGCGCGGCGGCGAGACCGGCAGCGAGATCAGGCATGGCGACCATCCTCCCGCGGTACCTGCGCACCCATGGTCTTCATCTGGAGCAGCGGTTGGGGTCCGAGGCGCCGGCGGCCCCGCTACGGCGGCGGTGGCTACCGCGGGCACTACGGCGGCCACTACGGCCCCGGCTACGGGTACGGGCCCCCGCGCGGCTACCGCCGCGGCCGGCGCGACGACTCGTGCCTGCGCGACCTGCTGTTCCTCAACACCGGCTGCTGCCTGGCCAACGCCATCGGCTGCGGCATGGACCTCCTGCTGGTCGCGCCCCGCTCGCTACCGGCGATCCGGGCGGGTCAGCGGGGCAGCGGCGCCGCCGCCCGGTTGATCGCGGCCGTCCGCTACTACCAGCGGGACATCAGCCCGCGGCGCCGGCCGTGCTGCCGGTACGGCCCGACCTGCTCGGCGTACGCGATCCAGGCGCTGGAGACCCACGGCGCCCTGCGCGGCTCGTGGCTGACGCTGCGCCGCCTGGCGCGCTGCCGCCCCGGCGCCGTCGGCGGGGCGGACCCGGTCCCGGCCTGACCCGGAGCAGGACCTCGCCCACGGTCGCCCGGTGATCCCGACCGGCACGCACACCTGGCGGGATCCCCCGTGGCGGGCCGGCGCGCTGGCCTGGGCGGCCGATCAGCTGGCCCGCGCCGCGCTGGTCGTCATGGGGGAGCCCGAGCAGCCGCACGTGCGGGCCTGGTCCACCGCCTTCCGCATCCCGCTGCGCGGCGGGGACGCCGTCTGGCTGAAGGCGGTGGGGCCGGGTTCGGCGCACGAGCCGGTGCTCGCCGAGGCCCTCCGCCGCTGGGTGCCTCAGCAGGTGCTGGTGCCGCTCGCGGTGGACCGGGAGCGCCGGCTGCTCCTCCTGCCCGACGGCGGTCCGACCCTGCGCGAGACCGGCGCGGACCTCGCCGGCTGGGCGGCGATGCTGGCCGGCCACGCCCGCCTGCAGGCCGAGGTCTCCCGGCACGCCGAGGAGCTCGTCGGCCTCGGGGTGCCCGACCACCGCGCGGAGCGGCTGCCCGCGCTGGTGGCGGACCTCCTGGCCGACGACGAGGCGCAGCAGGCCGGCCGCCCGGAGGGGCTTCCCGACGACGTGCGCACCCGCCTGCGGGCCGGGCTCGGCGGCTACGCGGCGGCCTGCGGCGAGCTGGCGGACGGCCGCGTCCCGGCGAGCGTGCAGCACGACGACCTGCACGACGGGAACGTCTTCGCCCGCGCCCGCCGGCACCGCTTCTTCGACTGGGGCGACGCCTCGGTCTCGCACCCGTTCCTCGTCCTGCTCGTCGCCCTCCGCTCCGCCGGTCGGGCGCTGGGGCTGCCACAGGGCGACCCCGGGCTGCTCCGGCTGCGCGACGCCTACCTCGACCCGTGGCTCGACCACGGCAGCGCCGCCGAGCTGCGCGAGCTGTGCGACCTGGCGCTCCGCGTCGCGCCGCTGCAGCGCGCCCTGACCTGGCGCCGGATCCTGCGCGGTGTGCACGAGGCCGAGCGCGCCGAGTGGGCCGGAGCGGTGCCCGGCTGGACCGCCGAGCACCTGGCGCCGGGCCCGCTGGCGTCCCGTACCTGAACCGCGTCGGCCACACTGTGCCGGTGCCCGGGACCGACGACGCCTCCGGTGACCTCCCCGTCACCGGTTCGCTCGTCGTGCCGGCGGCGGCGCAGTCGTGGCGGTTCTCCCGCAGCTCAGGGCCCGGTGGACAGGGGGTCAACACCGCCGACTCCCGGGTCGAGCTCTCGGTGCGCCCGCTGGACCTGCCGGGGCTGACCGACCCGCAGCGGGCGCGGCTCGCCTCGAGGCTCGGCGGCCGGCTGGTCGACGGCGTCCTCACCATCGCGGCGAGCGAGCACCGCCAGCAGCTGCGCAACCGGCAGGCCGCCCGGGAGCGGCTGGCGGCGGTGCTGCGCGCCGCGCTCGCCCCACCGGCGCCGGCCCGGCGGCGGACCAAGCCCACCCGTGGCTCGCAGGAGCGCCGGATCCAGGCCAAGAAGCAGCGGGGCCAGCTGAAGAAGCAGCGCGGCTCCTGGGACTAGCCCAGCCGCTGCTGCAGGTGCACGGTGACCTCCTCGCCCGCGCGGCTCTTGCCGATGGCCGAGCAGATCGCCGCCCGCAGCGGCAGCCAGTGCGGGCCGTTGCCGGACGGCATGAGGGTGGCCGCGAAGGCGTGCCCGTCGGCGGTGCCGGTCACCTTGACCGCCCGGCGGGTGCCCAGCAGCTCGGCGGAGTCCGGCACCTCGAGGTACGTGGGGAACGCACCGTCCTTCTCGATGGGCGCGGTGAAGGTGACGTCGAGGGCGGTGGGGGTGCTCATGCCTCCTCCGACCGGCGCAGCACCGACAACTCATCGCGCCGGCGACGGAGGAACGCCCGCTCGCGCTCGTTGCCGCAGCGCTCGATGGCCTCCGCGTAGGCCGCGATCGCATCGGGCGGCCGCCCGGCGCGGCGCAGCAGGTCGGCGCGGACGGCGGGCAGCAGGTGCTCGTGCGGCAGCTCCAGCTCCTCGACCAGCGCCAGCCCCGCGGCGGGGCCCTCGAGCTCGGCGACGGCGACGGCGCGGTTGAGCGCCACGACCGGGCTCCGGCTGAGGGCGAGCAGCTGGTCGTAGAGCGCGACCACCTGCCGCCAGTCGGTTCCGGCGACCGTCGCCGCGTCCCCGTGCACCGCGGCGATCGCCGCCTGCAGCTGGTAGGGGCCCGGCCGGCCCCGCCGCAGGCACCGCCGGACGAGCTCCTGGCCCTCGGCGATCAGCGCGCGGTCCCACCGCGACCGGTCCTGGTCGGCCAGCGGCACGAGGTCGCCGTCGGCGGAGGTCCGCGCCGGGCGGCGGGCCTCGGTGAGCAGCATCAGCGCCAGCAGCCCCAGCACCTCCGGCTCGTCGGGCATCAGCTCGGCGAGCAGCCGGCCCAGCCGGATCGCCTCGGCGCACAGGTCGGCCCGCACCAGCCGGTCCCCGGAGGTCGCGGTGTGCCCCTCGCTGAAGACCAGGTAGACGACGGCGAGCACGGCCGGCAGCCGGTCGGGCAGCTCCGCCTCGCGCGGCACCCGGTACGGGATGCGGGCCGTGCGGATCTTCGCCTTGGCCCGGACCAGGCGCTGGGCCATCGTCGCCTCGGGCACGAGGAACGCCGCTGCGATCTCGGCGGTGGTGAGGCCGCCGAGCAGCCGCAGGGTGAGCGCCACCCGGGCGGGCGTGGCCAGCGCGGGGTGGCAGCAGGTGAAGACGAGCCGCAGCCGGTCGTCGTGCACGGGACCCTCCTCGACGGGCTCGGGGGCGCCGCCGAGCAACGCGGCCTGAGCGTGCCGGTCGGTCCGCACGGACTCGCGCCGCCAGCGGTCGATCGCCCGGTGGCGGGCGGTCGTGACGATCCAGCCGGCCGGGCTGGGCGGCACCCCGTCGGCCGGCCACCGCGCGAGGGCGGTGAGGAAGGCGTCCTGGACCGCCTCCTCGGCGGCGTCGACGTCCCCGAGGAGGCGGATCAGGACGGCGACCGCACGGCCGTGGTGCTCGCGGAAGACCCGCTCGACCTCGGCGGCGGCGTCGGGCACCGGCGTCAGAAGGCCTGGACGACGGGCCGGACCTCGACCGGCAGGCCGCCGAGGACGCGGGCGAGCTTGCCGGCCCAGACCAGGGCCTGGTCCAGGTCGTCGACCTCGATCAGGTCGAACCCACCGACGAACTCCTTGGCCTCGGCGTAGGGGCCGTCGGTGATCAGCACGTCGCCGCTCTCGGCGCGGACGACGGTCGAGGCCTCCGGCTGGTGCAGCGCGGCGGCGAAGACCCACACGCCCGCCGCCTGCATCTCCTCGTTGAGCGCGGCGAGCTCCTTCATCACCGGCTCGAGGTCCTCCGGCGGGGGGACCTCGCCGACCGGCTGGACGATGTTCAGCAGGTACTGCGCCATGGCTGCCTCCTGGGGGTTCGGCGCCGGCCTCGTGCCGGTCGCTCACCCCCTGTACGAACGAGGTGCGGCCGGATCGACACCCTCGTCGCGACTTTCCCAGCACGGCCACGGGCGACGCCAGCACCACCCGAGCGGAACCGCTGACCGGCCCGCCGGGGTGCTGCGTCAGCCGGAGAGGACGGCCGCCATCACCCGCCGGGCCCGCCGCCCTTCGGGCACCGGCAGCAGGGCGTGCACGTGCACCAGGCCCTCCTCCTCGTGGTGGTCGACCGGCACGCCGGCCGCGCGGGCGCGCTCGACCAGCAGCCGGGTGTCGGGGCTGGTGATGTCGCGGGTGCCGCTGAAGACGGTCAGGGGACCGAGCCCGGCGAACTGCCCGAACAGCGGGCTGACCAGGGGGTCGGTCAGCGGCAGGTCGCCCCGCCAGAGCTCGATGGCCGCCCGGGTGCCGGGGCGGGCCAGCCAGGGGTCCTGGGGCTCCACGAGGTCGATCTCCGGGTTGGCCAGCGTCAGGTCCAGCGCGGGCGAGATGAGCACCGTCCGGTGCAGGGCAGGCACGCCCCGGTCCCGGAGCAGCAGGGCGGCCGACAGCGCGATCTGACCGCCGGCCGAGTCGCCCATCGCGGTCACCCGCCCGGCGCCGTGCCGCTCGACCAGCGCAGCGATCAGGTCGGCCACCGGCGGCACCACCGTCGCCGCCGTCCCCACGGGCGCCAGGGGGTACACGGGCACGGTGATCGCGGTGCCGGTGCGGGCGGCGAGCCGGGCCACCAGGCGCCAGTGCAACGGGTGGATCTGGTTCACCCAGGCACCGCCGTGCACGTAGACGGCGGCCCGGTCCGGCGTCCCGGCGCGGGGGAGGACGCGGTAGACCGGCCAGCCGGTCCCGTGGTGGACGTCCACCACGACCTCCACCGGGCCGAGCCGGCGGGGTGGCCCGTACGGCGCCGGGCGCAGGAGGCGTTCCTGCACGCCCTGCAGCATGAGTTCGGGGCGCTCGAACTCCCTCCGGGCGCGGAGCAGGCGGAGCAGCGGGGGCAGCAGGCGGCCGGCGGGGCTGGGCACGGGACCTCCGGGGTCGGTGGAGCGGCCTCGCGGCCGGCGGTCAGCTGAGCGAGAGCGGTTCGCGGACGAGCACCCACAGCGGCAGCTCGTCGTCGCTGGTGCGGGTGGTCTCGGTGACCTGGAAGCCGAAGCCGCGGAAGAAGCGCACGTTGGCCCAGCCGAACACCGCGGCGGCGGCGGGTGTCCTGTCGACGTCGCAGCGCACCAGCACCGGCGCGAGCACGGCGGCGGCCAGCCCCCTGCGGCGTGACGACGGCCGGACACCGAGGTGCCGAAGCCGCCAGTGCGGCCGGTCGGGCAGCGCCGCGGTCACCAGCGCCTCGGTCTCGGCCACCACCCGCGCGCGGTCGGCGGAGAGGTAGGGGAGCTCGCGCGCCAGGGCGGCCCGGACGTCCTCGGGCAGGGGGCGGGTGCCGGGCGCGCCGGCCGGCGGCTCCCAGACGGCGACGGCATCGCGGTCCTCGGTCACCCAGGCGGTGCCGGTGGCCACCCCGCGGTGGGCGGCGTCCAGCTCGTGGAGCCGGGTGAGCCGCTGCATGCGGCCGTCGTCGGGCAGTGCCCACCGGGTCCAGCGCGAGTCGGCCAGGGCGACGGTGAGGGTCGCGGCGATCGCCGGCACGTCGCGCTGCTCGGCGACGCGGACGTCGGGGCCGGGCTCGTCGGGGTCGTCGATCCGCCGGACGACCGGGCCTGGAGGGGTCACCCCCTGATCCCACCACGCCCGACGACGAAGGGGGCCGCCCCGGGTAGGACGGCCCCCGTGCGCGCCGGCCCCCTGCAGGGTCCCGCCGCGAGCGTGCGAGTGGGGGGCCGGGGGTCCGTTCAGAAGCCCGCGCGGTCGACCTTCCGGTGGTACCGCTCGCCGAGCTTGCCGCCGAGGATCGCGCCGAGCAGGGTCACCACGAGGACCGCGACCAGGGCGATGATCCCGCCGGTCGTGGCGGTCCCCTCGTCGATCGGGATGCGCGGCAGGTTCAGCTGCTGGAGCACGTTGTACTGCGAGCCGAAGAGGACGCCGGCGAGGGCGAGCGCCAGGACGACGAGCAGGCCGATGACCCACACGGCGATGCCCTGGCGGGCCCCGTCGAAGCGCGCCATCCGGCCGGCGACGTAGCCGCCCGCCAGGTAGGCGAGGAAGAGCACGACCAGCAGGACGATCGCGCCGACGATGCCGATCGTGCCCGCCTGCTGGGTGGCCTCCTCGACCGACGGGACGCCCTGCGTCAGGCCCAGGGCCACCCCGGCGGCGCTGATCAGGGCGATGAGCAGGACGGCGAGGCCGTTGGCGGAGAGCCAGCCGAAGAACGCCGCGCCCCACTTGATGCCGCCGTAGCGGGAGTGCTGGGCGTCGACGGCGTCACGGCCGGCGCCGCGGGTGGGGTGCGCGCCGTCCGGTCGGATGCCGGCGTCGTCGCCGTGGGCGGAAGCGGGTGTGGACATGGCTGGGCTCCTCCGGGAGGGGACGGCGGGTGCGGGGGCCGGCGGCGTCGGTGCGCCGGGAAGCGCCCCGATGCCGCCGGCCGGGGATCCGGGTCAGCGGCGGGTGCCGGTGCCGGTGTCGTCGACGTCCAGCTCCACCTGCTCCTTGCGGACCTGCTCGGTGACGGTCGCCTGCTCGGTGACGGTCTCGGTGTCCAGGCGGACGCGCTCGACCGGCACGGCCTCCTTCTCCACGACGGGGCGCTCGCCGCGCAGCACGACCTCGTGCTCCTCCTCGGAGATCGCCGGCCCCTCGAGCGCGTCGCCGACGTTGGCGTCGGTGATCGGCTCGCGCTCGACGCGGATCTCCTCGTGCGACACCGGCACGGTCCGGGAGACGTTCTCCGAGACGATGTACTTGCGCAGCCGGGCGCGACCGGTCTCCACGCGCTGGGTACCGATGTGGAGCTGCTCCTCCGAGCGGGTCATCGCGTCGTCGGTCGTGGGCCCGGAGGTGTCGTGGCCGACGGTGCCGTGGGTGGCGTCGCCGGTCGGCGTGGTCGCCCGCGTGGTGTCGGTGACCTCGCCGGGGACGCCGGTGCCGGCCCCTCCGGCGGTGAGGCCGTAGTACCGGTAGAGCTCGGTCTCCTCGGCGGGGGAGAGGTGGCCCTCGGAGTCGATGTGCGGGGCGTTCTTGACCTTCGCCTTGTCGTAGGGCACCCGCAGCTCCTCGCCGGTGATGTCGGCGTCGGCCAGGGGCACGAAGGCCTCCTTGGTGCCGAACAGCCCGGTGCGGACGGTGGCCCACTCGGGGCGGCCGGTCTCGTCGTCGAGGTAGACCTCGCTGACGGTGCCCAGCTTGCCGTCGGGGCCCATGGCGGTGCTGCCGATGACGTCGCTCAGCTGGTGCTCGGTGATCATGCGCGTACTCCTGGGGTGCCGGGAACGGGGGAACGGTCCCCCGTTTCTGCGCGGCGTCGCGCGGACGGGGACACCAGGAGCGGTGCCCGCAGATTTACGTTGTAAACAACCGACCGCGTGCTCCCGGGCGTGCGCCTCAGCCCCGCGGATCCCCGCGGCGCGGGGTGCGGCCCTCCGCTCGCACGACCTCCAGCCGCCCCAGCAGGTTCTCCAGCGCCTCCTCGAACTCGGCGGCCGACTCGTCCAGGGACAGCAGGGACTCGAGCCGCACGACGGTGGGATAGGCGCTGAGGTCCGTGCCCGCGGCGGCGTCCGGCGCGCCGTCGGGCCGGTCCTCCGGGCTGATCTTCACCCCCTTCTGGGAGACCTCGAGGAGCAGGTGCCCCAGGAGGAAGCTGGAGTAGGCGCGGTACGCCGCGACCGCGGCGTCCTCGGTGAAGCCGCTGCCGATCAGGGTGTCGAGGAAGGACTCGACCCAGCGGAGGCTGCGCAGCGGCGGGCGGACCCACGGGGCCGCCGGCGGCCGCGTGGCGACCAGGGGGAAGACCTCGGGGTGGGCGAGGGCGATCCGCCGGACCCCGTGCGCCAGGCGCTGCAGGTAGTCCTGCCAGCCGTGCGCCGCGCTCAGGTGCACGTCGGGGTCGCCGTAGAGCTCGTCGACCACCGACTCCACCACCCCGTCGAGCAGCTGCTCGCGGCCGGGCACGTAGCGGTACAGCGCCATCGCCTCCACGCCGAGGTGGGCCCCGAGCCGCCGCATCGTGAGCGCGCCCAGGCCGTTCGCGTCGATGTACTCGACGGCCGCGCCGAGGATGCGGCGGCGGTCGAGCCCCGCCCGCCCGGCACCGGGCGGAGCGGCCGGCACGGTCGCGGCCGCACCGCCGCGTCCCTCGGGGCTGTCGGGGTCGGCCGCCGGGTCCGGCTCGGTCATCGCGCTCTCCCTCGCTCGGCGGGACGTGCCGGTGATGATGCGCGGCGGGCGACCGCACGGGGGCGGCGGCCCTCGTGTGAGGGGGACGGAACCCAGCGTTGACGTCGGGGTCCACGAAGGGAAACGCCCGCGCCGCACGCTGGTTCCCGTGTCCGCCACCGCACCCTCCGCCGCCACCGCCCCCGGTGCGCGGGCCTCGCGGACGACTAGCACCCACTGCCCCTACTGCTCCCTGCAGTGCGGGATGGCGGTCACCGCGGGAGACCGCCCGGCCACTCTGCTGCCGCTGGACTTCCCGACCAACCGCGGCGGGCTGTGCTCCAAGGGCTGGTCGGCCGTCGACCTGCTCGACCACCCGGAGCGGCTCACCCGGCCGCTGGTCCGCGCGGTGCCCGGCGACCGCACCAGCCCGCTGGTCGAGTCCACGTGGGAGGAGGCGCTGGACCGGGTCGTCGCCGCGATCCGGCGCACCCAGGCCCGGCACGGCCGCGACGCCGTCGGCTGCTTCGGCGGCGGCTCCCTGACCAACGAGCAGGCCTACCAGTTCGGCAAGTTCGCCCGTGTCGCCCTGCGCACCAGCGCCATCGACTACAACGGCCGGTTCTGCATGTCGTCGGCGGCGGGGGCGGCGAACCGCGCCTTCGGCCTGGACCGCGGGCTGCCCTTCCCGCTCTCCGACATCGCCGAGGCCGACGTCGTCGTCCTGGTGGGCAGCAACCCGGCCGACACCATGCCGCCGGCGATGCAGTGGTTCGACGCCGGCCGGGAGCGCGGCGCGCAGCACGTCGTCGTCGACCCCCGCCGCACCGCCACCGCCCGCAGCGCCGCCCTGCACCTGCAGCCGCTGCCCGGCACCGACCTGGCGCTGGCCAACGGGCTGCTGCACCTCGCGGTCGCCGAGGGCCTGGTGGACGAGGAGTACGTCGCCGCCCGCACGACCGGTTTCGACGAGGTCCGGGCCGGCGTGGCGGCGTACTGGCCCGACCGGGTGGAGCGGCTCACCGGCGTGCCCGTCGCCGACCAGCGGCGCACCGTCTTCGCCCTGGCCCGCGCGGAGAAGGCGATGATCCTGACCGCGCGCGGGGCCGAGCAGCACCGCAGCGGCACCGACACCGCGCAGGCGTGGATCAACCTCGCGCTCGCCCTCGGCCTGCCGGGCCGGCGCGGCAGCGGTTGGGGCACGATCACCGGCCAGGGCAACGGGCAGGGCGGCCGCGAGCACGGCCAGAAGGCCGACCAGCTGCCCGGCTACCGGTCGCTGGCCGACCCCGCCGCCCGCGCGCACGTCGCCGCCGTCTGGGGCGTGGACCCCGACGAGCTCCCGATGCCGGGGACGAGCGCCTTCGAGCTGCTGGACGCCCTCGGCACCGACGGCGGGGTGCGCACGTTGCTGGTGCTCGCCTCCAACGTCGCCGTCTCCGCCCCCGACGCACGCCGGGTGGTCAGCCGGCTCGGCGACCTGGACTTCCTCGCCGTCAGCGACTTCTTCCTCTCCGAGACCGCCGAGCTCGCCGACGTGGTGCTGCCCAGCGCCATGTGGGCGGAGGAGGCCGGCACGATGACCAACCTCGAGGGCCGGGTGATCCGCCGTCGGCGGGCGCTCGACCCCCCGGAGGGCGTCCCCGACGACCTGCAGCTCCTCGCCACGCTGGCCGGCCGGCTCGGGGCGCAGAACTTCAGCGGCGACCCGGAGACGGTCTTCGAGGAGCTGCGCCGGGCCAGCGCGGGAGGGACGGCGGACTACGCGGGCATCAGCTACCGGCGCATCGACGAGGAGCGCGGCGTCTTCTGGCCCTGCCCGGCCGCCGACCACCCCGGCACGCCACGGCTGTTCACCGAGCGCTTCGCCACCCCCGACGGGCGGGCTCGCTTCCTGCGCGTGGAGCACGTCGACGCGCACGAGCGGCCCGACGCCGAGCACCCCTACGTGCTGACCACCGGCCGGGTCCTGGCCCAGTACCAGTCGGGCACCCAGACCCGGCGGACGCGGAGCCTGCAGCTGGTCGCCCCCGCACCCCGCGCCGAGCTGCACCCCGACCTCGCCCGGCGCTTGGGCATCGCGCAGGACGACGTCGTCGAGCTCGCCACCCGCCGGGGACGCGCCCGCTTCCACGCGCAGGTGACCGACACCATCCGGCCCGACGTGGTCTTCGTGCCGTTCCACTGGGCCGGCACCAACGCCCTCACCGACGCCGGTGCGCTCGACCCGACGTCGAAGATGCCGCCCTTCAAGGTCTGCGCCGTCGCCGTCACCCGCGTCGGCGGGCCGGAGGAGCGCTTCCCCCCGCCCCCGGCCACCACCCAGCCCCGGCCCGCGGACCACCGGCCCGCGGTCGGCCCCGTCCCGCGCCCGCCGTCCCGCACGACCCGCTCCTCGACGACCAGGAGAACCCCCGTGAAGAGCACCCCGCGCTTCCTGCAAGGCGTCTTCCCGATCACCGGGGAGGGGCTGGCCAAGCCCGGACCCGTCGACCCGGCGCTGCGCTACACGGTGCCCGCCGGCTGCAGCGCGCAGGCGCTGTACTTCCGCGGCGGCAACGCGACCGCCGAGCTGGTCTACGTGCTGCTGCTACGCGACGGCGAGCCGGTGCGCTGGTTCCCGATCGGGGCGAAGGCCGACACGCACGTGCCGCTGCGCGTGGTCGAGGACCTGCCGGGGGGCTCGGTGCTCGAGCTGCACGCCGCAGCCCCCGAGGGCGTCACCGGTGAGCTGGTGGTCGACCTGGGACTGGTGGAGGTCTGACATGACGGCGATCCTCGGGGCCCGCCTGGCCGGCGCCACCGCCCTGCACCTGGACGACGACCTCGATGCCCGCGGCCGGCTGGTCGTGGTCGGCAACGGCATGGCCGGCGCCCGCTTCGTGGAGGAGGTCCTCGAGCGCGGCGGCGGCGACCAGTTCCGCATCACCGTCTTCGGCGACGAGCCGCACGGCAACTACAACCGGATCATGCTGAGCCCGGTGCTCGCCGGGGAGTCGCACGAGGACGAGATCGTGCTCAACTCCCACGACTGGTACGCCGACTCCGGGATCGACCTGCGCGCCGGCGTCCGGGTCGAGCGGATCGACACCGCGGCCAAGCAGGTGCACGCCGCCGACGGCAGCGTCACCGCCTACGACCACCTGGTGCTCGCCACGGGCAGCTACTCCTTCATCCCCCCGATGACCGGCGTGCGCCGCGAGGACGGCGAGCTGCTCCCGGGCGTGTACGGCTTCCGCACCATCGACGAGACCCGCGCGCTGCTCGCCGCGACCGGGCGCTGCCGCCGCGCGGTCGTCATGGGCGGCGGGCTGCTCGGGCTGGAGGCGGCGCGCGCCCTGCAGGGGCACGGTCTCCAGGTGGAGCTGGTGCACGCGATGCCGTGGCTCATGAACGCCCAGCTCGACGCCGAGGCCGGCGGCATCCTCAAGCGCAGCGTCGAGCAGCTCGGCATCACCGTCCACCTGGACGTCCTGGCCACCGAGGTGCTGGGCGAGGAGCACGTCGAGGGGGTGCTGCTGAAGGATGGCCGGCGGCTGGACTGCGACCTGCTCGTGGTCGCCGCCGGGGTGCGCCCGCACACCGACGTCGCCGTCCGCTCGGGGCTGGAGGTGCAGCGGGCGGTCGTCGTCGACGACCAGCTGCGCACCGACGACCCCGACGTCTACGCCATCGGGGAGTGCGCCCAGCACCGCGGCGAGGTCTACGGGCTCGTCGCGCCGGCGTGGGAGCACGCGAAGGTCCTGGCCGACGTCCTCACCGGGACCGACCCCGCCGCCGAGTACCACGGCAGCCGGACGGCGACGAAGCTGAAGGTCGCCGGCGTGGACGTCGCCGTGATGGGGGTGAGCAGCCCCGAGCGGGACGACGACGAGTTCCTGGTCATCTCCGAGCCCCGGCGGGGGGTGCACCTGTCGGTGGTGATCCGCGACGGCGCGCTCGTCGGGGCGACCCTGCTCGGCGACACCCGCAAGGTCGCCTACCTCACCCAGGCCTTCGACCGGGGCTCCCCGCTGCCCGAGGAGCGCATCCGCCTGCTGGTCGACCTCTCCGACGGTGCGGCGGAGGTCGGCGTCGCCGAGATGCCGGCGGACTCCCAGGTCTGCAACTGCAACGGGGTGTCGAAGGGCGACATCTGCGGGGCGGTCTCCGGGGGCTGCGGGAGCGTCGGCGAGGTCATGGACCGCACCCGCGCCGGCAAGGGGTGCGGCTCCTGCAAGGCGCTGGTCACGCAGATCGTCGAGTGGGCCGCCGGCGGCGATCTCGCCGAGGACCCCGCTGCGTCCTACTACGTGCCCGGCATCCCGATGCCCAAGCCGGAGCTGATGCGGGCCATCCGCGAGCGCGACCTGCGCAGCGTGTCCGCGGTCTTCGCCGCCCTCGCTCCCGACGGCAAGGACGACGCGAAGTCGAAGATGGGCCTCACGTCGCTGCTGAAGATGATCTGGGGCCACGACGTCGTGCCGGAGAAGGACGGCGAGTTCATCAACGACCGCGTCCACGCCAACATCCAGCGCGACGGCACCTTCTCCGTCGTCCCCCAGATGAAGGGCGGGGTGACGACGCCGGCCCAGCTGCGGCGGATCGCCGACGTCGCCGAGACGTACGAGGTGCCGATGGTCAAGGTGACCGGGGGCCAGCGGATCGACCTGCTCGGTGTCCGCAAGGAGGACCTGCCGGCCATGTGGTCCGACCTCGGCATGCCCTCGGGCTACGCCTACGGGAAGAGCTTCCGGACCGTGAAGACCTGCGTCGGCTCGGAGTTCTGCCGGTTCGGCCTGGACGACTCCACCCAGCTCGGCATCGACCTCGAGACCCGGTTCCAGGGCATCGAGAGCCCGGCGAAGATGAAGCTCGCCGTCGTCGGCTGCCCGCGCAACTGCGCCGAGGCCTACGTGAAGGACGTCGGCGTCGTCGCGGTCGGCAACGGGAGGTGGGAGGTCTACGTCGGCGGCGCCGCCGGGGCGACGGTCCGCAAGGGCGACCTGCTGGCCACCGTCGACGGTCGCGACGCCGTGCTCACCCTGGCCGGCCGGTTCATGCAGTACTACCGGGAGAACGCCAACTGGCTGGAGCGCACCTACGACTTCGTGCCCCGGGTCGGGCTGGCGAAGCTCCAGCACGTGCTGCTGGAGGACGGCGAGGGCATCTGCGCCGACCTCGACGCGGGGATCCAGCGATCGATCGACGCCTACCGCGACCCGTGGGGCCAGGACGCGGTCGAGCCGGCCACCCCCGGCCAGTTCCGGCCCGCCCTGCCGCTGGTCGCGCTGCCGGAGGTGCCGGTGACGCGCGCGCCGCAGGCGTCCGGTTCGGCACCGGGGGTGGGTCGATGAGCCTCATCGACGAGCGGGCCGCGACGGCGCACGTGGTGGGCAGCGTGGCGGAGGTCCCGCCGGGGGAGGGGCGGACGTTCGTGGTCGGCGGCGAGCAGGTGGCGGTGTTCCGGCTGCGCGACGGCTCGCTGCACGCCACCCAGGCGGCCTGCCCGCACGCGGGGGGCCCGCTCGCCGACGGGCAGACCGACGTCGACGTGCTGGTGTGCCCGCTGCACCAGTACGCCTACCGGTGGGCCGACGGCGCCTCGACCTCCGGCACGGCGCCGATCCGCGTGTTCCCCGTGCACGAGGAGGAGGGCGCGCTCGTGGTGACGCTCTGAGTGGTGAGCACCGACGTCGGCAGCCCGCGCCGCACCGCGCGCTCCCGCGCCGTGGAGCACGTCCGGCCGACCGGTCATCACGAGCACCGGCTGCCGGATCATGGCCGGGTACCGCGTGCCGTCGGCGTCCTCGTACGGGCGCCCGATCAGCTCGGGGACGGCGGCGGGCTGCTACGACCAGGCGCACCTGACCCGGCACTTCCGCCGGATGCTGGCGCCGACGCCGGCCGCCTACGCCCGCTCGGCCCGAGCAGCGCTCGCCCCCGTTCCGCGGAGCGGCGCCTCAGGCCGGGCGGGCGCGCACGTGCATGCGCTCGCCCTGCGGGCCGAAGAGGACCAGCCCCTCGGCCGGTTCCGGGAACGGGTTGGAGAAGGTGTGCGGCACCCGGGTGTCGAACTCGACCACCTCGCCCGGGCCGAGCACGAAGTCGCGGGGTCCGAGGAGCAGGCGGATGCGCCCCGAGAGCACGTAGAGCCACTCGTAGCCCTCGTGGGTCTTCTGGTCGGTGTCGCTCACCCGCCACCGGGCCGGGAGCAGCATCTTGTAGGCCTGCAGGCCACCGGACTGGCGGGTCAGCGGCACCATCGTCATGCCGTCGTCCCGCGTGATCGGGTGCCCGTGCACCCGCGGGTCCGCCGGCGGGGCGACATCCACCAGGTCGTCGAGGGCGACGCCGTAGGTGCGCGCGAGCGGCAGGAGGAGCTCGAGCGTCGGCCGGCGGCCACCGGACTCCAGCCGCGACAGCGTGCTCACCGAGATACCGGTGGCGCCGGCGACCTCGGCCAGCGTGCGCCCGCTCTCCCCGCGCAGCGCCCGCAGCCGTGTGCCGACGTTCTGCAGGACGTCGTCATCGGTCATGGCCGCCACTTTGCCATTCCGGCAAGCGTGTTTGCCAGCGAGCCGGTCGCCGGCCGACAGTGGGCCCCATGGACGACAGCTACGACGTGGTGGTCATCGGTGGCGGGGCGGCGGGGCTGGGCGGAGCGCTCACCCTGGCCCGCGCCCGGCGCAGCGTGCTGGTGGTGGATGCGGGCGAGCCGCGCAACGCCCCCGCCGGGCACGTGCACAACTACCTCGGCCGGGAGGGAACGCCCCCCGCCGAGCTGTACGCGATCGGCCGCGCCGAGGTCGAGGGCTACGGCGGGTCCGTGGTCCCCGGCCGGGTCGTGTCGGTGCGGCGCGAGGACGACGGGTTCCGGGTCGCCCTCGAGGACGGCGGCTCCGTGGGCGCCCGCCGGCTGCTGCTGGCCACCGGCCTCACCGACGACCTGCCCGAGCTCCCGGGGGTCGCGGAGCGCTGGGGCGGGACGGTGCTGCACTGCCCGTACTGCCACGGCTGGGAGGTCCGCGACCGGGCCGTCGGCATCGTGAGCACCGGCCCGATGGGCGCCTACGCGGCGCTGCTGTGGCGGCAGTGGACCGAGGACGTCGTCCTCTTCGTGCACTCCGGCGCCGAGCCGGGCGACGAGGAGCACGAGCAGCTGGCGGCCCGCGGGGTGCGCGTCGTGCGCGGCGCGGTGGCCGGGCTGGAGGGCGGCGCGGACGTCCGGCTCGCCACCGGTGAGCTGGTCGCCCGGGACGCCGTCGTCGTCGCACCGCGGTTCGTCGCCAACGCCGAACTGCTCGCCGACCTCGGTGCGGTGCCGGTGCCGATGGAGATGCACGGTGCGGTGATGGGCACCCACCTGCCCGCCGACCCGACCGGGCGCACCGACGTGCCCGGCGTGTGGGTGGCCGGGAACGCGGGCGACCTGAGCGCGCAGGTCATCGTCGCCGCCGCCCAGGGGCTCCGGGCCGGGGCGATGATCAACGCCGACCTGATCCAGGAGGACACCCGGGCAGCGGTGGCCCGGCGTCGGGCGGTGGCGGCGTGAGGGCCACCGACCGCGAGACCTACGACGAGCTGTACCGGTCGGCCCCGGCCGTCTGGAGCGGCCGGCCCAACCGGCAGCTCGTCGTCGAGGCGGCCGGGCTCCCGGCCGGAACCGCGCTCGACGCCGGCAGCGGCGAGGGCGGGGACGCCCTGTGGCTCGCCGAGCGGGGCTGGCGGGTCACGGCGGTGGACTTCTCTCCGGTGGCCCTGCAGCGCGGCGCCGCGGCGGCGCGGGCGCGGGGGCTGGCGGACCGGGTGGAGTGGCTGCCCGCCGACCTCGACGCGTGGCAGCCGCCGGCCGGCGCCTTCGACCTCGTGACGGCGCACTACCTGCACGCGACCTGGACCGACCGCGTCGGCGTGTTCCGGCGGTTGGCGGCCGCGGTGGCCCCGGGCGGCACCCTGCTCGTGGTCGGCCACCTGCTCGGCGACGACCGGAGCCACGGGCAGCACCACGCGCACGACCCCGGCGTGCTCTACACCGCCGAGGACGTCGCGGCGGCGCTCGAGCCGGGGGAGTGGTCCGACGTCGTCACCGAGAGCCGCGAGCGGGACCACGGGGCGGCGCAACGGACCGGCAACCCGGTGCCCGACACGGTGCTCGTCGCGCGGCGGCGACGCTGACCGCACCGGCCCGGCCGCCTGCACGACCTCCCGTGCGAGGGCGTCGCTCTCTGCCCACGCGGGCGGGGCAGAGGGCGACATGGCCCGAGCAGCAGTCCTTCCCCTGGCCGGGCGGCGCTCAGCTGCGCGGGAGCCCCAGCTCGGCGAGGGCGGCGGTCACCGCGCCCTCCCGCAGGACCTCGAGCACGAGCAGCCGGTGCACGAGCACCCCGCGGCGCGTGAGCCGCAGGTCGGCCATCCGCAGGCGGGGCAGCGCCGCCCCGCCGGGCCGGGGCTGGGCCGGCGGCGGGTCGAGCAGCCCGGCGCGCTGGAGCTCCGCGACGTCCTCCCGGGCGCCCCACGCCGTCCACGCCCGCGGGTCGTCGTCCAGCGGCGTCATGGGCAGCGGCACGCGGTCCCGCCGGCCGACGGCGGCCAGCAGCGCGAGCTGCCGCCAGCCGAGCGTGCCGGCCAGCCGCAGCGCCCGGCCGACGAGCTCGGCGTCGATGTCGGGGGAGACGGCGACCTCGGCCAGCAGGTAGCCCAGATGGCGGACCCGGCGCTCGTCGGTGGACGCGCGGGCGGCGAGCACCACCGCCTCGGTCACCTCCTCGGCCACCGGCCGGTTGCCGGGGCGGCCGGCGAAGAAGGCGTCGGTCCGCACCGCCCGGCCGGCGCGGTGCACCGTCACCGCGTGCTCGACGGCGAAGGCCAGGGCGGCCCCGGCCCGCACCCGCTCGCGCGCCACCGGGATGGCGGCGGCGTCCTCCGCGGCGGCGCGCAGCACCGCGGCGAACGCGTCGTCGACCTGCACGCGCGCGGCGGCGGGCTCGAACACCACCGTCGCCGCGGCGGAGCACATCGAGCCCGCGACCGGGGCGCCGGCCTCGACGAGCGTGCGCCCGGTGCTGGTCTCCTCGGCTGCGGTCACCCGGCGATCTTCGTCGCTCCGGCGGTGCGGCTCCACCCCGGGGCGGGCCGGGCTCACCCGCTCGGGCCACGCGCGGGACGCCGGGCCCGGCTCCGGGAGGGCCGGGCCCGGCGGCGCATCAGACGCCGGCGCGCTGCATCAGCGTGCCGCGCCGGAGGTAGACGAACCAGGTCACCGCCACGCAGACGACGTAGAAGGCGCAGAAGGCCAGCAGCGCCGTCTCCACCCCGCCGGTGGCCTCGTAGGACTCCGAGACCACGCGGGGGATGAACACCGCACCCAGGGCGCCGACCGCCGAGATGATGCCGACGGCCGCCGCGGTGTCCCGCCGGGCGCGGTACAGCACGGCCTCCGGTGTCTCCCCCGGGTGATCGGCGGCGGCCTCGGCGCGGTAGATGATCGGGATCATCCGGTAGGTGGAGCCGTTGGTCATGCCCACCACGGCGAACAGCACCAGGAAGCTGGCGAGGAAGCCGCCGAAGCTCCCGGCGCGCAGGAACCCGATCGCCGCGCCGATCGCCAGGGCCTGTCCGACGAAGGTGACGACGGTGACCTTCGCGCCGCCCACCCGGTCGGCCAGCCATCCGCCGAAGGGCCGCGAGAGCGAGCCGACCAGCGGGCCGAGGAAGGCGTAGCGGTAGGTGTCGGCGGCGAACTCGTTGGCGAGCACCAGGGGGAAGGCGCCGGAGAAGCCGATGAAGGAGCCGAACGCGCCGATGTAGAGGAAGGACATCACCCAGGTCTGCCTGCGGCGGGCGATCGCGGCCTGCCCGGCGATGTCGGCGCGGGCACCCGCGAGGTTGTCCATGCCGTACCAGGCGCCCGCGACCGCCAGCACGACGAACGGCACCCAGATGAGGGCCACGTTCTGCACGTAGCGGGAGTCACCGGCCTCCGTCGTCCCCGTGCCGCCGCCGACGACGGCGAGCGCGCCGGCGGTCACCGCCAGCGGCCCGACCAGCTGGATGATCGCGACGCCGATGTTCCCGCCGGCGGCGTTGAGCCCGAGCGCGAAGCCCTTCTCCTTGTCCGGGTAGAAGAACGAGATGTTGGCCATCGAGGAGGCGAAGTTGCCGCCGCCGAAGCCGCAGGTGATCGCGGTCAGCACCCAGAACCAGTAGGGCTGCCCGGTGGTGGCCGCCACGGTCAGCAGGGTGACCGGGACCAGCAGCAGCGCCGCGCTGACCACCGTCCAGTTCCGGCCGCCCACCAGCGCCGGCATGAACGTGTAGGGCACCCGCATGATCGCGCCCACCAGGCCCGCGGTGGCCACCAGCCAGAAGAGCTGGTCGCTGGTGAAGCCGTAGCCGATCGAGGCGAGCACCGCGGTGGCGACGCTGAACATCTGCCACACGCTGAAACCGATGTTCTCGGCCAGCACCGACCACACCAGGTTGCGCCGGGCCACCGGGCGGCCCTGCGGCGAGCCCCAGAAGCGCGGGTCCTCGGGGTCGTAGTCGTCGATCCAGCGGGACCCCCGCCGGGTCGCGGCGGGCGGGGCGGGGGCCGGCGCGGCCACCTCGCCGGCGGGGCGGGCGGTGGGGGTGGTGGTCATGGGCGCATCCCTCGGCTCCGGGGCCGCGGGGTGGGCGGCTCCTGTGGCGCCCGACGCTAGGAACCGGCCGTTTCCGACCCGCCGCGCGCGTGTGACCTCTCGGGAACGACCCGCTCACCCGGGCGGCGGCGCAGTGGTGAGGGTGCCGGCGGTGATGACGTCCGGCGCCGCCCGGCTCGCGGCGGCCGACTCGGGGTGCAGCCGGGGCCCGCCGCTGACGTCCTGTCGGTGCCCGGTGCCACCATCCCGGCATGGCGATCCAGGTCCGGCCGGCGACGAGCTTCCCCGACGTGGCCACCGTGCTCGGCCCCAGGCGTCCCGACGCGAACGTGTGCTGGTGCCTCAGCTACCGGCTGACGACGTCGAAGGAGAACCGGGAGCTGGTCGGCCCGGCGCGGGGTGAGCGGGTGCGCGAGCTGGTGCAGGAGGACCCACCCCCGGGGGTGCTGGCCTACGACGGCGAGGAGGTCGTGGGCTGGGCCGCGGTGCACCCGCGGGCCGGCACGAGCTTCGCCCGCAACCGGAGGATCCCCCACGTCGACGACCTCGACGTCTGGTCGCTGTGGTGCGTCCGCGTCCGGCCCGGGCACCGGGGGAGCGGCCTGGCCCACCACCTGGTCGCGGGGGCGGTGGAGTTCGCCCGCGAGCACGGCGCCCCGGCGGTGGAGGCCTACCCGGTCGACAACCAGGGGCGGAAGGTCGACCTGACGATGGCCTACGTCGGCACCCGGTCGCTGTTCGAGCGCGCCGGCTTCGTCACGGTGGCCGAGACCGACTCCGTCCTCAACGGCTTCCCGCGGGTGGTGGTGCGGCGCGACCTCCGGCCGGAGCGCTAGACCGCGAGCCGGTAGCCGCGCTTGACCACCGTCTCCACCAGCGGGGCGCCGAGCGCCGCGCGCAACCGGGTCACCGCCATCTCGACGGCGTGCCCGTCGCCGCCGCCGGGCAGCGCGGCCACCAGGTCGGTGCGGGGGAGGACGTGGCCCGGTCGCCCGGCCAGCTCCCGCAGCACCGCCAGCGGCCCGGGTGGCAGCTCGACCACCTGCCCGTCGACGACGGCGGCGTGGCCACGCACCTGGAGCGTGTGCGGCCCGACCTGCAGCACCGGGTCGCGCTCGGGCAGCCGCGCGACGACCTCGCGGGCCAGGGCGCCCAGCCGCGCGCGGAGCGGCTGGAAGGAGCTGATCCCGGCGGCGTCCAGCGGGCCGGCCGTCACCGGGCCGACGGCGACCGCCAGCACCCGGTCGCCGAAGGCGGCCGCGACCGCCTCCCGCTGCCCGGCCTCCTCGGCCACCTGCAGCAGGCTCGCCGCGGCCGGGGCGCTGGTGAAGGTGACCGCGTCCACCGCACCGGCGACGATGCCGGTCACCAGGCGGCGCACCGGGGTGACGTCCTCGGGCGGCACCCAGCGGTAGACCGGCACGGTCAGCACCTCGGCGCCGCTCTCCCGCAGCCCCGCGACGAGCTCGGGCAGCGGGTCGCCGTGGAGCTGGACGGCGATCCGCCGGCCGGCCAGCGGCCCCTCCGCCCCCGACAGCAGGTGCTCGAGCACCTCGGCGGAGGACTCCGACTCCGGCGACCAGGCGTCGACCAGCCCTCCGCCGCGGATGGCGCCGCGGGCCTTGGGGCCCCGGGCCAGCACCCGCGAGCCGGAGAGGTGCGCGACCAGGGGCAGGTCCCACGCGTCGGCGGCCTCCAGCCAGCCGCGGAAGCCCACCCCCGTCGTGGCGACGACCAGGTCCACGGGGGCCTCGAGCACCCGGCGCGTCGCCGCGACCAGCTCGGCGTCGTCGGCCAGCGGGACGATGCGGATCGCCGGGGCGTAGACGACCCGGGCGCCGCGCCGGTCCAGCAGCGCTCCGAGCTCCTCCTTGCGGCGGGCCGCGGTCACCGCGACGGTGTACCCGGCCAGCGGGAGGTCCGGCCCCGCCGGCTGCTCGTCCTGCTCAGTCACGTGTCTCCCTCGCGCCGGTGCCCGTCCATGGTGCGGCCTCGGGGTTACAGGGATGTGTCCGGCCGTCCCAGGGCGCTCGCGGCGAGGTCCCTCACGGCTGCTTCCACCGGGCCAGCAGCACGGTGGCGTCGTCCTGCAGGAGGCCGGCCTGGTGCTCCAGGACGGCGGCGGTGAGCCGGCGGACGGTCTCCGCGGGGGGCTGGCCGGCGCCGATGGCCCGGGTGAGGAACTCGCCGAGGCGTCGCTCCCCGAACCACGTCCCGCCGGAGTCGCGGGCCTCGGTGATGCCGTCGGTGTGGAGCGCCAGCCAGTCGCCGGGCTGCAGCATCTCCTCACCCACCGTCAGGCTCGCCGTCTCCAGCCCGAAGGGCACCCGCCGGCCGCCCTCGAGCTCCTTGACCACCCGGCCGCCGCGGAGCAGCAGCGGTGCCGGGTGCCCGGCATTGATGTACCGGAGCCGGCCGGACTCCAGGTCCACCTCGCCGATGACCCCGGTGACGAACTCGCTCCGTGGGAAGCAGCGGGAGACGACGTCGTCGATCGCGCCGGCCTGGTCGAACACGCCCCGGCCGTCCCGCCGGGCGCTGCGGTACCCGGCCAGCGCGGCCGCCGCCATGAGCCCGGCGTGCATGCCGTGGCCCATCGCGTCGAAGATGCCGAGGGACACCGTGCGCTCGGACAGGGCGTAGTCGAACGCGTCGCCGCCGACGTCGTAGCTGGGTTCCAGCCGGCCGGCGAGCACGAAGGACTCCGTGGCGGCGGTGAGCGGGGGTAGCTGCTGCCAGACGAGCTCCGCCGCGGGCGACATGGACCGGGTCCGCCGCGGGCGCTCCAGCTCGTCCCCGTAGGCCTCGGTGGAGGCGAGGACGTGCCCGAGCAGCGAGGCCAGCCACCGGCACTGGTCGCGCAGCGCCGGGTCGTACAGGGCCGCCTCGTCCTCGACGCCGACCTCCAGCACCCCGAGCCGGTCGGCGCCGTCGAGCACGGGCACCCACAGGCGCGGCCGGCCCTCCCGGTCGGAGGAGACCACCTGCACGGCGCGGAACGCCCGGCCGGCCATCGTGCTGTCCACCCCGAGCCGGTCCCGCTCGCCGGCGACCGGGGGTCCGAGGCGCACGAGGCACCGCTGCTCGTGGTCGATGCGGTGGACGGCGACGTCGACGCCGAGCATCCGGCCGGCGGCCGCGACGAGGGCCGGGAGCCGCTCCGGCGGCACGGCCCCCGCCACCTCCAGGAGGGTGACGACGGCGGCGAGCGGGCCGGCGCTCGGCCGCCCGGTGCGGATGGTGCGGGTGTAGGGCACCCGGTGGCGCGTCACCAGCTCCTCGAGCCGCTCGTTCACGGCGTGCGCCAGGAGGTCGTGCTGGTCGCCCGGGACGGAGGCGAGGCCGTTGAGGTAGGCGTCGACCTCCACGAGGTCCGCGGTGCCGCCCAGCGCGAAGTACCGCACCCACAGCTGCTCGAGTTGCAGGCCGGCGTGTGCGTAGCCGGCCGCCAGGGCCGGCTGCCGCGCGTCCGGCGTCACAGCCGGCGGTGGCGGGCAGCGGAGTCGACCACCGCGCGCGCCGCGTCGGCCAGGACGACGCCCCGGTCCCGGCTCCGCGCGACGAGCATGCGCAGGGCGGCGTCCTCGTCCACGGCGTGCCGGCCCATGAGCACGCCCTTGGCCATGCTGACGACGTCGCGGTCGCGCACCGCCTGACGCATGCCCTCGCTGAGGCGGCGGGCCCGGTCGTGGGACTGGACGTTCGCGACGAGGAACGCGGCCTGGGCGGAGAAGAGGGTGAGCAGGTGCTCGCTGCGCCGGTCGAAGACGCCGGGACGGTCGGCGTAGACCTTGATGGCTCCCAGGCCGGTGTTCCCGGCGACGAGCGGAGCGCTCAGGGCGGCCCGCAGGCCGAGGGCGTCCGCGGCGGCGGCCCACCGAGGCCAGCGGGGTTCCTGCCGCACGTCGTCGACGCGGACCACCTCGCGCATCGCCGCCGCGGCCAGGCAGGGGCCTTCGTCGAGCTCGTACTGCCGGGCGTCGGCCTCCCGCACCCGGTCGTCGGTCGACCCGGACGAGACCCGGTGACCGGCCTCGACCACCGAGACGCCGGCCCCGCAGGAAGCCGGCACGGTCTCGTGGGCCAGCGAGCTGAGCAGGCTCAGCGACGTCTCGACCGTCTCCTCCGAGAGCAGGAGACCCGACATCCGTGCGAAGACCCCGGCGAGTTCATCGGTGAGGGGGAGGGCCGGACCAGCGATTCGCTTGCCGTTCACGAGGCGCCTTCCACGTGGAGCGTGCGCGGCCGCCTGCTCGACCTGGTGTCCTCCCTCCGCTCGGTACGCAGCGCGGCCGCCTCGCAAACGTCGCGGGTCGCGAGCGGCCGCGCCGCCTCAGGACTGCAGCACGAACCCGTCGGGCGGGCCGTCCGCCGCGCCGTCCACGCGGAGGTCGGCCCGCCGGCGGGTGTCCTCCGCGGCGAACGCGGCCGCCTCGGTGCCCAGCCACCGGCGCCACTCGCCGGCCAGGCCCTCGCCGTCGCGGGCCAGCCCGCGGGCCAGCCGCAGCGGCGGCGGGGCCTCGATCCAGATGCGTGTCGTCGTCCACCGGTCCAGTCGCCGCGCGGCGCTGCCGCAGCCCTCCACCAGCAGGACCGGCCCCGGCGGGACGGGCACGAGGTCGGGGGAGAACCCGCCGGCCGCCCAGTCGTAGCGGTGGTAGGCGCCGGGGCGGCCCTCGGCCAGGGGGCGGAGCACCCCCGCCGCCAGCCGGGAGACCGCGCCGGTGAGCGTCCAGCCCGCGTAGAGGTCGTCCATGTGCACGACCGGCGTCCCAGGACCCAGCGCAGCGGCGAGCCGGGCCGCGAACGTGGTCTTCCCGGAGCCGGCCGGGCCGTCGACGACCACGAGCCGGGTGCCACCCAGCCGCGGGGGGAGGGAGAGCGTCCGGGCGGCCAGGGCGGCGAACGTCGGCCGGATCAGCGGAGGGCCAGGGTCCACCGGGGCACCTCGCCGCCGTCCCCGGCGACCAGACCGCGGCTGGCGAGCAGCCGCAGGTGGGCGTCGGTCTCGGTCACCGCGAAGATCCGCATCCGCCGCGCGTACTGCTCCCACGGCCGCGACCACGTCAGGTGGGCCGCGAGGTCCCACGGCGTCGACCCGGGGTGCGCGCGGATCGCGCCGAGCAGCTCCGTCAGCCGCCGCTCGTGGTGGGCGGTGAGCGCGTCGGCGCGGTCGGCCAGGCCGCGGAAGCGCCACTCGTGACCGGGCAGCACCTCGTCGGCGCGGACGCTGCGCACGGCGGCGAGCGAGTCGAGGTAGTCCCGCAGCGGGTCGGGCGAGCCGCCCGTGGTGCTGGAGACGTTCGGGCTGATGCGCGGGAGGACGTGGTCGCCGGAGAAGAGCAGCCCGGTCCGCTCCTCGGCGAAGCACAGGTGCCCCGGCGTGTGCCCCGGCGTGTGGACGGCGCGCAGCGACCACCCCGGGAAGGCGGCCCGGTCGCCGTCCTCGAGGTGCCGGTCGGGCACGGCCATGCGCTGGAAGCCGGAGAGGTTCTCCGCTCCACCGACGTCGCCGAGCGCCTCCTCGCGCGGCGCGCCCAGCCGGACGAGGAACGCCACCTCGGCGTCGACGGCGGCCTGCGCCTCGGTGGCGGTCAGCCGGCGGACGGCGTCGGCGTCCGCCGGGTGCATCGCCACCCACGCGCCGCTGGCCTGCCGGACGCGGGCGGCCAGCCCGAGGTGGTCGAAGTGCAGGTGGGTGACGAGCACGCCCCGGACGTCGGCGACCGAGCCGCCGAGGGACGCCAGCCCCTCGGCGAGCGCCGTCCAGCCCGCCTCGCTCTCCCACCCGGTGTCGAGCAGGCCGAGCCCGCCGCCGTCCAGGGCGAAGGCGTAGACGTTGACCCAGCGCAGCGGGTTGTGCGGGATCGGGACCGGCAGCGACCACAGGTCCTCGCGCAGCTGCTCGACCGGGGGCAGGGCGCGCTGGTCCCAGGCGGTGCGCTGAGCGGCGCCGGTGATCTCCACGACGCCGCACTCTGCCAGCCGGGTCGGGAGCGCCGGCTGTCACCATGGGGAGCGTGAGCGGTTCCCCCGACCCCGGCTCCCCGCCTGTCGTCTCGGTCGTCCCGCGCCGGCTGCGGCTGGTGCTGGCCGTCGTCGCCGGCGTCGTCGTCCTGGTGGCCGTCCTGGTCGCGCTGAGCCTGCCCTCGACGGAGAACACGGTCGTCGCCTACGGCCCGGTCGACCAGGCCGCCATCACCGGCCTGGGAGTCCTGCTGGGAGCGGGGGTGCTGTTCCTGGGGCGGTCGCGGGTCGACGCCGACGCCGCCGGCATCCACGTCCGCAACCTGGTCGTCCACCACGACCTGCCGTGGACGGCGGTGCGCGCGGTCCGGTTCGAGCGGAAGTCCGCGTGGGGCTCCCTGGCGCTGGAGAACGGTGACGAGGTCTCGCTCCTCGCGCTGCAGGCGGCCGACGGGGAGCAGGCCGTCCGGGCCGTCGAGGGCCTGCGCGCCCTGCACGCCGCGGTGCGGGCGAACGACCCGGTGCGCCCGCCGCTGCTGTACGACGACTGAGGAAGGACCTCCCTGCCCCCCACGCCTCGCACGCTCGGCGCGGGTCCCTGCAGGAAGGCCGTTCCAGTACGTCCCCGCGCTCGGGGCGAGCCTCTGGACGGGGTCGTTCCAGCAGGCCACCGCGGGGGGGAATGACCGCGGGGCGGCGGACGCTGTAGCATGGACGTGCCTCCCCGCTACATCGAGGCGCGCGAACCACCAGCGGCCCCGCCCCGGGCCGCTATCCAAGAGGAGCCCGCTCCCACCTGACGCCGTCCAGGCGCCCAGGTCCCGGATCGCGAGAACCGGCCACCGGTCGGTGATCGCGTGCGCACGACCCTCAGGGGCCGTGGGCCACCGGCGAGTGGGCCCCGTGAGCAGACGCTCGCGGGGCCTTTTCCGCGTCGGCGCCCGGGTGGGCCAGCGACTCCTCCCACGCAGCAGCGTAAGGAGAGGCCATCACCGAGCCCCGCATCAACGACCGCATCCGAGTCCCCGAGGTCCGCCTGGTCGGCCCCGAGGGCGAGCAGGTCGGCATCGTGTCGATCGGCGAGGCGCTGCGCCTGGCACAGGACTCCGAGCTCGACCTGGTCGAGGTCGCTCCCATGGCCCGGCCGCCCGTCGCCAAGCTCATGGACTACGGGAAGTTCAAGTACGAGTCCGCCCAGAAGGCCCGCGAGGCCCGGCGGAACCAGGCGCTCACCGTCATCAAGGAGATGCGGCTGCGCCTCAAGATCGACCCGCACGACTACGAGACCAAGAAGGGCCACGTCGAGCGCTTCCTCAAGGGCGGCGACAAGGTCAAGATCACCGTGATGTTCCGAGGCCGCGAGCAGTCGCGCCCGGAGATGGGCTACCGCCTGCTCCAGCGGCTGGCCGCCGACGTCAGCGAGCTGGGCGTCGTCGAGTCCAACCCGAAGCAGGACGGCCGGAACATGGTCATGGTGATCGCCCCGCACAAGGGCGCCCAGACCGCGCAGGAGAAGCGCCGGCCCAAGGGCGAGCAGGCCGAGGAGCAGGCGCCCAGCGCCTGACCGGCCCAGCAGGACCAGCACCACCGAAGACGGCCGGTGCGTGCGGCAGCTCGACGCTGCCGCGCGCCCCGACACCAGACGACAGGGACCGAGGACATGCCGAAGCAGAAGACCCACAAGGGCACCGCCAAGCGGGTGCGCATCACGGGCACCGGGAAGCTCATGCGCGAGCAGGCGAACAACCAGCACAAGTTCGAGCACAAGTCCGGGACCCGCAAGCGCCGGCTCGACCGGGACCAGGTCGTCTCCCCGGCCGACGCCAAGAACCTCAAGAAGCTCCTGGGCCTCTGAGCGCCCCTCCCACTGACCTTTAGAAAGACAGGAGCACTCACGTGGCACGCGTGAAGCGGGCGGTCAACGCCCAGAAGAAGCGCCGGACGACCCTCGAGGCCGCCAGCGGCTACCGCGGTCAGCGTTCGCGGCTGTACCGCAAGGCCAAGGAGCAGATCCTCCACTCGGCGACGTACAGCTACCGCGACCGCAAGGCGCGCAAGGGTGACTTCCGCAAGCTGTGGATCACCCGGATCAACGCCGCGGCGCGCCTCAACGACATGACCTACAACCGGTTCATGCAGGGGCTCAAGCTCGCCGAGATCGAGCTGGACCGCCGTGTCCTCGCCGAGCTCGCCGTGAACGAGCCCGCCGCCTTCGCCGCCCTGGTGGAGACCGCCCGGGCCGCGCTCGCCGCGAACCCCGAGGCGACCGGCAAGCAGGCCGCCTGAAGAAGGACCCTCCTGCCCCCCACCGCCCGCACGCTCGCGGTGGGGCCCTGCAGGAGGGCCGTTCCAGCACGTCACCTGACGCCGTCGGTGACCGACCCCCCGGGGCCGGCGCCGGCGGCGTCGGCGTCTGCACGACCACGGAGGAGACCGCGTGACCGAGCTGCTCACCGAGCGCTCCGCGAGGATCGTCGCCGCGCGCAAGCTCACCCGCCGCGCCGGCCGGGACGCGGCCGGGTTGTTCCTCGCCGAGGGGCGCCAGGCGGTCGCCGAGGCGCTCGCCGACGCCGCCGGGGTGCGGGAGGTCTTCGCCACCGAGGCCGCGGCCGCCGCGCACGCCGACATGCTGGCCGCCGCGCCGGTGCCGGTCCGGCTGGTCACCGACAAGGCGGCCGCGGGGCTGTCGGAGACGGTCACGCCTCAGGGGCTGGTGGCCGTCTGCGCGCTGCGCGACGTCCCCGCCACGACGCTGACCACGGCGCCGCCGCGGCTGGCGGTCGCGCTGGCCGAGCTGGCCGACCCCGGCAACGCGGGCACCGTGCTGCGCACGGCGGACGCCTGCGGTGCGGGCGCGGTCGTCTTCGGCGCGGGGTCGGCCGACCCGTACGGCGGCAAGGCCGTGCGCTCCAGCGCCGGGAGCCTGTTCCACGTCGACGTCGTCCGCGGTGCGCCGCTGGGCACGCTGCTGCCCGAGCTCCGCGCCGCCGGGGTGACCGTGCTGGCGGCCCACGGAGGGGGAGAGGCCGAGCTCCCGGCGCTCGTCGCCGACGGCCGGCTCGCCGGGCCGGTGCTCTGGCTGTTCGGCAACGAGGCCCGGGGGGTGCCGGCCGAGCTCGCCGAGCTGGCCGACGCGCGGGTCCGCATCCCCATGCGCGGGCGCGCGGAGAGCCTCAACCTCGCCGCGGCCGCCGCGATCTGCCTCTACACCACCCAGCTCGCCCAGTAGCGCGGAGCTCGTCGCCGGGCCGGCGGGCACCTTCCTGGTGTCCCACGGGGCGCCGGACGGGAGGATGGTGGTCACCGGCGGGCTCCCCGGCTCGACGAGTAGGGCCGCGAGAGAAGGTAGCTGTGACCGTGAAGCACCTGCAGCAGGTCGCCGACGCACCGGCGACCGCACCGGCGGACGGGCGCCGGTCCCGGTGGACCGAGCACCGGCGCGCGCGCCGCGAGGACCTGGTGGGGGCGGCCGTCGAGGCCGTCCGCCTGGCCGGTCCCGACTTCTCCGTCGACGACGTCGCACGAAGCGCCGGCGTCTCGAAGACGGTCATCTACCGGTACTTCAGCGACAAGGACGAGCTCATCGACGCCGTCCTGGAGCGCATCTCCCGGGCGATCCTGCTGCCCCGGCTGCTGGGCGAGCTCTCCGCCGACCGCGCCGACGACCGCGCGCAGCTGCGCGCGGTGATCGCCGCCTTCGTCTCGTTGATCGAGGACGAGCCCGCGCTCTACCGCTTCGCCTACGCCCAGGCGGGGCGCGCGGGCCGGGCCGACCTCGTCGCGGCGACCGAGCACGCCGTCGCCACCGCCCTGGGCCGCCTCCTGGCCGCCCGGATGACCGAGGCCGGCCGCCCGGCCGACGGCGCGATGACCTGGGCCTATGGCGTCGTCGGCATGGTGCAGCTGGCGACGCACTGGTGGTCGGCGGACCGCACCCTGTCGGCCGCCGACCTGGTCGACCAGCTCACCGACCTGGCCGACGGCGGGTTGGCCACGCTGCTGCCCCCGCGCGGCTGACGGGGCGGCCCGGGCGATCAGCGGTTGGTGACGGGCAGCCGCCCGGCCGCGCGCTCGGCGACCGCCAGGAGCCCGGCGACGTCGTCGGCGTCGGCGGGGAAGCAGCCGGCGCCGGTGCTGACGGCCGCCACGACGGGCGCACCGTCGAGCACGACCGGGCCGCGGGCGGCCTCCGCCAGCTCGCCGCGGACCCGGGCCGCCTCGCGGAGGGCGCTGCCCGCCGCGAGCCCGGGCAGCACGACCACGAACGAGTCGCGTCCCCAGCGCGCCACCAGGTCACCGCGCCGCAGACGATCGCGGAGGCGCTGCCCCGTGGCGGTCAGCAGCTGCTCGGCCGCGGTGGAGCCGTACCGGTCCTCGATCGCGGCGAGGCCGTCGACCGCGACGACCAGGAGGGCCACCGCGTCGCCCGCGCACGTCGCGTTCCACAGCGCGGTCTCGGTCTGCTCCTCCACGTGCCGGCGGGTGGAGAGCCCGGTGAGCGGGTCGGTGATCGACAGCTCCTCGATGCGGGCCAGGTAGCCGCGGGTGCGGTCGCGCTCCTGCTCCAGGGCCCGCTGCGCCAGCACCCGCTCGGTGACGTCGACCTGCACGCCGATGTACTGGACGACGCTGCCGGAGGCGTCGGTGACCGGAGCCAGGTGCAGCTCGTTGTACCAGGGGGTCTGGTCGGGGCCCCGGTGGTTGACCAGGACCTCGCGGCACTCCTGCCCGGCGGCGATCGCCCCGCGGATGCGGGCCACCGCCCCCGGATCGGTGCCGGGCCCCTGCAGGAACCGGCAGTTGCGGCCGAGCAGCTCCTCGCGCGGCAGCCCGGCGAGGCGCTCGAACGCCGGGTTGACGTACACCAGCGGCTGGTCGGGCAGCCGGACGTCGACCAGGCAGACCCCGCTGGGCGTCGCCTCCAGGGCGCGACGCACCAGGCCGGCGTCACCCAGCAGCTCCGAGCCCATGGCCGTCGGCGCGGCGGCCGGGGGAGCGGGCGGGACGGGGGCGACCGGGGTGGCGCCGCCGGTGCGGGGCGCGACCCGGCCGAGCAGGCTCCGCGCGGCGCGGACGGCGACGTCGCGGTCGTAGGTCAGGGCGTACTCGAACTCCCGCTGCAGATCCGGGCCGGTCGTCCCGAGGTCGCGGGCCAGCAGCGCCACGCTGAAGTGCGGGGCCAGGACGACGACGTCCCACTCGCCGCGCACGGGGTCGTCGCCGGCCAGGTCGGTGCCGCGCAGGCCGGGCAGCGGCTCGGCGGGGAGGCCCTCGCCCAGGGCGCTGACGAAGCCGGTGCGGTCGACCAGGTCGCGGTAGCGCTGCGTCGTCGAGGGGGTGAAGTGCCGGGCCTCCTGGAAGGTCGCGGTGACCACGCAGGTCTCGCCGAGGCGCATCGCCTCCCGCTCCAGCTGCTTGCTGAGCTCGATGAGCAGCGCCTTCGGGGAGCGGCGCAGCGCCGTCCCCTCGGGGAGGCAGGCGAAGGGGGAGCCCGGCTCCACCTCGACGCCCGGGTCCTCGACCGGCGGCGGCAGCGACCCGACGGGGCGGTCGCAGGACGGCTGGGGGGCGGGGCGGCCGAAGAGCCAGCCCTGGCCCAGGGTGGCCCCGAGCGCGCGGGCCATGGCCAGGTGGGTGTCGTTCTCGATCCCCTCGGCGAGCACCGCGGCCCCGGTGGCCTGGGCGTAGGCGTTGACCGCGTTCATGATCTCCGCGATCGCCGGCCCGGGCCGCTCCTGCACCAGCCGCAGGTCCAGCTTGACCACGTCGGGGCGCAGGATCGGCATGAACGCCAGCGACATCGCCTCCGCGCCGACGTCGTCCAGGGCGATGCCCCAGCCCAGCTCCCGCACCCGGGCGACGGTGCGCAGCAGCTCGGCGGGACGGGTGGCGAGCGCCCGCTCGGTGATCTCCAGGACCACGCGGAGGCCGCCGGGGGCGGTCGCGGCGATGGCCAGGAGCTCGTCCATCGGCGCGGTGTCGAGCACCTCGGGCTCGACGTTGACGAACAGCGCCAGCGGCGCGGGCAGGCCGTGCCGCACGGCGCCGGAGAAGGCGGCCACCCGGCAGGCGGCGTCCAGCTCGGCGAGCACGCCGCCCTCGCGGGCGGCGGCGAAGAGGAGGTCGGGTCGCTGCAGGGGCCCCTCGGGGCCGCGCGCGAGCGCCTCGTAGGCGACGACGGCTCCGGTGTCGAGCTCGACGATGGGCTGGAAGACGCTGCGCACGCCGCCGGGGCTGAGGGCGGCGGCGAGAGCTGCGTCGGTGTTCGGGCGCACAGGGTCCACGGACGGGGGATCGGCCGGGTCCGGCCCGGGCCGAAGCCGGAACCGGGGAGCACCCCCCGAAGGGGGAGGTCAGCCGGGCAGCGTGATGAGGACGACGGCGGCCGCGGCGGTCCCGAGGCCCGCGAGCTGGGCGGGAACGAGCCGTTCGCGCAGCACGATCTGGGCGAGCACGACGGTGCTCACGGGGTACAGCGAGGCGAGCACCCCGGTGATGGCCAGCGGCCCGTCCTGCTGGGTGGCCAGCAGGAACAGCGCGTTCGCCGTCATGTCGCCGAGCCCGGAGACCAGGACCAGCGGCAGCGCGGCCCGGGCCGGCCGCAGTGCCTGCCGGGTGGTCAGTGCCACGCTGACCACCAGCGCCACGGAGGCCACCCGGGCGGCGACCAGGGGGGTGAGCCCGGCGCCGGCCGAGGTCCGGTCCAGGAGCACGAAGAACAGCCCGAACGCGGCGCCGGCGACCAGCGCCGGCACGAGGCTGGCGGGGCGGGCGCCGCGCAGCGCACGCAGGCCGCCCTCGGCCGACACGAGCACCACCGCCCCCAGGGCGAGCAGGATGCCGGCCGTCGCCCACGGGCCGATGCGCTCGCCGCCGAGCAGGCCGACCAGCACCGGGACGGCGGCGGCGGTGAGCGCGGTGACCGGGGCGATCACGCTCATCACCCCGACGGCGAGCGCGCGGAAGAAGACCAGCAGCCCCGCGGAGCCGGCGAGCCCCGAGGCGGCGCCCCACGCGAGGTCCGCCGTCGTGACCGGTCCGCCGAGCCAGGGGAGCAGCACGACGAGCGCGAGCAGGCCGGTGAGCTGCGAGACGGCGACGACCGCGAACACCGACGCCCGGCGGCTGGCGAGCCCCCCGAGGAAGTCGGCGGCGCCGTAGACGACCGCGGACGCGAGCGCGAGGAGGGCCGCCACGCGCACCTCCACCCGCCTCGTCGCCACGATCAGCTCACCTGATCATGGCGCGTCCTCCCTCGGCGCCCGCGGTGGGGGAGGACGCCGCGCGGGGAGGGAGGACGCCGGTCACGGGCCGCGCGGCGTCCACGCTCCGGGAACCCAGGCGCGCACGGGCCCGGGCGCCGGGCAGAATGGCCTCCCGTGTCTGGCGCCAACGATCCCTACGACCCCAAGCAGGTCGCCGCCCTCTCGCCCGAGGCCCTCGACGAGGCGGTCCGCGCCGCGCTCGGGGCCTTCGCGGCGGCCGCGGACCTGGAGGCGCTGGCCGCCGCCCGCCCGGCTCACCTCGGCGACCGCGCCCCGGTGCTGCTGGCTCGGCGCGAGCTGGGCGCGCTGCCCCCGGCGGCCCGCAGCGACGCCGGCAAGCGGGTGAACGCCGCGCGGGTCGCCGTCACCGAGGCCTACGACGCCCGCCGGGCCGAGCTGGAGGCCGAGCGCGACGCCCGGGTGCTGGCCGAGGAGCGGGTCGACGTCACCCTGCCGTGGGACCGCACCCCGCGCGGCGCCCGGCACCCGCTGACCACGCTCATCGACCGGATCGCCGACATCTTCGTGGGCATGGGGTACGAGGTCGCCGACGGGCCGGAGCTCGAGGCGGAGTGGCTGAACTTCGACGCGCTCAACTTCGGCCCGGACCACCCGGCCCGGTGGCTCTCGGACACGTTTTTCGTCGCCCCCGAGGACTCCGGCCTGGTGCTGCGCACGCACACCAGCCCCGTGCAGGCGCGCACGATGCTGGAGCGGCAGCCGCCGATCTACGTCGTCGCCCCGGGGCGGGTCTACCGCACCGACGAGCTCGACGCGACGCACCTGCCGGTCTTCCACCAGGTCGAGGGCCTCGCCGTCGACAGGGGGCTGACCATGGCCCACCTGCGCGGCACCCTGGACCACCTCGCCCGCCAGCTGTTCGGCCCGGACGCCCGCACCCGGTGGCGGCCGCACTTCTTCCCCTTCACCGAGCCCTCGGCGGAGTTCGACGTCTGGTTCCCCGAGCACCGCGACGGCCCCCAGTGGGTCGAGTGGGGCGGCTGCGGGATGGTCAACCCGCGGGTGCTGCGCGCCTGCGGCGTCGACCCGGACACCTACACCGGCTTCGCCTTCGGCATGGGCATCGAGCGGGCGCTGCAGTTCCGGTCGGCCGTCTCGGACATGCACGACATCGCGGAAGCCGACGTCCGTTTCACCAGCGTCTTCGGAGTTGAGCAGTGAAGGTCCCCGTCAGCTGGCTGTCCGAGCTCGTCGACCTCCCGGCCGGCATCACGGTCGAGGAGCTCGACGCCGCCTTCGTGCGGCTCGGCTTCGAGGTGGAGGACGTCGTCCGCCCGCCGGTGACCACCGGCCCGCTCGTGGTCGGCCGGGTGCTGGACATCGAGGAGCTCACCGGCTTCAAGAAGCCGATCCGCTACACGCAGGTCGAGGTGGGGGAGGCGGAACCGCGCGGCATCGTCTGCGGCGCGCAGAACTTCGCCGTCGGGGACCTGGTGGTGGCCGCACTGCCCGGTGCGGTGCTCCCCGGCGACTTCGCCATCGCCGCGCGGAAGACCTACGACCACGTCTCCGACGGGATGATCTGCTCGGTCCGCGAGCTCGGCATCGGCGAGGACCACGCCGGCATCCTGGTGCTGGGCCAGGGCGGCTACGTGCCGGGCACCCCGGCCGCCGACGTCCTCGGCCTGGACGACGTCGTCTTCGACCTCGAGGTGACGCCGGACCGCGGCTACGCGATGTCGATGCGCGGGGTCGCCCGCGACCTCGCCGGCGTCCTCGGCGTGACCTGGCGCGACCCGGCCGACCTGCCGCTGCCGGACTGGGCCGGGGCGCCCGCGTGGGAGGTCACCGTCGCCGACCCCGACCGCTGCGACCGCTTCTCCATGCTCGCCGTGGAGGACCTCGACCCGGCCGCGCCCAGCCCCTGGGCGCTGCGCCGCCGGCTCGCCCAGTGCGGCATCCGCAGCATCTCGCTGGCCGTCGACGTCACCAACTACGTGATGCTCGAGCTCGGGCAGCCCATGCACGCCTTCGACCGGGCCACGGTCACCGGGCCGATCACGGTGCGCCGCGCGACGGCGGGGGAGCGGCTGACCACCCTGGACGGCGCCGACCGCGCGCTGACCGGCGACGACCTGCTCATCACCGACGAGTCGGGTCCGATCGGGCTGGCGGGGGTCATGGGTGGCGCCTCCACCGAGATCGGCGGGACCACCAGCGCGGTGCTGCTGGAGGCCGCGCACTGGGAGCCCACCGGCATCTCCCGCGGCGTCCGGCGGCACCGGCTGCCCAGCGAGGCCGGCAAGCGCTTCGAGCGCGGTACCGACCCCGAGGTCACCGTCGTCGCCCTCGCCCGGGCCGCCGCGCTGCTCGCCGAGCACGGCGGTGCGCGCGTCGTCGGGGCGCCGGTCGACGTCGACGCCCGCGGGCCGCGCGCACCCATCGCGCTGGACGCCGGGCTCCCCGGCCGGATCGCCGGCGTCCCCTACACCCGGTCCCAGGTGCTCGACGTGCTGACGGCCATCGGCGCCGAGGTGGACGGCGACGGCGACGAGCTGCGCGTGACCCCGCCGTCCTGGCGCGGCGACCTGCTGGAGCCGGCCGACCTCGTCGAGGAGGTCGTGCGCTTCCGCGGCTTCGACGAGATCCCCTCGATCCTGCCCACGGCGCCCCCGGGCGGCGGGCTGACCGAGCGCCAGCGCCGCCGGCGCAGCATCGGCCGCGCACTGGCCGAAGCCGGCTACGTGGAGGCCCCGGCCTTCCCCTTCCTGGGGACGGCGCAGCTCGACGCGCTCGGCCTGCCCGAGGACGACGAGCGCCGCCGGGTGATCACCGTGCGCAACCCGCTGTCGGAGGAGGCCCCGGCGCTGCGCACCACGCTGCTGCCCGGCCTGCTCGCCGCGCTGGGCCGCAACCTCTCCCGCGGCCTCCGCGACGTCGCGCTCTTCGAGCACGGCTCGGTCTTCCCGGGCGGGGAGCGCGCGTCCGCGCCGCTGCCGGGCGCCGACCGCCGTCCCGACGACGCCACCCTCGCCGCGCTGCTGGGGGCGGTGCCGGCGCAGCCGTGGCACGTCGCCGTGGCGCTCACCGGCCACCGCGAGCCGCGGGGCTGGTGGGGGCCGGGCCGGCCGGCGGAGTGGGCCGACGCCGTGCAGGCCGCCCGCCTGGTGGCCGCGGCCGCCGGGGCCGAGCTCACCGTGGAGCAGGCCGAGCGGGCCCCGTGGCACCCCGGCCGGTGCGCCGCCCTGCTGGTCGGCGACCGGGTCATCGGGTACGCGGGCGAGCTGCACCCCAAGGTCTGCGAGGTGCTCGGCCTCCCCGCCCGCACCGCGGTGATGGAGCTGGACGCCGACGCGCTGCCCGAGCCCACCGTGCCGCAGGCGCCGGCGATCTCGACCTACCCGCCGGTGCGCATGGACCTCGCGCTGCTGGTGCCGCAGGACCAGCCCGAGGACCGGGTGCGCCGGGCGCTGCGCGGCGGTGCCGGCGCGCTGCTGGAGGACCTGCGGCTCTTCGACGTCTACACCGGCAGCTCGGTGCCCGACGGGCAGAAGTCGCTGGCGTACTCGCTCACCTTCCGTGCTCCGGACCGCACGCTGACGAGCGAGGAGGCCCGGGTCGCGTTCGATGCAGCGGTGGCCGCGGCCGCCGCGACCGGGGCGCAGCTCCGTGCCTGACGAAGGACCCCGTCCTCCCCGCCCTTCGCAGGCTCAGGGCGGGTCCCTGGACGGGGCCGCGCTGTCGGGTGCGGTTGCCCTGGTCACCGGTGCCTCCACCGGCATCGGGCGGCACCTCGCCGAGGGGCTGGCGCGCCGGGGGATGGCCGTGGCCGGGCTGGCCCGCGGCGGGGAGCGGCTGCGCGCGGCGATGGCCGAGGTCGCCGGGGCCACCGGGGGCCGCACGCTGGCCGTCGCGGCCGACGTCACCGACCAGGCGTCGGTCGAGGCGGCGGTGGGCGAGGTGCGCGAGCAGCTCGGGCCGGTCGACCTGCTGGTCAACAACGCGGGCCTGATCGACGAGGCCGAGGTGCCGCTGTGGGAGGCCGACCCCGATCAGTGGTGGGACGTCGTCACCAGCCACCTGCGGGGCAGCTTCCTGCTCAGCCGGGCGGTCGTCCCGTGGATGCTGCTGCGCAACCGCGGCCGGGTGGTCAACCTGGCCAGCGGGATGAGCACCCGCGCCAACCCCGACTACTCCGCCTACTCGGTGGCCAAGACCGGGCTGAGCCGGATCACCGAGTCGCTGGCGCTCTCGCTCGAGGGCTCCGACGTCCGGGCCTTCGACGTCGCACCCGGCGTCGTCGACACGCCGATGACCCGGTCGATGCGCATGTGGCAGGGGTTCAGCGACTGGACGCCGCCGGAGAGGGTCGTCGAGATCGTCGCGGCGATCGCGGCCGGGGAGCTCGACCCGTGGTCCGGCCGCTTCCTGCGCGCCGGCGCAGACGACCTGCAGACCCTGCGCTCGGTGACCCCCGAGGGCACCGCCCGGCAGTTGCGCCTGCGCCCCTATGGCGACACCGACCCGCTCGCCTGACCCCGTACCGCTCCAGGAGGCGGCGCGCTCGTGTGGCGCCCCCGGGCCGTCAGGCGACCGTCGCGAACAGCGGGCCGGCCCCGGCGATGTCCACCAGCCGGCGCACCGCCGCCGAGGGGCGCCGCAGCTCCGGCAGCCGGCCCGAGCGCCGGGTCACCTCGGTCTCGCGGACCACCAGCCGCAGACCCCGGGCGTCCAGGAAGGTCGTCCCCGAGACGTCGACCGCCACCGGCGCGTGCCCCGGGCTCCGGCGCACCGCGTCCCAGATCTCGACGACGGTGCTGTCCACCTCACCGCGCAGCCGGAGCACCGGGCCGGACTCCTCGTCCACCAGGTCGATGTTCCCCAGCGGCAGGACGGCGGCGCTCGCATCGACGACGTGCACGTGGACCCCTCTCCCGCCCGGCGACCATCGCCGGACAGGAGCAACTGTGCCTCTGGGTGCTGACAGAACCGCGCACGGTGACTGTCAGGTACCTGTGAGCGGGGTCAGGCGCCGATCCCCGACCTGACCGTGTAGAGCTCGGGGAAGAAGGTGAGGTCCAGCGCGCGCCGGAGGAAGCCCACCCCCGAGCTGCCCCCGGTACCGGTGGTGAAGCCGATGGTCCGCTGCACGGTGCGCAGGTGCCGGAACCGCCAGAGCTGCACGCCGTCCTCCAGGTCGACGAGGTCCTCGCAGGTGGCGTACTCCGCCCAGTGCGCCTCGGTGTCGCCGTAGATCCGCCGGTACACCGGGAGGAGCGCGGGGCGCTCGGTCCAGGGTTCGCGGACGTCGCGGGAGAGGACCTCGTCCGGGACGGCGTGCCCCCGGCGCGCCAGGAACCGCAGGAAGGCGTCGTAGACCGTGGGCGAGTCCAGCAGCTCGGCGAGCATCTCGCGTGCGGCCGGCTCGGCGGCGAAGACGGCGAGCATGCGCTCGTTCTTGTTGCCGAGGAGGAACTCCACGGCGCGGTACTGGTAGGACTGGAAGCCCGAGGAGCTGCCCAGCACGCCCCGGAACTCGGCGTACTCGCTCGGGGTCAGGGTCGCCAGCACCGACCACTGCTCGGTGATCGTGCGCAGGATGTGCTTGACCCGCGCCAGCCCCTTGCGTGCGTGCTGCACGTCGTCGCGGTCGAGGTCCGCGCGGACCGCGCGCAGTTCGTGCAGCGCCAGCTTGAGCCACAGCTCGGTGGTCTGGTGCTGGATGATGAACAGCGGCTCGTCGTGGTGGTCGCTGATCGGGCGCTGCACCGACAGCAGCGTGTCCAGCCCCAGGTAGCCCCCGTAGCTCATCCGCGTGCTGAAGTCGGTCTGCACGCCCTCCTCGAGCGGCCGGATCCCGTCCTCCGTGGTCATCACGCCGCTCCTCACCCGAGCCGGTGCGCCCGTCGCGCTCCCCGCTAGTCCTACCGCACGGCCGGCCCCGGTGGCCGGTCCGCGTCGGTCCTGGATGAACGTTCATGCATGGTGATGTATGGTCATGCATCGTGAGCACGCAGACGTGGACGGTCGGGGTCACCGGCGCCACCGGGTACGCCGGAGGCGAGGTGTGCCGGCTGCTGGCCGGGCACCCGAACCTCCGGCTGGCCGGGGTGCACGCCAACTCGAGCGCCGGCCGACGCCTCGGTGAGCTGCAGCCCCACCTGCTCCCGTTCGCCGACCTGGTGGTCCAGCCCAGCGACGCGGCGAGCCTGGCCGGCTACGACGTCGTCGTCCTGGCGTTGCCGCACGGCGAGTCCGCCGCGATCGCCGACCAGCTGCCCGCCGAGACCCTCGTCATCGACTGCGGCGCCGACCACCGGCTCAACGACCCCGCCGCCTGGGCGCGCTGGTACGGCGGCGTGCACGCCGGCAACTGGCCCTACGGCCTCCCCGAGCTCCCCGGCCAGCGGGAGCGGCTGGCCGGCGCGACGCGGGTCGCCGTCCCCGGTTGCTACCCGACCTCGGTCACCCTCGCGATGGCCCCGGCGCTCGCCGCCGGCCTGGTCGAGCCCGACGTCGTCGTCGTGGCCGCCAGCGGGACCAGCGGCGCCGGGAAGTCGCCCAAGCCGCACCTGCTCGGCAGCGAGGTCATGGGCGCGGCGAGCGTCTACGGCGTCGGAGGGGTGCACCGGCACACGCCGGAGATGATCCAGGGCCTGACGCAGGCCGCCGGTGCGCCGGTGGGCGTCAGCTTCACCCCGACCCTCGTGCCGATGAGCCGGGGGATCCTCGCCACCTGCTCCGCGCCGCTGGCGCCGGGGGTCGACGCCGCAGCCGCTCGCGCCGCCTACGCGCAGGCCTACGCCGACGAGCCGTTCGTGCACCTGCTGCCCGAGGGCCTGTGGCCCACCACCGCCCAGGTGCTCGGCGCCAACACCGTCGCGCTGCAGCTCGCCGTCGACGCCGACGCGAACCGGCTCGTCGTCGTCGCCGCCGTCGACAACCTCACCAAGGGCACCGGGGGAGCGGCGGTCCAGTGCGCCAACCTCGCCCTCGGCCTGCCCGAGACCACCGGTCTCCCGCTCGTAGGAGTTGCGCCGTGACCACCACCGCACCGAAGGGCTTCTCCGCGGCGGGCGTCGCGGCCGGGCTGAAATCCAGCGGCGACCCCGACGTCGCCGTCGTCCTCAACACCGGCCCCGACGACGCCGCGGCCGCCGTCTTCACCACCAACCGCTTTCCCGCGGCGCCGGTGCAGTGGAGCCGCCAGGTGCTCGCCGGCCAGCGGGCGCGCGCGGTCGTCCTCAACTCCGGCGGCGCCAACGCCTGCACCGGCCCCGAGGGCTTCCAGGACACCCACGCCACCGCCGAGCACGCCGCGGCCCGCCTCGACATCGGCGCGATCGACGTCGTCGTCGCGAGCACCGGCCTGATCGGCGTCCGGCTGCCCATGGAGAAGCTGACCGCCGGCGTCACCGCCGCCGTCGAGGCGCTCTCCGAGGAGGGCGGCGACGACGCGGCACGGGCGATCATGACCACCGACAGCGTGCCGAAGACGACGGCGCAGCGGCGGGACGGGTGGACCGTCGGCGGCATGGCCAAGGGCGCCGGCATGCTCGCCCCGAGCCTGGCCACCATGCTCGTCGTCCTCACCACCGACGCCGCCGCCGACCCCGACGTCCTGCAGCGGGCGCTGAAGGCCGCCACCGCGGTCAGCTTCGAGCGGGTCGACTCCGACGGGTGCCTGTCCACCAACGACACGGTGATCGTGCTGGCCAACGGCGCGAGCGGCGTCACCCCGACCGAGGACGAGCTCACCGAGGCGCTCACCGCGGCCGCCACCGATCTGGCGATGCAGCTGCTCGCCGACGCCGAGGGCTCCACCAAGGACATCGCCATCACCGTCCGGAACGCGGCCACCGTCGAGGACGCGCTCACCGCCGGCCGCGCCTGCGCGCGCAACAACCTGCTCAAGACGGCGCTGTTCGGCAACGACCCCAACTGGGGCCGGGTGCTGGCCGCGATCGGCACCACCGACGCCGCGTTCGAGGCCGACGAGGTCGACGTCACGATCAACGGCGTCACCGTCTGCCGCGGCGGCGCGATCGGCGACCCGCGCGAGGGGGTCGACCTCACCGGCCGGCAGATCACCATCGACGTCGACCTCCGGGCCGGCGGGGAGCAGGCCACCATCTGGACCAACGACCTGTCCATCGCCTACGTGCACGAGAACTCGGCCTACTCGACATGAGCCAGCAGGACCCCACCCCGCCCGACGTCCGCATCGACGAGCCGGCGCCGCCGACGAAGCTGCCCCGCCGGGTCGGCACCAGCCGGGTCATGCGCACGCACGACCCCGAGGGCGACGCCGCCAAGGTCGCCGTCCTCACCGGTGCGCTGCCCTGGCTCAAGGAGTTCCACGGCAAGGTCGTCGTCATCAAGTACGGCGGGCACGCCATGGTCGACGACGAGTGCCGCCGCGCCTTCGCCGACGACATGGTGTTCCTGCGGACCTGCGGCATCCTCCCCGTCGTCGTCCACGGCGGCGGCCCGCAGATCACCGAGATGCTCACCCGCCTGGGGATCCCCAGCGAGTTCCGCGGTGGGTTGCGGGTGACCACGCCGGAGACGATCGACGTCGTCCGCATGGTGCTGACCGGGCAGGTCGGCCCGGACATCGTCGGGCTGATCAACCAGCACGGCCCGATGGCGGTGCACCTCTCCGGTGAGGACGGCGGGCTGTTCACCGCCCGGCGGACCACCGCGGTCGTCGACGGTGAACCGGTCGACATCGGGCTGGTCGGCGACGTCGCCGCCGTCGACACCACCCCGGTCACCGCGCTGCTGGAGGCCGGGCACATCCCGGTGGTGGCGAGCGTCGCCCCGGACGCCGACGGCGTCGTGCACAACGTCAACGCCGACACCGCGGCCGCCGCGCTCGCCGCCGCGCTGGGCGCGGTGAAGCTGGTCGTGCTCACCGACGTCGAGGGCCTCTACGCCGACTGGCCGGACCGCGGCTCGCTGGTGCAGCAGATCGACGCCCGGGAGCTCGCCGAGCTCCTTCCCACGCTGGACGCCGGGATGATCCCGAAGATGGCCGCCTGCCTGCGGGCGGTCGAGGGCGGGGTGAAGCGGGCGACCGTGGTCGACGGCCGCACCCCGCACGCCCTGCTCCTGGAGACGTTCACCACCGAGGGCACCGGGACGATGGTCGTCCCGGCGAGGGACCAGAAGGAGGGCACAGCATGACGACGCACACCGAGGAGCTGGCCCGCCGCTGGTCGGCCGTGATGATGAACAACTACAAGGCCCCGCCGGTGGCGCTCGCCTCCGGCAGCGGCGCCGCCGTCACGGACGTCGACGGGCGGGAGTACATCGACCTGCTCGGCGGCATCGCGACCACGATCCTCGGTCACGCCCATCCCCGGGTCGTGGAGGCGATCACCACGCAGGCGGCGAGGCTGGGCCACGTCTCCAACCTGGCGATGCACGAGCCGGGCATCCTGCTGGCCGAGCGGCTGCTGGAGCTGGCCGGGCGGCCCGGGCGGGTCTTCTTCTGCAACTCCGGCGCCGAGGCCAACGAGGCGGCGTTCAAGCTCAGCCGGCTCACCGGCCGCCCGGGCGTCGTCACCGCCGAGGGCGCCTTCCACGGCCGGACGATGGGCGCGCTCGCGCTCACCGGCCAGCCGTCCAAGGCCGCGCCCTTCGCGCCGCTGCCCGGTGGGGTCTCCTACGTCCCCTACGGCGACGCCGTGGCCCTGCGCGGGGCGGTGACCGCCGAGACGGCCATGGTGCTGCTCGAGCCGATGCTGGGGGAGGGCGGCGTGCTGCCGGCGCCGCCCGGCTACCTGACCGCGGCGGCCGACGTCGCCGAGGGCGCGGGCGCGCTGTTCGCCGTCGACGAGGTGCAGACGGGCATCGGGCGGACCGGCTCGTGGTTCGCCCACCAGGCCGACGGGCTGCACCCCGACGTCATCACGCTGGCCAAGGCGCTCGGCGGCGGGCTGCCGATCGGCGCGATGCTCGCCTTCGGCGACGCCGCGGAGCTGCTCACGGCGGGCTCGCACGGCTCCACCTTCGGCGGCAACCCCATCGCCGCCGCCGCGGCGCTCGCCGTCCTGGACACCATCCGGGACGAGGGGCTGCTCGAGCGCGCCAAGGAGCTCGAGCACCGGTTCACCGCCGGCATCGAGGCCCTCGGCCACGCCGGCATCCGCGGCGTCCGGGGGAGGGGCGCGCTGCTCGGCGTCGTCCTCACCGACGACGTCGCCGCCGCCCTGGAGGCGGACCTCCGCGCGGCCGGCTTCCTGACCAACGCGGTCGCCCCGGACGTCCTCCGCCTGGCCCCGCCGCTGGTCCTCACCGACGCGCAGGTGGACGCCTTCGTGGCGGCGCTGCCCGCCGCCCTCGACACCGCTCTCCAGGAGAACCACCAGTGACCCGGCACTTCCTCAAGGACGACGACCTGACCCCGGCCGAGCAGGCCGAGGTGCTCGCCCTGGCCGCATCCCTCAAGGCCTCGCGGCACACCGGGGACGCCCCCGTCCCGCTGCGCGCCGCCAACGGGGTGCCCCGGGCGGTGGCGGTGCTGTTCGACAAGCCCTCCACCCGCACCCGGGTGTCGTTCTCCGTCGGCGTCGCCGAGCTCGGCGGCTACCCGCTGGTCATCGACGCGGCCGGCAGCCAGCTCGGGCGCGGGGAGCCGATCGAGGACACCACCCGGGTGCTGGACCGGCAGGCCGCCGCGATCGTGTGGCGCACCTCCGGCCAGGAGCGCATCGAGGCGATGGCGGCGGTGAGCCGGGTCCCGGTGGTCAACGCGCTGACCGACGAGTACCACCCCTGCCAGATCCTGGCCGACCTGCAGACGGTGATCGAGCGCAAGGGCTCGCTGGCCGGCCGGTCCATGACCTACCTCGGCGACGGCGCCAACAACATGGCGCACTCCTACCTGCTCGGCGGCGCCACCGCCGGCATGCACGTGCGGATCGCCTCGCCGGAGTCCTTCCGGCCCGACCCGGCGGTGCTCGAGCGCGCGGCGGCGATCGCGGCGGAGACCGGGGGCTCGGTGGCGTGGACCGCCGACGCCGCGGCCGCCGCCGACGGCGCCGACGTCCTGGTCACCGACACGTGGGTGTCGATGGGCCAGGAGGACCAGTACGAGGCCCGCGTCGCCCCGTTCCTGCCCTACGCGCTGGACGAGGCGGCGCTCACCCGCGCCGCCGACGACGCCGTCGTCCTGCACTGCCTGCCGGCCTACCGCGGCAAGGAGATCGCCGCCGAGGTGATCGACGGGCCGCAGAGCGCGGTCTGGGACGAGGCGGAGAACCGCCTGCACGCCCAGAAGGCCCTCCTCGTCTGGCTCCTGGAGCGTTCGTGACGGGTGCCCTGACCCGCTCGGCGCGCCAGGCCCGCATCCGTGAGCTGATCGAAGCACGGGCGATCACCTCCCAGACCCAGCTGGCGGTGCTGCTGGCCGAGTCGGGGATCGAGGTCACCCAGGCCACCCTCTCGCGGGACCTCGAGGAGCTCGGCGCGGTGAAGATGCGCGGCTCCGACGGCGCGCCGGCCTCCTACGTGCTGCCGCCGGAGAACGCGCCGCTGCGCCCGGCGCAGGCCGCGCCGGCCCGGCTCACCCGGCTGCTGGCCGACCTGCTCACCGGCGCGGAGGGCAGCGCCAACCTGGCGGTGCTGCGCACCCCGCCGGGCGCCGCGCAGTTCCTGGCGTCGGCCCTGGACAAGGTGGGGCTCCCCGACGTGCTCGGCACGATCGCCGGCGACGACACTCTCCTGGTGGTGTCCCGCGATCCCGACGGCGGACCCGCGCTCGCGGAGCGGCTGCGGGCCATGGCCGCCCGCACCCCCGCCGTCTACCCCGAGCTGCACAGCGACCTGGCCGACGACCCCTCCGGAGGAACCGCCCCGTGACCGACCCGACCGCCCCCGCGACCCACACCCGGCTCTGGGGCGGGCGCTTCGGCGGCGGCCCGTCCCCGGCGATGGCCGCCCTCTCCAAATCGACGCACTTCGACTGGAAGCTCGCCCCCTTCGACCTGGCCGGCTCCCGGGCGCACGCCCGGGTGCTGCACCGCGCCGGGCTGCTCGCCGACGAGGAGCTGGAGCAGATGCTCGGCGCGCTGCGGGAGCTGTCGGACGAGGTCGCCGCCGGCACCTTCGTCGCCGTCGAGTCCGACGAGGACGTGCACGAGGCGCTCGAGCGCGGGCTCACCGAGAAGCTGGGGGCCCTCGGCGGCAAGCTGCGCGCCGGCCGCAGCCGCAACGACCAGATCGCCACCGACCTGCGGCTCTACCTGCGGCACACGGTGCGCGCGCTGGTCGGGGAGCTGTCGTCGCTGGAGTACGCGCTGGTCGGCCTGGCCGAGCGCTACCAGGACGTCGCCGCGCCCGGGATGACCCACCTGCAGCACGCCCAGCCGGTTCTCTTCGCCCACCAGCTGCTCGCGCACGCGCACGCCTTCGCCCGCGACGTCGACCGGCTGCGGGACTGGGACCGTCGGGCGGCCGTGAGCCCCTACGGCTCCGGCGCGCTGGCCGGCTCCTCCCTGCCGCTGGACCCCGACGCCGTCGCCGCCGAGCTCGGCTTCGACCGCGCGTCCGACAACTCCATCGACGGCGTGAGCGACCGCGACTTCGCCGCGGAGTTCTGCTTCGCCGCCGCGCTCATCGGCGTCCACCTCTCCCGGCTGGGCGAGGAGGTGGTGCTCTGGACGTCGACCGAGTTCGGCTGGGCCCGCCTCGACGACGCCTGGGCGACCGGGTCGTCGATCATGCCGCAGAAGAAGAACCCCGACATCGCCGAGCTCGCCCGCGGCAAATCCGGCCGTTTCGTCGGCAACCTGACCGGCCTGCTCACCATGCTCAAGGGGCTGCCGCTCGCCTACGACCGCGACCTGCAGGAGGACAAGGAGCCGGTCTTCGACTCCATGGAGCAGCTGCTCCTCCTGCTGCCGGCGGTCACCGGGATGGTCGCGACCCTCACCCTGCGCCCCGAGGTGCTGGAGGCCGCCGCGCCGCAGGGCTTCGCGCTGGCCACCGACGTCGCGGAGTGGCTGGTCCGGCAGGGGGTGCCGTTCCGGTCGGCGCACGAGATCAGCGGCGCGATGGTCGCGTTCTGCGAGGAGGCGGGTCTCGAGCTCGACCAGCTGGACGACGAGCAGCTGGCCGGCATCGACCCGCGGCTCACCCCCGACGTGCGCTCGGTGCTGTCGGTGCCGGGGGCGCTGGCGGCGCGGTCGGCGCGGGGCGGCACGGCGCCGGAACGGGTCGCGGGGCAGCTCGCGCAGCTGGCCGAGGCGGCGCGGCAGCACGCCGGGTGGGCGGTGTCCTCGCCCGTGGCCGCGGCCCTCTGAGCGTGCCGTCGTCGGAGCCGGGCCCGCTGGTCCGGGCCGAGGAGCTGCTCGGCCCGGTCGACGAGGTCGCGCCGTCCCTGCTCGGCTGCTGGGTGGTCACCGACCGGCCGGAGGGCACCGTGGCGCTGCGGCTCACCGAGGTCGAGGCCTACTCCGGGTCGGGCGTCGACCCGGCGGCGCACTCGCACCGCGGTCCGACGCCCCGGGCGGCGATCATGTTCGGCCCGCCGGGGCGGCTCTACGTGTACTTCTCCTACGGGGTGCACTGGTGCGCCAACGTCGTCGTGGGGCGCGAGGGCGAGGGCTCGGCGGTGCTTCTGCGCGCCGGCGAGGTCGTGGCGGGGGAGGAGCTGGCGCGCGCCCGGCGTCCGGTCGCGCGGACCCCTCGCGACCTGGCCGGTGGGCCGGCGCGGCTGACCCAGGCCCTCGCCGTCGGGCGCCCGGATCTCGGCACCGACCTGCTCGATCCGGCCTCCCCGGTGCGCCTGCACCGGGGGACCGCGCCGGCCGAGGTGTCGGCCGGACCCCGCGTCGGCATCAGCGTCGCCACGGAGCTGCCCTGGCGGTTCTGGGAGACCGGCGCGCCGTCGGTGAGCGCCTTCCGGGCGGGCGGCAGACCGCGGCGCGGACGCGCCGGGCAGGATGGACCCCTGTGACCACGCCTGCCGCCCACGGAGTCATCGACGAGCTGCACCGCCGCGGGTTGATCGCCCAGAGCACGGACGAGGCCGCGCTGCGCGCCCATCTCGCCGAGGGGCCGGTCACCTACTACTGCGGCTTCGACCCGACGGCGGAGAGCCTGCACGTCGGGCACCTCGTGCAGTTCATGGTGCTGCGGGCCCTGCAGCGGGCGGGGCACCGGCCGGTGGTCCTGGTCGGTGGCGCGACGGGTCTGATCGGTGACCCGCGCCCGTCGGCGGAGCGGCAGCTGAACGACCCTTCTGTCGTCGCCGGGTGGGTGGAGAGCATCCGCCGGCAGGTGGCGCCGTTCCTGGACCTGCCGGCCGAGCGCGACGGGCTGGCCCCACCGGTCTACGTGGACAACCTCGACTGGACCGGCGAGCTCTCGGCCATCGACTTCCTGCGGGGGCTCGGCAAGCACTTCCGGGTGGGCCGGATGCTCGCCAAGGAGGCGGTCTCGGCCCGGCTGAACTCCGAGGCGGGCATCAGCTACACCGAGTTCAGCTACCAGATCCTGCAGGCCAACGACTTCCTGGAGCTGCACCGGCGCCACGGCGTCACCCTGCAGACCGGCGGCTCGGACCAGTGGGGCAACCTCACCGCCGGCATCGACCTGGTCCGCCGGGTCGAGGGGGCCGGGGTGCACGCCCTGTCGACGCCGCTGGTGACCAAGGCCGACGGCACCAAGTTCGGCAAGAGCGAGGGCGGGACCGTCTGGCTCGACCCGTCGCTGACGTCCCCCTACGCGTTCTTCCAGTTCTGGCTCAACGCCGACGACGCCGACGCCCGCACGTGGCTGCCGCTGTTCTCCGAGCGCCCGGCCGACGAGCTCGAGGTGCTGATCACCGAGAGCCTCGAGCGGCCGGCTGCCCGCACGGCCCAGCGCGCGCTCGCCGAGGAGCTGACCCTGCTCGTGCACGGCCCCGACCAGCTCCGGCAGGCCGAGGCCGCGGGACGCGCGCTCTTCGGCCGGGAGGACCTGCGCTCGCTGGACGAGGCGACCCTCGCCGCGGCGCTCACCGAGGCCGGGAGCATCACGGTCGACGGCGACCCGCCGACCGTGGCCCAGCTGCTCCAGCAGACCGGGCTCGTGGGCTCCCTGTCGGAGGCTCGACGCACGGTCAAGGAGGGCGGGGCCTACCTCAACAACGAGCGGGTGGCGGACGCCGACGACCGCCCGGCGGAGGACGCCTGGCTCCCCGGTGGCTGGCTCGTCCTGCGCCGCGGGCGCCGCTCGATCGCCGGCGTGCAGCGGGCCGGCTGAGCCCCCCGGGCCCTGTGAACGCGCGGCGACGGGCGTGTGACGGCAGCGTGTCGGGCGTCACGGACCACGGGTTTGACACAGCCTGCGGGGGCACGTAACTTTCTCTCTGCGCCGCGCGGCCCGGGAGGGCCGCCGGACCAGCCCCCCGCTAGACGGGCTGCTGGAAACCGGCGTAGAGTGGGACATCCAGCCAGGGACGAAGCCCGG